>NZ_JBQEOG010000001.1:0-129318 GCF_052045085.1 Stenotrophomonas sp. 22385
GATGGTAGTGTGGCTCAAGCCATGCGAGAGTAGGTCATCGCCAGGGTTTACACCCAAAAACCCCGCTGCTCACGCAGCGGGGTTTTTTCTTTGCATCACCGGGTGACGACCAACGGTCGGTACCCCAACGGATGCATGGAGAAGGCGCCCCGCAGGGCGCCTCTCGGGATCACGACCAATGGTCGTGATCTACCAGCCGGTAGCTATCGGCTGTCAGTCGATACGCACACCACCTCAGCGGAAGGCTGCAACCGCCTCGGTCAGGCCGGCTGCCTGCTGCTCCAACTCGCGGGCGGCGGCGCTGGCTTCTTCGACCAGTGCGGCGTTCTGCTGGGTAGCGTAGTCCATCTGGACCACCGTTTGGCTGATCTGGTCGATGCCTGCGGCCTGCTCCTGCGACGCGGCAGCAATGCTGGCCATGATCGCGCTGACGCCGGCCACGCTGCTGACGATCTCCTGCATGGTGCCGCCGGCGCTCTGCGCCAACCGGGCGCCATCGGCGACCTCGCTGGCAGATGCATCGATGAGCTGCCGGATTTCACGCGCGGCCTCCGCCGAACGTTGCGCCAGGCTGCGCACTTCGCTGGCCACCACCGCGAAACCACGCCCCTGGTCGCCGGCGCGCGCCGCTTCCACCGCCGCGTTGAGGGCCAGGATGTTGGTCTGGAAGGCAATGCCGTCAATGACGCCTGTGATCTCGCCAATCCGCTTGGACGCGGCATGGATGCTGTCCATGGTGCTGACCACGCGCCCGACCACCGCGCTGCCGCGCTCGGCCACCTCCTGCGCCCCAAGCGCAAGCGTGCTCGCGTTGCGTGCATGGTCCGCGTTCTGCCGGACAGTGGAGGTAAGCTCTTCCATCGAGGACGCCGTCTCTTCCAGATGTGCCGCCTGTCTTTCGGTGCGGGTGGATAGGTCATGGTTGCCACTGGCAATCTCCTCGGCCCCAAGCGCGATTGCGCCGGCACTGCGCCGGATGCGTTCGACCATGTTGCCCAGCTGGATCGCCGTCGCATTGGCATCGCGCTGCATGGCGGCGAACGACCCTTGGTAGTCGCCCTGCATGCGCTGGCCCAGGTCACCCTTGGCCAGGGCCGACAGCACGCGGCGAAGATCACCCACGGTGCTGCCGACCCGCTCCAGCAGTTGATTGATGCCGATGGTGAGGCCATCCATGAACGCGCTGCCGCCGGCGGCAGGTGACAGTCGGCGGTCCAGGTCGCCACGGGCGGCGGCGCCCACGATCTCGGCCACGGCCGTCTCGAGCGCCAGCTCCTGAGTCCGGTCGTGCCATTCAACGGCAAAACCGACGCGTGTTCCGACTGCGTCGAACATCGGGCTCACCACCTGGGCAAAGTGCACCGGTCCGATCTGCACGCGCCCGTGATGGGTGGCCTGCAGTGTATCCAGGATGGCCCGGATGCGATCCGGGTTGGCGTGGAAGCGATGGATGCTGGTCCCCACCAGGGCATCGGCCTCGAAATCCGGAAACGCCTCGCGCAGATTGGCCTGCTGGTTGCGCAGTAGACGTACTACCGCGGGGTTTACATAGCGGATCACGTGGGACGCGTCGGCCATCATCACCGCGGTGGGCGAGACCTCCAGGGCCAGGCGCAGCGCAGCGTCGGCCGCAGCGCCGGCATGCTCGTGGGCGCAGCGTGCCTGCAACTGACCATGGCCGTTCGTTATCCGCGCCAGCTCAGCGTGCAGCTCGGCCCTGCTGCGCCGCACCCGCGGAGCCAGCACAACCAGCGCGCCGGTCGCGATCGCGATGCCAAGCGCAGTGACGGCCGGTTGCTGCCACAGGGCGCCGGCAAGGCCGCCCACGAGCCCAGCGCAGAGCACCCCTGCAGCGGCGCGCTCCCCGCGCGGATACGGGGGCAGCGCACAGGACGGCAGCGTTGGGTCGGGTGGACGGGACGAAGGGTGGCGGATGGCAGACATGACAACTCCAGTGAGAATGCGGAACGGAACGCCCTCCGCTGAAACGCGGACAGACGGATGCGAGATCCTGCGGCCCATCGGCGAAAGACCTTGCGGAAATATGGATGCGTGGGAACGTGCTCCTTCCTGGAAGCCGGATGACACGCGGCTTCGCGACGGCGGAGCAGGTGACGGCACAGGCGATCCTTGCGGGCCTGCGTCATCGGTATCGGACATCACCGATGGAAATTGAGTGCGACCCTGTGTCGCAGGGCTCCGACCGCGTATCGACCAGCGGTCGACGCCTACCTCAGAAAGCGGGCGATGACGTCGGCCACCAGCGCCGGGTGCTCCATGTGCAGATGATGGGTGCCAGGGAACACATCGAGTCGGCCATCGCGCAGCAGCTTGATTCGCTCGCTGCGCAGCGGTTCGGGATAGTACGACTGTGCCGGCGTGGCGTAGATCACCTGGGTGGGGCATTCGATTGCCGCCAGCAGGTCGTCGATCTGCCCTTCGCTCAACCGCATCGCGGTGGGCAGCATCAGGCGCTGGTCGCTGCACCAGCTGTAGCCGCCGTCCACCGGCATCACGCCGCGCTCGACCAGCAGGCGCGCACATGGCTCGCTGAGCTGGTTGGCCATCATCCGCGCACGCACCGGTGCGGCGAGGTCGGCGAACACGCGCAGCTTCTTCGACGGCAATGCGCGCACCGCGTGTACATGCTCGCGAAGGCGCTGCGCGGTTTCATTTTCGGGTCCGCGCAGGCCACCGAGTGCCTCCATGGCGATCAGCCGCTCCACGCGCTCCGGTGCGGCAGCAGCGGTGAGGCTGGCAATGCCGGCGCCCATCGAATGGCCCAGCAGCGTAAAGCGCTCCCAGCCCAACGCATCGGCTACCTCGAGCACATGGCAGATCGCGCCCGGCGTGTTGTACTGCGTGCCCGGCGGCAGA
Source organism: Stenotrophomonas sp. 22385 (assembly GCF_052045085.1). NCBI lineage: Bacteria > Pseudomonadati > Pseudomonadota > Gammaproteobacteria > Lysobacterales > Lysobacteraceae > Stenotrophomonas > Stenotrophomonas sp. 22385. The sequence goes on from NZ_JBQEOG010000001.1 coordinate 2,878, forward strand.
TGTGCGCTGTGGCCGTGACCGGGCAGGTCGATGGCCACCAGATCCAATCCGGGCAGCGCGGCAGCCAACGGGATGAAGCTGGCCGCGTTGTCGAGCCACCCGTGCAGGGCCAGCACACGCGTGCCCTGCGCGGCCGCCGAACGAAGCCCGGCCACGGTCGTGCCGGCCACCGGCAGTACAAACGGCTCGAGCGTCATGCCAGCGCGGCGATGCTCAGCCGCGCCAACGCCAAGGCGTGCGCGGGATCGGCGTTGAGGCAGGGGATGTAGCGCATCTGTGCGCCGCGTTCGGCAACGGTTTCTGTGAATCCCATCGCCACTTCCTCCAGCGTTTCCAGGCAGTCGGTGGCAAAGCCGGGGCAGACCACGTCAATGCGCTTCACCCCGCGCTCGGCCATCGCCCACAGCGTCGGTTCGGCGTAGGGCTGCAGCCACTTCTCGCGGCCAAAGCGCGACTGGTAGGTCAGTTTCCACTCGCTGTCGGCCAGGCCGAGTGCCTGCGCGATCGCCTGCGCACTGGCTTCGCAGCGCTGCGGATAAGGGTCGCCGGCGTCGGCCAGGCGCTGCGGAATGCCGTGGAAGGAAAACACCAGCTGCTCGCCGCGCCCATGGCGCTCCCACCACTGTCGGATGCTGCCGGCCACTGCCGCAACCCAATCCGGGTCGATGGCGTAATCGCGGATCAGGGTGACGGTAATGCCCGGGTGCCGGGGTTGCCAGTCGCGCACCTGGTCCTCGATGGAGGCGGTAGTGGTGGTCGAATACTGCGGATACAACGGCAGCACCACGATCCGTCGCATGCCCTCGGCCGCCAGCCGGTCCAGCTCGGCAGTGAGCGCAGGGGCGCCGTAACGCATGGCATGGCGCACACGCAGGTTGGGCATCAGCTGCTGCATGGCCTCGGCCAGGCGGCGGGTGTACACCATCAACGGGGAACCGTCGGCCAGCCAGACCTGCGCATACTTGGCCGCCGAGCGGCCACTGCGCAGCGGCAGGATCACTCCGTACAGCAGCGGTTTCCACAGCAGCGGCGGGATCGCCACCACGCGTGGATCGGTGAGGAACTCGGCCAGGTAGCGCCTTACCGCCGGAGCGGTGGGCGTCTCGGGTGTGCCTAGATTGACCGCCAGCACGGCGGTGTCGGGTGCGTCGAGCATGGTGGCCATTCTCGCAGGTATGCGCGATGGAGAGCACATACTCATTGCGGATTCATTGAAACCCCTCTAATTTCGGGTACTTACGTATTGCCCCCACTCTGGAGCACCCATGCGCCGCTTGAGCCTTGTACTGCTGATCTCCGCCAGCCTGCTGTCGACCCAGGCGATGGCCGGGCCGGAGGAGGACCAGCGCGCCCGCAATGCGGTACGCGTGCTGAATGACATCCAGGATATTCCCGAGCAGGGAATTCCTGACAAGTTGTTGGACGAAGGGCGTGCGATCGTGGTCATTCCAGACACGATCAAAGCAGGCCTGGTTATTGGCGGTCGCCGTGGACATGGCCTGATGTCGGTCAAGAACCCCGATGGCAGCTGGTCCAACCCGGTGTTCATGAAACTCACTGGCGGCAGCATCGGTTTCCAGGCCGGCGTCCAGTCTTCGGACGTGGTGCTGGTGTTCCGTAACGACCGCAGCCTGGACAATCTCGTCAACGGCAAATTCACCCTGGGTGCCGACGCCGGCGTCGCCGCCGGTCCGGTGGGCCGCAACGCCGCGGCGGCCACCGATGGCCAGCTGAAGGCTGAGATCTGGTCGTGGTCGCGCGCGCGCGGCTTGTTTGCCGGCGTGGCGCTGGACGGCGCGGTGCTGCAGATCGACGACGAGGCCAACCTGGACGCCTATGGCAGCAACACCACGCCGCGCATGGTGTTCGAGGGCCGTATGGGCGAGCAGCCGTCGATGGACGTGGTGGCCTTCCGTGACCGCCTGGAAGAAGCCACCTACGCGGCGCGCCAGAACCGCGGCACCGCCAGCGCCGCCCCGGCGCCTCGCCCAGCCGGCCCGGCCGCGCAGGCCGCGCCCGCTGTGGCTGAACAGGCCAATGCCGGCGCCACCACCGCGCCGCTGCAGGCCGTTCCGGCGCAGCCCGCACCCCAGCAGGGCTTCCAGCCAGTGGGTGAAGGCGAGGTGCGCACTGAATCACTGGACGGCAACTGACTTTCGTCACGCGCGCCGCCCTACCGGCGGTGCGCTATGCTCAAGTCCTTGTTACCGGTTAATGCGAGCAGAACATCATGGGCAGTATGAGCTTGTGGCATTGGGTGGTGGTACTGGTCATCGTTCTGCTGGTGTTCGGCACCAAGAAGCTGACCAGTGGCGCCAAGGACCTTGGCAGTGCCGTAAAGGAATTCAAGAAGGGCATGCGTGATGAGGACAAGCCCACCGCGCACCTGAGCGATGAGTCGCGTCCGCAGGATCCGACGACCACATCGCAGAATGAGCACGATCGCGACCGGCGCTGATCGGGGCGGCATGGCGTGTTCGACATCGGTTTCAGTGAACTGCTGGTCATCGCGGTAGTAGCGTTGGTCGTGCTGGGTCCCGAGCGTCTGCCCAAGGCAGCCCGCTTCGCGGGGCTGTGGGTGCGGCGCGCACGCAACCAGTGGGACTCGGTGAAGCAGGAGCTGGAGCGCGAGCTGCACGCCGATGAAATCAAACGCCAGTTCCGTGATGCACAGGAATCGGTGCGCGATACCGAGGCGCAGCTGCGTGCCAGTGGTGAGGCCGTTCGCCGCGAAGCCGAGCAGATGCGCAACCAGGTGCAGCGCGATGGCGATGCATCGGCCAGCACCGAGGAGCCGGTCATGACCGGGCCAGCGCCGGGTTCGCCTGCCAGCGTCGCCCAGCACGTGGTGGCACCAGAGTCGGACGCCCTGCCCGAAGAGCCACGTGATGCGATGGCCCCGCCGGGCATCGACGGTCAGGCGCCGCGCGATATGCCGCCCTCGACGACAGAGGCCCCACGATGAGTGGTAATGAGGCGCCGGAAAGCGGGTTGGTCGAGCACCTGATCGAGTTGCGCGCGCGACTGATGCGGGCGCTGATCGGGCTGGGCGTGGTGCTGCTGGGGCTGATGCCGTTTTCGCGGCAGATCTATACGTGGCTGGCGCAACCGTTGATCTCGCAGCTGCCGAATGGGCAGTCGATGATCGCCACCAACCCGGCCGGTGCGTTCTTCGCACCGCTCAAGCTGACCTTCTTCGTGGCCGTGTTCATCGCGGTGCCGTGGCTGCTGTACCAGCTGTGGGCATTCGTGGCGCCGGGCCTGTATGCGCGCGAAAAGCGCCTGGCGGTGCCATTGCTGGCAACCTCGGTGCTGCTGTTCTACATCGGCTGCGCGTTTGCGTACTTCCTGGTGCTGCCGGCGGTGTTCCACTTCCTGACCACGTTCCGCCCGGAGGTGATTGCGATCACGCCGGATGCGAATGCGTACCTGGATTTCGTGCTGGCGATCTTCTTCGCGTTCGGCAGCAGTTTCGAACTGCCGGTGGCGATGGTGATCCTGACCCTGCTGGGGTGGATCACGCCGCAGCAGTTCAAGGAAGGCCGTGGGTACGCGATCGTGGGCATCTTCGTGCTGGCGGCGGTGTTGACCCCGCCGGATGTGGTTTCCCAGCTGATGCTGGCGATTCCGATGTGCCTGCTTTATGAGCTGGGCATACATGCGTCGCGGTGGCTGGTGCCGGCCAAGGGTGACGAGCCTCAGGCGCAGTAGCGCCTTCAGAGCTTAAGAACAGCGTTTCGATTGCTACGTGCTGGGGAGGCCGACGGGCCCCAACCCGTATCAACCGAAACGCTGCAGTTGCCGTCAATCAAGCCGCGAAAATATTCCCAGGCCCATTCGACGGCGGAACCGGCGGCGGGGCGGCGCGGCCGCGGTGGGCGAACATCTGGTTCCAGGCGGCGTAAACCGCGCCCACGTACAGCGGCATGATCACCGCGGTGTTGGTCAGCTGCATCACGAACGCGGCCGCACCGGCGCCGCCGGCCATCAACGCCAGCTGCATCACGATGATCATCACGAAGTAGATGCACATCGCCGCGATCAGGCCCAGCAGCATGAACACCGCCATCGCGCCAAAATTGCGGATGCAGCCCTGCAGACTCATGCGCAGCGCGTGCATGCCACTCTGGTGGTCGAACACCACCAGTGCCGGCTGGGTGAACATCGCCATGCTCAGCGCCACGAACGTGCCGAAGGCGATCAGCAACCACAGCAGGATGCGCATCACCGGCACGCCTGCCATCAGCGCCATGGTCTGCTCATTGCTCGGCGTGGCGCCGGACTGCTGCAGCTCCTGCATCCTGCGGAACATCTCGGCCGACGCGGTCAGGCCATCGGTGCCCATCATCACGTACAGCAGCGTACCCAGCGCGATCACCGCGATCAGCTGGATCGCCAGCGGCACCAGCAGGTGGGTCACGCGACGGTCGCGGATCGGCTGCAGCAGGTGCGTTGGCAGGGCGCGGTGGCCTTGCGCCACTTCGCTCACCGCCACCAGCATGCCGCCAAACACCAGCGGGCCTACCGCCACCGACACCAGCTGCAGCAGCACGCCAAGCCAGCTCGGCAACGCCTGCGCCAGTACCAGGATCAGCGAACTGACCAGCATGCCGATCACGCCAAGCACCGCCAGTTGCAGCGGTGCGCGGCGATACAGGGTGAACGCGTCCAGCAGCCATTGGGCGCCCGCCGAGGCGGGCAGCTTGCGAATTTCGCTCATACCATTCCGGAACAGGGGGAAGGGCGCGCACGCCCCGAATCCCAACGATTATCCCTGTTTTCCGTGCCCATCACCTGAAGGAAAGGTCGCTTCCGGCGGTCTTTCAATTATTGCGTGCCTGGCGGACAAAACGGCGCAGCAGCTGGCGGGCCAGCGGGGCCGCACTGACTCCGCGTGCCAGGCTGCGCGCACAGCCGCCGTGGCGGCTGATGCACTCGGCACGGGCGCGCACGTAGCCGCGCATGTGGTGGGTGGCGAACTCCGGGTGGAACTGCACCCCCCAGGCCTGCTGGCCCCAGCGGAAGGCGTGGCAGTTGTCCTGCGCCGAGCGGGCCAGAATGGCCGCGCCCTCCGGTGCGCGCAGCACGGTCTGCAGGTGGGTGGCGTGGGCCGGGAACCGCGTGGGCAGGCCGGCGAACAGCGGGTCGTCCACCGCCGAAGGCTCCAGCGCCAGCTCGATCGTGCCCGATTCGCGCCCGGCCGGGTTGTAGGCCACCTCCCCGCCCAGGGCATGGGCCAGCAACTGGTGGCCGTAGCAGATGCCGAACACCGGGCGGTTGTCATGGGCGGCGGTGCGCAGCCATTGTGCGCTGCGTTCGCTCCAGTCGGCGCGGTCGGTCACGTACGCCGCCGAACCGCTGATGATCACCCCGGCAAAATCGCGGTGGTCGGGCAGCGTGCCGCCGTGCTCCACGTCCACCACCACCGTCTCGTCCGCATCCAGTCCCGCCGCTACCCGGATCCAATGCGGAAAACGGCCGTAGCGGCGCAGCGAGGCGACCGGTCGGCCGGTTTCAAGAATCAGGAAGGGCGAGCGGTTCATCGGGGGGAGGCAGTACGCTGAGGACTTCCTCGATTGTAGTCAGCCCTGCCGCCACCTTTTCAAGCCCCGCGCGGCGCAGGGTTCGTACGCCTTCAGCACGCGCGGCGCGGCTGAAACCGGCCAGATCCATGTCCGCCCGGATCAGCCCGCGCAGCCGCGACGTCAATGGCAGCAACTCATACAGGCCTACCCGGCCCATGTAGCCGGTGCGCCGGCAGTCGAGGCAACCGGCAGGCGCATATGGCGTGGGCGACTCTGGTAATGCTTCATCGGCATCAGCCAGCGCCGCCCATTGGACCGCGCTGAGCGGCCTGGGCACCTTGCAGTGTGGGCACAGGGTGCGCACCAGACGCTGGGCCAGCACCCCGTTGATGGTGCTGGCCAGCAGGTAATGCGGCACGCCCAGGTCGAGCAGGCGGGTGATCGCCGAGGGCGCATCGTTGGTGTGCAGCGTGGACAGGACCAGGTGGCCGGTCAGCGAGGCCTGCACGGCCATCTGGGCCGTCTCCAGGTCGCGGATTTCACCAATCATGATGATGTCCGGGTCCTGCCGCAGCAGGGTGCGTACGCCGGCCGCGAAGTCCAGGTCGATGTTGGTCTGCACCTGCATCTGGTTGAATTCCGGCGCGATCATCTCGATCGGATCTTCCACCGTGCACACGTTCACGTCCGGGGTGGCCAGCCGCTTCAGCGTGGAATACAGGGTGGTGGTCTTGCCCGATCCGGTTGGGCCGGTGACCAGCACGATGCCGTGCGGACGCTCCACCAGCGCCGTCCAGCCTGCCGCTTCCTGCGGGCTGAAGCCAAGCTGGTCAATGCTCTTGAAGGCCGCATCCGGGTCGAAGATGCGCATCACGCACTTTTCGCCGAAGGCGGTGGGCATGGTCGACAAGCGCATCTCGACCTCCCGACCGCCCGGCGAGCGGGTCTTGATGCGGCCATCCTGCGGGCGGCGGCGCTCGGCCAGGTCCATGCGGCCCAGCACCTTGATGCGGCTGACCATGGCCGTCATCACCGGCGGCGGTACCTCGAACACCTTGTGCAGCACCCCATCGATGCGGAACCGCATGCGCCCCATGTCGCGGCGTGGTTCCAGGTGGATGTCCGAGGCGCGCTGCTCGAACGCGTACTGCAGCAGCCAGTCCACGATGTGCACCACGTGCTGGTCGTCGGCGTTGACATCGCCAGAGCGGCCCAGCTCCACCAGTTGCTCGAAGCTGGGCAGGGTGCCACTGGCTTCGCTGCGCACGTCGCCGCGCGCGCCGCGCACCGACCGGGTGACCCCATAGAACTCCATCGTGTAGCGGTGCAGGTCCAGCGGATTGACCATGGCCAGCTCGATCCTGCGCCGGGCCAGGTGCTGCAGATCGAGCAGCCACTCCTGGGCCAGCGGTTCGCTGGTGGCCACCAGCAGACGCTCGGTGTCCACTGCCAGCGGCAGGAACCGATGGCGGCGCGCATACGCATGGGAGACCAGCGCGGTCACCGCCGCCACGTCCACCCGGGTCGGATCGATGCGCAGATAGCGGGTGCCGGTGCGGGTGGCCAGCCATTCGGTCAGCCGTTCCAGGCCAAGCTCACCGCCCGAGGCGGCAACCAGCTTCAGGTTGGCCAGCAGCACCAGCGGGTGGACTTCGCTGGCATTGCGGGCGCCCTGGCCGGAAAAGCGGATGCGTTCCAGATCGGACGGCGCAACCAGGCCATCGGCGACCATTGCGGCGGCGACCTGCTCGAAGACCAGCCGTCCCGGCGGCAGAGGCCCAGGGGCCGGAGCGGGGGCAAGGGTTGCCGGTGGGCGGTGTTCCATGGCGCCAGAATCCTCGGAGCGGGGCCTGCACGGCGTGATGGCAGCTTGCCTGGAATGCCGGCGGGCGGTCCGTCGCTATACTAGCGCACCCCCTGAGCAGGCAAGACTCCGCCGCATGTCCGCGACCCAGAACGTTCCGATCACTTTCCAGGGCCTGATCCAGACCCTCAACCAGTATTGGGCGCAGCAGGGCTGCGTGCTGATCCAGCCGCTGGACCTGGAGGTCGGTGCCGGCACCTTCCACCCGGCGACCTTCCTGCGCTCGATCGGTCCGGAAAGCTGGAATGCCGCGTACGTGCAGCCTTCGCGCCGCCCCACCGACGGCCGCTACGGCGAAAACCCCAACCGCCTGCAGCGCTACTACCAGTATCAGGTGGCGATGAAGCCCAGCCCGGACAACATCCAGCAGCTGTACCTGGATTCGCTGAAGGCACTGGGCATCGACCCGCTGGTGCACGACCTGCGCTTTGTCGAGGACAACTGGGAATCGCCGACCCTGGGTGCCTGGGGCCTGGGCTGGGAAGTCTGGCTCAACGGCATGGAAGTGACCCAGTTCACCTACTTCCAGCAGGCCGGTGGCCTGGAGTGCAAGCCGGTGCTGGGCGAGATCACCTACGGTCTTGAACGCCTGTGCATGTACCTGCAGAACTGCGACAACGTCTATGACCTGGTCTGGACCTACGGGCCGGACGGCACGCCGGTGACCTACGGCGATGTGTACCTGCAGAACGAAGTGGAGCAAAGCACCTACAACTTCGAATACGCCGACGTGGAAGAGCTGTTCCACCGCTTCGATGCGTGCGAGAAGGAAGCCCAGAAGCTGGTCGAGGTCGGCCTGCCGCTGCCGGCCTACGAGCAGGTGTGCAAGGCCAGCCATTCGTTCAACCTGCTGGATGCGCGCCGCGCGATCAGCGTGACCGAGCGCCAGCGCTACATCCTGCGCGTACGCGCGCTGGCCCAGGCGGTGGCGAAACTGTATGAAGCCAAGCGCCTCGAAGCCGTGGCGGCCAAGGAGGTGCAGGCATGAGCACGATGCTGCCGCTGCTGGTTGAACTGGGGACCGAAGAACTGCCCGTGAAGGCGCTGCCGGGCCTGGCCCAGGCATTCTTCGATGGCGTGGTGGACGGCCTGACCAAGCGTGGCGTGGCCGTGGAACGCGGCGACGCCAAGCCGCTGTCCACCCCGCGCCGGCTCGCGGTGCTGCTGCCCGGGGTGGCCGTGGAGCAGCCGGAACAGCGCGGTGAAGTACTGGGCCCGTACCTGAACATCGCGCTGGACGCCGACGGCCAGCCGACCAAAGCCCTGCAGGGCTTCGCGGCCAAGGCCGGGATCGACTGGACCGCGCTGGAGCGCACCAGCGACGCCAAGGGCGAGCGTTTCGTGCACCGTTCGGTGACCCCGGGCGCGCGCACCGCCGCGCTGCTGCCGGAGATCCTGGCCGAGGCGATTGCCGCCATGCCCATTCCCAAGCCGATGCGCTGGGGCAGCCACAGCTACGGCTTCGCCCGCCCGGTGCATTGGCTGGTGCTGCTGCACGGCAAGGACGTGATCGAGGCCGAGGTGCTGGGTCTGAAGTCCGACCGCATGAGCCGCGGCCATCGTTTCATGCACGACAAGACCGTGTGGCTGTCTTCGCCGGACGACTACCTCAGTTCGCTGCAGGCCGCCTACGTGCTGGTGGACGCCGATGCGCGCCGCAGCCGCATCGTGGAGGCAGTCAACGCCGAAGCCGCCGCCGCTGGTGGCCAGGCGCGCATCACCGATGACAACCTGGAGCAGGTGGTCAACCTGGTCGAATGGCCGGCACCGGTGTTGTGCAGTTTCGAGCGCGAATTCCTGGCGGTGCCGCAGGAAGCGCTGATCGAGACCATGGAAATCAACCAGAAGTTCTTCCCGGTGCTCGATAACAGCGGCAGGCTGACCGAGAAATTCATCGGCATCGCCAACATCGAATCGAAGAACGTGGCCGAAGTGGCCAAGGGCTACGAGCGGGTGATCCGCCCGCGCTTCGCCGATGCAAAGTTCTTCTTCGATGAAGACCTCAAGCAGGGCCTGGACGCGATGGGCGAGGGTCTGAAGACCGTCACCTACCAGGCCAAGCTGGGTTCGGTGGCCGACAAGGTGCAGCGCGTGGTGGCGCTGGCCGGCCTGATCGCACCGCAGGTGGGCGCCGATCCGGTGCTGGCCAAGCGTGCCGCCGTACTGGCCAAGAACGACCTGCAGTCGCGCATGGTCAATGAATTCCCGGAGCTGCAGGGCATTGCCGGCCGCCATTACGCGGTGACCGGTGGTGAATCGCCCGAGGTCGCGCTGGCCATCGACGAGGCTTACCAGCCGCGCTTCGGTGGCGACGACATCGCGCTGTCGGAGCTGGGCAAGGTGCTGGCCATCGCCGAGCGTGCCGATACCCTGGCCGGTGGTTTTGCCGCAGGCTTGAAGCCGACCGGCAACAAGGACCCGTTCGCGCTGCGCCGCAACGCGTTGGGCCTGGCCCGCACGATCATCGAATCGGGCTTCGAGCTGGACCTGCGCGCGCTGCTGGAAACGGCCTTTGCCGGCCTGCCGGCGGCGGTGCGGCCCAGTGCCGAGCGCAAGACCGACGCGCTGCCGCAGGAACTGTACGACTTCATCATCGACCGCCTGCGCGGCTACTACGCCGACAAGGGCGTGCCGGCCACGCACTTCAACGCGGTGGCCGAACTGAAGCCGGCGTCGCTGTACGACTTCGATCGCCGCATCGATGCCATCGGCATCTTCGCTGCGCTGCCGGAAGCCGAGGCGCTGGCCGCCGCCAACAAGCGCATCCGCAACATCCTGCGCAAGGCCGAAGGGGCGATTCCCGGCATGGTGGATCCGGCGTTGCTGGCCGAACCGGCCGAAAGCGAGCTGGCTGAAGCCGTCGAAGCAGCCATCGACGACAGCAATGCCAGCCTGCATCAGAAGGATTATGTCAGCGTGCTGGCGCGCCTGGCCCGCCTGCGTCCGCAGGTGGATGCGTTCTTCGATGCGGTGATGGTCAACGCAGAAGATCCTGCGCTGCGTGGCAATCGCCTGGCCCTGCTCAAGCGCCTGGGCGACCGCCTCGGCAGCGTGGCGGCGATCGAGCACCTGTCCAGCTGACGGCAACAGCCTGATCGCGTCTCACCCTTGAAAGCGCCCGACTGGTTCGGGCGCTTTCTTTTTGTGCGCATCTGCTCAAATGCGACGAAAACTGCAATCAATCTGAATATTGATTGAGCGTGCCAACCGTCAAGGTGGCAAACGATAAATTCGTGCAATCGGTATTCCCCGGCGTCGCGTGATCATCCCGCGCCGCTCGTTCCTGCGGCAACGACATGCCGCGCGCCTTCCGCGCCGGCTCGCCCCCGCTTCGCACGGAAGTACCGCTCAATGCCCAAGTTGTCGACCGCCGCTGCAGACTTTCCCACTTTCAACCGCTTCACCGCACTGGCCGGCGAATGCGCGGCCCAGGACCAGGCCATCGCACCCGAGTGTATCGGCAACAGGCCCCCGCCCCGTTCCACCAAGAACACCGCACCGACGCAGGTACTGAGTCCACGCGAGGCGGCGATACGCGAGGCGATCCTCGCCACCGGCGCGCCCGAGAGCCGGGCACTGGTACGCACGCTGGAGAAATACCTGGCTACGGCCACCACGCCCGAGGCGCGCGAGGCGGTGACGCTGCGCATGGAACAGGCGCTGGCCGCACGCGGACACGATGTGGCGGTGCTGCGCGACCTGGGCATCCATGCGCTGGACAGCGTGCTGACCCGCGTGGCGTGGACCACCTTGATGGCCGAACTGCCGGGCTGGGCCAGCAGCGCGCTGACCGCAGGGCAGCTGGCGCGCAGCGTGTTCACCGGCACCTGGAGCTGCGTGGCGACCGTGTTGCCGTCGTTGGCGGCGGCGCTGCCCACGCTGCGCACCCAGGCCGATTTCGATGCGCTGGTGCAGTCGCTGCCCGAGTCGGTTCGCGCCGGTCTGTGGACCCTGCACGAGAGCGTGGCACAGGCCGATGCGCAGCTGCGCCCCAACCTCGGCGGCGGGCACCTGCTGTCGGCATTGGCGGTGGCGGCGCTGCTGTGGCAGCTGCGGCAGGCGCTGCCGAAGCCGACGGCCCAGTTGCAGGGGATTGGCAAGTTCATCGCTGAGCTGCCGAAGCACTGGCAACAGCTTGCCGTGCTCAATGGTGTGGGCGGAGCGTTGTTCAAGCCGGTGGACGTAAACGAAGGCAGCGAACTTGCGGCGCCCAAGGTCAAGCTGACCCCCGAGGAGAAGCAGGCGCGCACCCTGCACCAGGATGCGGTGAATCGCGGCAGCGCCGTTGTACCGGCGTGGGACACCCGCGTTGACCACGTAGAACTTGCGACCGCACCCTACACACTGCAACCAGGGAGCGCCGTCGCTGAGCCGCCGGCCGAGCTGATGGAACCACGCCCTGACCTCGCCACCTCGCCGGCCAGCCGCCAGCAGGGCGGCTGGCTGGCGTGGCTCGGCGCGGGCATTGCTGCACTGGGCCAGACTGCACGCAGCGGTTTCCAGGCCGTGCCACAGGCGCCGCCTGCCGTGGAAATGACGTTGATGGGCCGCTCGGCGCTCACAGAGGTCACCTCGACCACGCCGCTGGTGCCCAGGGAAATCGGGGCAGCCACGGGAACAGCGGTAACGCGGGCGTTCCCCGGTCTGCGCAGGACGCCATTGGCCGTGGCCGCAGGGTTGGCGGTGACGGGCGTCGGCGCATTGGCGGTGGGGTTGAAGAATTACTTCTGGCCTGACACCGCGCCGCCGACACCTGCAGAACTTGCAGAGCGTCTGGCTGCGCAGGTGGCAGCACTTCCCAGCGGCCACTGGGGTACCGGCCTGGATCGGGTGCTGGGAGAACTGGAGATCACCCAGCGTGGCGCGCGCATGCGCCGCGCCGCGCCCGATGCCACGTCGACACCCTCAGGATCCTCCGTCGACGCCGGCACGCAGGTACAGGACGTCCCTGCCGATCTGCTGGACGCACTGCGGGCCGACCGCGCGCTGATGCAGCAGGTGCAGTCGATGCGCCTGTGGTCGGTGGCGGTGGCGCGTGAGATCGCCACCCACCCCGGCTGGGCATGGGTAGCGACGCTGCCCGCGTCCGAACAGGAGCTGTTGGTCAGCCAATGGCAACTGCTGCGTGAGCTTGCCCCCGCGCTCGCGCAGGTGGACGCGGCCACCGATGCAGCGATGGACGCTGCGTTGCAGAAGTCCGGTTGGCGTGGCCCCTGGCAGGATATCGAGGTGAAGCTGCCTGAAACCCAGGTGGCCGGCATCGTTGTGGACGACCGCCTGCCCCTGCTGCAGTACTGCCTGACGCGCGAGGCAGGGGAACGGCACGCCTTCCTGCGAGCAGGCGCCGAGGTATCCGCTGCCGAAAGCAAGCAGCTTGCCGCCTTCGTCAAGAGCGCCGATGCGCGCGGCCTGCGTGCGGCCATCAACGCCCGCATGGAACAGCTGCGTCCGGCGCTGAGCCAGGCGGTGCAGTCACGGCTGGTGATCGATGCGCTCAAGGCCAAGGCGCAGGGCGTACTGGGCAGTGGCAACGCGCACCGGCGAGGCGCCGATATCGTGCTCGGCTTCCTGCGCGGCACCGGCGAGGTCGAGCGCGCGACGCTGACCTATACCGATGGCGAAGTGAGGATCGAGCTGCCCAACTACCTGGTACTGCGCAGCGTCGAGCCGGACACCGAGGGCCAGGTAGTGCTGTACCGGTCGGACCTGTCCCGCTTCCAGGCATTCGGCGATGAAACCGCGTTCCGCCAGTTCCTGGATACCCAGCGCGCCCAGGTCGGCGCCTTCGCCGACGGTGACATGGGACGCACCTTGGCCGACGACATCGTGCAGTCCGCACGGCCGGAGGAGCGTGCCGAAGTAGACAGGCTGGTGAAGTCCTGGGAGGCGCGCCTGGCAGCCTTCCAGAGTGGCCAGCGCGGACCGCAGGCGTGGGACCCGTCCAAGAGTTTCACGCTGGCTTTCACCCGCGTCGACCACCCGGAAGGGGCGCGGCAACAGTGGGCCGACACGCTGATCGCGCACGGCGAGGTCCTGGCGCAGGAGCGGTTGCAGCGCAACCAGCTGCGCTGGAGCCCGCTGGGCATCGCCAACATCGCCGCCGAAACTGTGTACGGCGAGCAGCAGGAGCGCGTGCTGCAGACGCTGCGCACCCACGCGCATGCCGGCGTTACCGAGGCGATGGTCGGCGCGCTGCGCATGGCCGGTTTCCAAGGACCGCTCGATGCATTTGATCCAGATCTGGTAAGGCTGCGCGTAGGCGAGCTCGAAATGAACCTGATCGACTGGGCCACCCACGGCTGGCAGGGTCAGGGCCTGCGCCGCCCGGCGATGCCGGTCAATCTGCCGGACTGGTCCCCGGATGTCGGCGGCCTGCCCAACACGCGCCTGGAACCGGCGGCCTGGCTGGACGACGACACGCTGGATGCGATGCAGCTGGTCGCGTACAGCCGCGACGCGCAGGGCACGGTGCGCGAAGACGCGGCCCTGGGCGACCAGCTGCGGGACGCCTCCCTGCGTCGCGCGATCTGCGGCGCGCTGGAAGAATTCGCTGAGAGCAACCGCCTGGCCAATGCCTACATCAACCATTTGAAGAAGTTGCCGCACAGCGCCGATGGCCCGGTGTTCGCCAAGGCGCTGGGCGAGCAGATCCGCGCCCGTACCGCCTGGATGATCGAGGTGGCCCGGCAGGATGGCAGCCTCGACGATGCCACGTACCGCGCGCTGCAGGCCGCGCATGCCCAGCTCGATCCCCAGCGGACCCGGCCGTCGTCGTTGCAGGGCGTGACCATCAACGGCCGTCCCATCGTCGGGTTGTGGGCGATCCGCAGCAGTGCAGGGCGCCACGTGTTCCTGCCCGATACCGCGCACGGCGACCGCCTGCTGGATGAGCGTGCATTCGCTGCGTGGCTGCGCGAGCCCGAGGCGCAAGGCTATCTGGTCAAGCGTGCGCAGATCCGCTACCAGAAAACCCTGGAGAAGACGTTCGAGCACACTGCAAGCAGCCGGGGCATCCCGTTCGGGTTCACCCAGACACAGGGGCCGAAGGCGGCGGCCAGCGTGCTCTTCGATGCGCGGATGAGCGACGTGGACCAGATGACGGTGAGCCAGCTGGAGCGGCTGGGCGAGACGCTGAAGATGGTGGGGGGAATCGGCCTGGGCGCGCTCTGTTCGTTCGCCACCGGCGGCGCCGGTGTAGCGCTGTGCGTGGCGGGCACGCTGGGGCTGCTGGCCGATGACATCCGCGAGGGCATCCGACTGATGGAAAACGGCGACCGCGACGGCGCCATCCTTGCGTTGGGCGGCGGACTTCTCGGCGTGGTGGACATCGTGGAGCTCAGTGCCATTCCCGGCCTGGTCTATCAGATAGGCAAGCGCATCCGCAGCTTGCCCGACGCCATGGCCGCGCTGCGTCACTGGCAGCTGCAGGCGCGTGGTTTCACTGTCGACGGCCGGGTGAATGAAGCCTTCGAGGTCTCCCGGCAGTCGCTGGCCAGTATCGGCCTGCCGCTGCTGAAGCAGGCCGGGCCCGACGGCGCCACCGTCTATCGACAGGGCGAACGCACCTTCATCGAACAGGGCGGGTGCTACATCGAAGCAGCGCCGGGGGAGGACGGCGTGCTCCGCCTGCGCATGCCGGACGCGGCCGACGAACTGGGGCCTCCTGTGCAGTACAAGGACAACGCCTGGCAAAGGCAGCAGCAACAACCGTCGCCGCGACGCGGCACCACCACGCCCGCACCGCTGGGCAGACGCGAATGGATGAGCAGGTTGCCAGATGCAGAGAACCTTCCCCCGGAAAAGCTTGACGAGCTGGAGGCCGTGTTCGGCGTGCGTTCGCGTGCACCCTCACGCAGTGCCGATCTGCGCCATGTGATCCAGGAGCTCACCATCGACCAGCGCATCGAGCGGATTCTGAGCGAACCCGTAACGCTCGGGATGCCGGGCGACGAAGCCATCATCATGCGCGCCTGGGCCGACAGTCCTGCGTTGGGAAATGGCAAGGGCGTGGAAACCTTTATCGACACCCTTGGCGAGTGGACCCGTGGCGCACGCTTCGGTCGCGGCCCAGTGGGATTGATGGTGCGGGTCGAAGATACCCGGACCCTTCCCGGCATCGAAGCGCTGATTGACGCTTCGGATATCGATGCGCTGGCACAGCGTCTGAGCCTGTCCGCCGACAGCCCACGGGATGCGTTGGTAGCGGCCGTCCGCACCGAACTGGTGGAAACCATCAAGCTCGACCCGAAACAGAGCCGGACGACATGGCAGCGCTGGATCGCCGCGCAGCACCGCCTGCCCACCGCGGCCGACAACCTGGCCAAGCACTTCCCGGAGCTGACCAAGGCTGAGGCCGAAGAGATTGTCACTGCCGCCAGCAACAGGCAGAAGCGCGAGATGGAAGCGTGGATCTTCAATGAGCCCATCAGCGACGTTGTCGCCGACACGCTCACCAACCGCGCGCAGCGCCAGCAACGCCAGGCCGTGGTGAATGACGGCATCCGCACGCTCGCTGATGTGCAGCAGTTGGGAACGCACCTGCAGGCGGCACTGACCGGGCGCAGCATCACCGTCCTTGGAGATGGCAAGGACGGCTCTCTGCTGTTGGTCGCCTCCACCGCACCGGGTATCGATGCACGGATCGTTTTCACCCCCCGCAAGGGTGGGGCGATGGTCGTTTCGAATGCGCAGGGGAAGGTCCAGGCCAGCTGGCAGCAGGCGTTGTTCGATCAGTTGAACAAGAGCGAACAGACTGCGCTTGGCGACGCGGCCAGTCTGCGGCGAGCGGTGGTCGAGCACATGCGACAAACCCCGTTGATCCGGGCCTGCCTGCTGCCTCGCGCGCTGCCGGGGAACCGGGTAAGACGCAGTATCGACCCATGTGAGCCAGCCGCTGGCGTGTCCCTTTCTCAGGAGGAGGTTGCCGCCCGCGATGCCGTCAGCGATCGCCTTTACCAGGTGCACCAGCGTGCGGAGCGGGAGTATGCCGGCATCCGCGATCTGTTCGCCGAATCGGAAGCGCTGAAGGCCGAGAAACGTACCTTGCAGG
This sequence comes from Stenotrophomonas sp. 22385, assembly GCF_052045085.1. Classification (NCBI taxonomy): domain Bacteria; kingdom Pseudomonadati; phylum Pseudomonadota; class Gammaproteobacteria; order Lysobacterales; family Lysobacteraceae; genus Stenotrophomonas; species Stenotrophomonas sp. 22385. The sequence continues at coordinate 19,316 of NZ_JBQEOG010000001.1, forward strand.
CGCAGGGGCAGACATTGTCCGAGACAAAGCAGGCGCGCATGCGCGAGCTGGCATCGATGGACCTGATGCACGAGCGCAATTTCCGCGTCAAGAACTTCGTGGCCTACTCGCTGGGCGACCTGCGCCTGCACGGTGAGCCGGTGCCACTGGGGGAATTTCCGTTGCAGGGCGGTGCGTACAGCGGACCCCCGGTGGCATGGATGAGCGGCACGAACTACGTGGGCAATACTCCAATCCGCCGCGTGCTTGTGGCCGACGACCAGGTCGAGAAAACCTACAAGGGGAAGGGCAAACAGCGCACGGAGGTCCCGATTCCGCCCAATGACCGCTTCCGGTCCGATTACGCCATGGGCGCCGACCTGCTGACCACCAGCAGCGAGCGTGCCCGCAGTTCAGGCGTGGTGGTCCTGACCGAGGAAGATCTGCGTGCGCGGATTGGCCCGGAGGGCCCGGACGGGACGCCGGGTTGGGTCCGGCTGTCCGACCTTGACGATGCTGCGCTGGCCGGGCTGCCGCGTAGCGCACTACCAGAGACACTGCAGAAGCTGCTCGGTGATGCCCAGCTGCTGCCCTCCAACGTGCGCGAGCTCAAGCCCGGGCCCCATCGTGTGTTCGAGGTCCGCTCGTGCAGCGAGGGCAAGGTTATCGACAGATGGTTCGAGGAAATGATAGCTGCACGCCCGGAACTGGCCACGCCGCTGCGCGCCGCCGTCAACACACCGGTGGAAGCGTTGACAGGCACACTGGAGGTGGCATCGGACATGCATCCATGCGAAACCAGCTGCAACCGCCGCATGGCTGCGCTGATGAAGGTTTTGCCGAAGGTGAAGACGCGGGTGTACTACCACTTCGTCGACAACCCTGAGCGCACCGAATGGCGGCTGGGGCTGATGGTGAAGCGCGAAATGGAGCGCACCCGGTCGCAATGGGAGCCGACAGGTGAGGCCATCGACAAGGTGCGTGCCGGCATCCGCGCCGCGTTGCTGGACAAGGCCAACCCGCAGCGCCGCGAAGCGGCTGAAGCCGATTTGCTGCGCAACCCACCCCACGCCACAGACCTGCCGGTACCGCGTCTGTGGCTGCCGGAACGCGTGGAGGACGAAGGCATGTAAGCTACAGCGCAGGCAACGAAGGCGTGCACGGACACCCTCGTTGCCTGCGCGGGCGCCTTGCCAACACCCTCTTCACGCCGAGGCAGCGGGCCAACGGCGATCATTGCCCGGCCTGTGCCGTCGTGCAGATACCCCTGGAAGAAGAACATGCAGATCGAACGGAGCGGTCCCGGTGCGGTATTGAAGACGCTCGGCCCTCAGCCCCCGCGGACCCCTGCAGCTACCGCTGCCTCCCTCCTCTCCTCGGCCCAGGAGCATGCGCTGACCGCGCTGCGGGATCCTGAACTGAACTTTGAAACCTACGCACGACGCACTCTGACCGCCGAACTCGTTGGTCCTGGTGGCTACCTCACCCAAGGTTGGTTGCCGGAAGACAGTTATCGGTCCGGACCGGTGAGGCTGCTACGTGAGCAAGCCACCTCTGCGGACGGAGTGGCATGGGATGCCACCAACCTGACCCTGCAGCCGGACGTGCAGGTGATTGGCATGCGCGAGACGCAGGGCGGGGCGGACAGCTACTTCGTCTGCCAACCCGATCCGGATGATCCGCAGGCACCGCCGCGGTTCTTCACCCTGTGCATCGAATCGGGCCAGGGCACGGGCGTCTATGAAATCTTCGTGTCGCCGCCGCGCGACTGGCAGGCCTTCCTAGACCTGCTGGGGTGAGCCACTGGCTGCTCCCCTTGTTGCGCGCTCGACCCGTCCGGCTATCCTGTTGCCCATGATTTCAATGAAATACGCCCTGCCACTGATGTTCCTGTCGCTGGCCGCCGCCTCGACCGCGCACGCGCGCGGCACCATCGAGAAGGTGGACATCACCGGCCTGGACAGGAGCGACGATGCCGAGATGATCGAAAACATCGAGGTGTCCTTGTCGCTGTATGACACCATCGGCAAGGTCCAGGGCGAATCGCGGCTGGAATATCTGCTGTCGCAGGCCGAGCGCCAGACCCGGCGGGCGCTGGAGCCGTTCGGCTACTACAACCCGGTGATCAAGGTCGAAAGCCCCCGCGAAGGCGACAACCTGCGCGTGGTGATCCACGTCGACCGTGGCCCGCCGACCCTGGTGCGGCGCGAGAACATCGACATCACCGGACCGGCGCAGTTGGACCAGTACCTGCAGGAAGACCTGGAAAGCTTCCGGCCGCGCAAGGGCCAGCGCTTCGAGCATACGCTGTACGACGCAAGCCGCGTGACCATCACCCGGCGCCTGGCCGAGCGTGGCTACTTCGACGCCGATTTCACCCAGCGCCGGGTGGAGATCACCCGTGCCGAGAATGCGGCCGACATCGACCTCACCTGGGACAGCGGCCGCCGCTACAACATGGGCGACATCCGCTTCCACCAGGATTACTTCGTGGAGCGCCTGTTCGACCCGCTGGTGTACTGGGAAAAGGGCAGCTACTTCCACGAAGGCAAGCTGGACCGCCTGCGCGAATCGCTGACCAAGCTTGATTACTTCAGCGTCATCGACATCCAGCCGCAGCCGGACCAGGCCGACGGGAACGGCAACGTGCCGGTGGATGTCACCCTGACCCGGGCCAAGCGCAGCATCTACACCGCCGGTATCAGCTACGGCAGCGAGAGCGGCGCCGGTGTGCGCGGGGGACTGGAGCGGCGCTTCCTCAACAGCCGCGGGCACAAGATGAACACCCAGCTGGACTATGCGCAGAAACGCAAGAGTCTGGTCACCACCTACCGGGTACCGGCGTTCAAGTGGCTCGACGGCTGGTACGGGCTTACCGCCAGCGCCTACGACGAGCAGACCGATTACATCGACCTGCGCAACTTCAAGCTGATCGGCAGCCGCAGCGGCGAAATCAACGAAAACTGGACCGCCATCGCCTCGATCAACGCCCTGCGCGAGCGCTGGCGCTATGCGTCGGGCACCGAATTCACCGGTGCGATCTACAACACTTCCACGCTGGTGTACCCGCAGCTGGTGGCCGACTATGTAAACGTCGATGACCGGCTGGCCCCTCGCAGCGGCATCAGCGGCAGCGCCACCGTGCGCGGCGGCATTGAAGGCGCGGGCTCGGATACCAGCTTCGTGCAGGCCAGCATGATGCTGCGCTGGTTCATTCCGGTCGGTGATGCGGACCGCCTGATCCTGCGCGGCGAAGGCGGTACCACCTGGACCAGCGATCTGGTGGCGATGCCGCCGAGCCTGCGCTTCTTCGCCGGTGGCGACCGCAGCATCCGTGGCTACGCCTTCCGTGAAGTGGGCCCACGTACCCCACCACCGGACAAGTTCGCGCTGGGCGCCAAGAATCTGGTGACCGCGTCGGCCGAATACGAGCACTACTTCAAGGGCGGTCCGTGGGGCGGCGCGGTGTTCGTCGATACCGGCAGCGCGTTTGACAACACCATCGACCTGCATACCGGCGTGGGCTTCGGCGTGCGCTGGAAATCCCCGGTGGGCCCGGTGCGCGTGGATATCGCCCACGGCCTGAACAATCCCGATTCCAAGTTCCAGCTGTACCTGAGCGTGGGGGCCGACCTGTGAGCACGCCGACCTCGACCGCGCCCACCCCGCCGCCACCGCGCGTGCGTTTCTACCGCAGGCGCCGGTTCTGGGCATGGTCCGGCTTTACCGTGCTGGGCCTGGTACTGCTGGCGCTGCTGCTGCTGTACTGGCTGCTGCAGACCGTGGCCGGGCGTGATGTGCTGCTGGCCCAGGTGGTGGCGCGGCTGCCGGTGGGTGCCACGCTGACCTGGAGCAAGGTTGATGGCCCGGTGGCCGGGCCGCTGGTGCTGCACAACCTGGATTTCCGCTACGACGACATCCACTTCACCGCCGAGCGCGCCTATCTGGATCCGGATATCCGCCCGCTGCTGGGGCGCAAGCTGCAGCTGGATGCGCTGCAGATCACGAACGCCACCTTGAACCTGGCCAAGAGCGATGAACCGTTCGAGATGCCCTCGTGGCCTGGTTCGCTGCCGCAGATCGAGATGCCACTGGCGATCCAGGCCGATACCATCACCATTGACGGCTTCCGCATCACCCAGGCGCAGGAACCGCTGATCGACATCACCAGGCTGCGCGGCGGACTGGAAGTGGCCAATGGCGAATTCCGCGCGAGCCAGCTGAAGGTCGACAGCGACCTTGGCGATTTCCGCGTGGACGGCCGCTATGTGCCGCGCAACGACTATTCCACCGACATCACCATCGGCGCGGTGCTGCCGGCCCCGCGCGGGCGCACCCCGGCGCGGCTGGGCCTGGTGGCCCGGGGTAATCTGGGCCGCATGGAAATCGCGCTGGCCGGGCATGCACCCGCGCCGCTGCACGCCAGCCTGATCTTCGACGGCCGCGATGAGCCGGTGTGGAAGGCCAGTGCGCGCAGCAAGGAACTGGATCTGGCACTGCTGGTGCCGGGCAGGGATGGCAGCACCAGCACGCCGCTGTCGCTGGATTTCAATGCCAGCGGCAAGGGCGGGCAGGCCAACCTGCAGGGCCGCATCCAGCAGGGCGAGCTGGCCGTGGAGCTGGCGCCGTCCAAGGTCGGCCTCGCCGACCAGGTGCTGACCGTGTCGCCGCTGGTGGTGAAGGGCTTTGGTGGCCAGGCCCGGCTGCAGGGCACCGCCGATTTCCGTGACCGCGAAAATGCCAGCCTGCGTTTTTCGATCGTCGCCAACGACCTGACCTTCGTTCCCGAAGCCGATCCCGCCACGCCAGGCGCGGCCAAGCCGGTGCCGGTGACGCTCAACGAAGCGCGCATGGGCCTGGCCGGCACGCTCAAGAACTGGGCGGCGGTCGGCACGGCCTCTGTGGAGCGCGAACAGCAATCGGCCGACCTGACGTTCGATGTGCGCGGCAGCGACACCGCCGCCCGGATCGAGCAGCTGCAGGCCAAGACCCCCGGCGGCGCGCTCGACGTGACCGGCCAGGTGGCGTGGGCGCCGCAACTGGATTGGGACGTGGCCGCCAAGCTGGCTGCATTCGATCCCGGCTACTTCGTGCCCGGGTGGGATGGCCGCCTGTCCGGCAACGTGGCCTCCAAGGGCCGCCAGTTGCCGCCGCCGGCGGGCAGCCCGGCCGGTACCGCCGGCATCTACGAAGCCACCGTGGACGTGCCCGGCATCAACGGCATGCTGCGCAACCGCCGCGTGGATGCGCAGGGCCGCTTTGCGCTGCGCGGGCAGCAGGGCGAAGGCAACGTGCGCCTGGCGGTGGGCAACAGCCGCCTGACCGCGCGCGGCAGCGTCGGTGATCGTCTTGATGTGCAGGCCCAGCTGGAACCAGTGCAGCTGGATGACCTGATGCCCGGCAGCACCGGCACGCTGCGTGGCCAGGTGCAGGTGCGCGGGCCGCGTACCGCACCGGACATCACTGCCGACCTGGTCGGCAGTGGGCTGCGCTATGCCGATTACAGCGCTGAAGCGCTGAGCATCCGTGGCCGCCTGCCGTGGCAGGGCAGCAACGGCACGCTGGCGCTGCAGGGCACCAAGGTGCAGGCCGGCATGCTGCTGGACACGATCAACGTGAATGCACGCGGCAGCGTGTCCAACCTCCGGCTGGATGCGCAGGCCAGGAACGACCTGGGCGCGGTGGCTTTGGAGGGCGGGGTACGCCAGCAGGGCAATGTCTGGCGGGGCGATATCGCCGCGCTGCGGATCGCACCGGTCAAGGGCGATGCATGGGCCCTGCGCGCACCGGCCACCTTCGGCATCCAGGGCAGCGCCTTCACCCTGTCCGATACCTGCCTGGGCGCGGCCACCGGCGGCGCGCTGTGCGCCAGCGCCAACTGGCCGCGCGATGGGTTGAAGGTGCGCGGCGACGCGTTGCCGCTGGCGCTGGTGCAGCCGTGGCTGCCGCCGCAATCCGGGCGACGGCTGCACCTGCGCGGCGAAATCACCCTGGATGGGCAGATCCGTCCGCGCGGCAATGCCTGGGAAGGCAGCGCCAGGATCGCCTCGCTGGAAGGCGGCATCCGCCTGGGCGACAACGCGCGCGGCGAGCTGGTGCGCTACGACCAGTTCTCGGCCACGCTCGAAATGACCCCGGCGCAGATCAACGCCAAGCTCGGTGTCGGCTTCCAGGGCAACGGCTTCGTCGATGCCAAGGTGCAGACCGGCTGGGACGCCAACGCGCCGCTCAACGGTGAGCTGTACCTCAACATGTCGCGGCTGTACTGGATCGAGCTGTTCTCGCCCGACATCGTGCGCCCCACCGGCCTGATCGAGGGCCATGTCAGCCTGCGCGGTACGCGCGGCACGCCATCGCTGGGCGGCGATGCCAAGCTGAGCAACTTCAAGGGCGAGTTCCCCGCACTGGGCCTGACCTTCGACCAGGGCAGCGGCAGCTTCACCGCGCAGCCGGATGGTTCGGCGAAGATCACCGCGCAGGCGAACTCGGGCAAGGGCACGCTGTATGTCGACGGCGGGCTGTCGTGGTTCGGCGATGCACAGCCGCTGCAGCTGCATATCCACGGCGAGAACGTGCTGCTGTCCAACACGCCGGAACTGCGCATCGTGGCGAACCCCAACCTCGATTTCACCCTGGCCAAGGCCGCCATGCAGCTGCGCGGCACCGTGCATGTGCCCGAGGCGGACCTGGACCTGGAGCGGCTGGATCGCGGTACGTCGGTGTCCGAAGACGTGGTGGTGCTGGACCCGGCCGATCCAGAGGAAGGCCCGAGCCTGCCGCTGGATATGGACCTGACCGTGAGCCTGGGCGACAACGTGCGCATGGCCGGCTTCGGCCTGAAGGGCGGGCTGGGCGGCAAGATGCAGGTGTGGTCGCGGCCGGGCCGCGAGATGACCGCCAATGGCGCGCTGGAAGTGAGCGGGCGCTACAAGGCCTATGGGCAGGACCTGACCATCACCCGCGGCAACCTCAACTGGAACTTCAACGCAGTGTCCGATCCGCGCATCAACATCCGGGCCGAACGCCGGGTGGGTGATGTCACGGCGGGCATCGACGTGACCGGCCGCGCGCAATCGCCGCGGGTGGATGTGTGGTCGGAGCCGTCGATGTCGCAGTCCGAAGCGCTGGCGTTCCTGGTGCTGGGGCGCAGCCTCACCGGCGCCAGCAGCGACCAGACCCAGCAGGTGAACGCGGCCTCGGCTGCGCTGTCGGCCGGCAGCGGCCTGCTGGCCTCGCAGCTGGGTGCCAGGCTCGGGCTGGACGATGCCGGCGTCAGCCAGTCGCGCGCGCTGGGCGGTTCGGTGATCGGCGTGGGCAAGTACATCTCGCCCAAGCTGTACGTCGGCTACGGCGTCTCGCTGGTTGGCAGCGGTTCGGTACTCACGCTGAAGTACCTGCTGCGCCGTGGCTTCGACATCGAAATCGAGTCCAGCACGGTAGAAAACCGCGGCTCCCTCAACTGGCGAAAAGAAAAGTAGAGCCAGGCCCTGCCTGGCTGCCGGCCGGGCGCTCGCCCGGCACGGCCGCGGGAATGATCGACACCGGGCCTCCGCCGCCCGCGCGATAGCGGGCCCGACACCGGTAGGGTCGCATCCCAATCGACCGCCGACGCGGCGCCAGCGCACGGTGATGGCATTGCAGCAATCGGCATCGCGCCTCCGTCAGCCATGCAATTGGTCCATGCGTCAAAGAGATCGCGACCAGGGTCGGCGGTCGTTTGGGAACCGACCCTACGCCGCCGGAACACAGTCGGGGATCGGCCCCGCCCCACCCCTGACCATCGGGCGTTGCCCCACCGGCCCCCAGTAGCTAAGGTGCCCGCTCGTTCCGCCGTACTGGATGCACCCATGCCCGCACGCAAGCCCCTCAGCGCCGCCCTGGCCCTTGGCCTCACCCTCGCCGCCGGCGCCCACGCCGACGAAGGCATGTGGATGCCGACCCAGCTGCCGGACCTGGCCAAGCCGCTGAAAGCTGCAGGCTTCAAAGGCAACCCGGCCGACCTGGCCAACGTGACCGCGGCACCGCTGAGTGCCGTGGTCCGTGCGGGTGGTGGCACCGGCTCGTTCGTCTCCGAAGACGGCCTGCTGCTGACCAACCACCATGTGGCCATGGGCGTGATCCAGTACAACACCACCGCCGAGCACAACCTGATCGACGGCGGCTTCATCGCCCAGGGCCGCAGCGATGAGCGCCCGTCCAACCCGGATTTCCGCGTGCTGGTCACCACCGGCTTCGACAGGGTCACCGATGAGGTGCTGCGCGATGCGCGCGGCAAGACCGGCCGCGCGTATTTCGATGCGGTGGACCGCGCCAGCAAGCGGCTGGTGGCCGAATGCGAGCAGGAAGGCAACGTGCGCTGCAGCGTGGCCGACATGTACTACGGCACCGATTTCTACCGCATCCGCCAGCTGGAGCTGAGCGACGTGCGCCTCGTCTACGCCCCCCCGCGTGCGATCGGCAACTACGGCGATGAGATCGACAACTTCATGTGGCCACGCCACACCGGCGATTTCACCCTGCTGCGCGCCTACGTGGGCAAGGACGGCAAGCCGGCCGCCTACAGCCCGGACAACGTGCCCTACCACCCGCCGGCGCACCTGAAGATGGCGGTCGATGGGCCGAAAACCGGTGATTTTGCGATGCTGGCCGGTTACCCGGGCATCACCTACCGCCACCGCACGGCCGCCGAGTTCGCCGGCCAGATCGAGACGGTGCTGCCGCGCCGGGTGGCGGTGTTCCAGCAGATGATCGACACCATCGAAGCGGCTGCCGCCAAGGATGCGCAGGCGCGCACCCGTTACGCCGCGCAGCTGCAGTCGCTGAAGAACAACCGCAAGCGTGCTGCCGGTGAGCTGGAAGGCCTGCTGCGCAGCGATGCCAGGACCCAGCGCGCCACTGACGAAGCAGCGATGCTGAAGGCCACCGATGCGGCCTTGCAGCCGGACATCCAGGCCCTGCTGGGCTCGCTGTCGCAGGGCGCATCGATGGGCGAGCGCGATTTCGTTCTGGAACAGGCCGCCGCGCAGAGCCAGCTGCTGCGTTCGGCGCTGTTGCTGGAGCGCCTGCGCATCGAATCGGCCAAGCCCGATGCCGAGCGTGAGAGCGGCTACCAGCAGCGCGACCAGGCGCTGATCGAGGGCACTCTCAAGCAGGTCCAGCGCCGCTATGCGCCGTCCGTGGAAAAGGCGTTGCTGACCGACCTGCTGACCCGCTACCAGCAGCTGCCCGATGCGCAGCGTGTGCCCGAGTTCGACGCCGCGTTCGGCCGCACCCCGGCCGCGCTGGCCAAGGCACTGGACGCGCTCTACAGCGGCACCCGGTTGGGTGACGAAGCCGAGCGCCTGAGCCGCTTTGCCGCCGCCAAGGAGGGCAGGCCGCTGGCGCACGACCCGCTCATCGACCTGGCCGGCCCGCTGGTGACCGCGCAGCTGCGCCTGGAAGACCAGCGCAAGGAACGCGAAGGCGAACAGCTGCGCCTGCGCCCGGCCTACATGCAGGCGCTGTTTGCCTGGCGTGCCAAGCAGGGCCGCGCGGTGTACCCGGATGCCAACCGGACCCTGCGCATCAGCTACGGCAAGGTGGAAGCGCTGTCGCCGCGCGATGCGGTGCGTTTCGACCCGGTCACCACCGTGGCCGGCATCGTGGAGAAAAACACCAACGCGTACCCGTTCGATGCGCCCAAGCCGCTGTTGGCGGCGATCGCCAAGGGTGATTTCGGCAGCACCGCCGATCCCGTGCTGAAAACCCAGACGGTCAATTTCCTGACCAACCTGGACACCACCGGCGGCAACTCCGGCTCGCCGGTGCTCAATGCGCGCGGAGAGCTGATTGGGCTGAACTTCGACAGCAACTGGGAATCGGTCAGCGCCAGCTGGTGGTTCGACCCGCGCTTCAAGCGCGCGGTGCACGTGGACATGCGCTACCTGCGCTGGCTGCTGGCCAAGGTCTATCCCGCGCCGGGGCTGCTGCAGGAGATGGGCGTTCCGGCCGAATAAGGCGGAGACAATCCGATCCAGTTCATCTGCAGGGGTGCGCGCAGCAGATCCAGCTCGTTGCCAAGTGGGTTGTTCGGGTCCCAGACATTTGGATTCGCCGTGGCGGCGGGGCGCTCTGGCGGAGTGGCGCCGTTCCACGCCGCCAGGTGCAACTGCAGCCCGCCTCCGTGTTGGGCGGGCTGCGGGGGAAGCTCCTGGAACCCCACCACCCTCACTTCAGTGGGCTGGATGCCACGTTGCAGGCCGTGCACGACCATTTCGGCGCCGATTGCCAGCACGGCCAGTTCCTGCCAGGCCTGCGGCACGGGGAACGGCAACAGAAGGAACTCGCGGTGCAGCTCGCGCAGCAGGTGGGCGTGGATATGACTTTGCGGGCGTGGAATGGCGGGATCAGCGGCAGGGTCCAGCGACGGGGCTGATTCCAGTTCGTGCAGGTAATGCACCAGGTGCAACGTGCCCCGTTCCTCAGCGCTGAACGGACCCGCTGCGGCGCCTGGCCGGGGCGAGACCAGGCATTGGTACACCTTCGCCATTGCCCAGCGGCTGTCGGGATCCGATGGCGGTGCGGTATGGGTCTGTAGCGGGAAGTTCTCCACCGAACGCAGCAGCATGCTTACGTCACTGCACGTGCTCGCACGCTGCGTCGGTGGCAGCGAGATTTCCAGGCGCTGGCGCAGCAACGGGGTAAGCGGGTCCGGGCGCAGGGTAGCTTCGGGCATGGGGCATCCATGAAGGTGGTGGCCTTTCACGCTGCCTGCGGCGTCGGGCCGGGACAAGTGGCATCCACGACGTCGCGCATCACCGGATTTGGCTCACCCGCTCCACGCGGCTAGACTGCAGGCTGGACCGGGGGGATGCGACGGCGCGTGACGGCAGCACGGGAACTGGAAGGACTGCATGTCTGGGTGGTCGAAGACGACGCCGAGCTGCAGGCGCTGCTGCTGGACGAGCTGGCCTGGCGCGGGGCGACCGTGCGCGGCCTGGGCAGCGCCGAAGCGCTGTACCGCGCGCTGCTGAGCGACCGCTGCGACATCGTGGTACTCGATGTGGGCCTTCCGGGCGAGGACGGCTACGCGGTGGCCAGCCATCTGCGCGCGTCGCAGTCGATCGGCATCGTCATGCTGACCGGCCGCAGTGATGCGCGCGACATGGCACTGGGGCTGACCCAGGGCGCCGATCTCTACCTGGTCAAACCCCCGGACATGGATGTGCTGGTCGCCGGCCTGCACAGCCTTCGCCGTCGCCTGCCGCTGCTGCCCTCCGGTCCGGCAGTTGCTGCCACAGCGCCGCCGCCACGCTGGCGCCTCGCCGATGACGACTGGACCCTGCATGCACCGACCGCCGCGACGCTGGCGCTTACGGTAATGGAGCGCGGTGTGCTGCAGCGGCTGTTCCACGCCGCAGGCGCGGCGGTCACCCGCGAGCAGCTGATCGCCAACATCACCGACGCTCCCTGGGATTTCGACCCGCACCGCCTGGATGTACTGGTGCACCGCCTGCGTACACGCGTGCGCAGCGCCACCGGCGTGGAGTTGCCGATCCGCGCGCTACGCGGCCAGGGCTACCTCCTGACCGTCTGATCCGCTGCCCGGCGGGGCGGCGTGAGGCAGTGTGAGCGTGCGTGAGCCGCCGGCACTGACTTGCCTTCACCCCAACATCACAATTCGCCCCGCCCGGCACCGCCGGGATTGCTCTGACAGGGAACGTCTGGACCGGTTGCGTCGGAAAGTACGCATCGTTTGACGTTCCCTGCGAACGCTGCAACGACCGGAACAGGGGAAAACACATGTCCAGCCATAGCGATCGCGCAGCTCTCTGCGCGGCGGTGTCGTCGTTCGAGCGCGCGGCAGCGCCCTCATGGCGCGTGCGTTGCCTGCACGTCCTGGCCATCCTGCTGCTGGCCTCGCCGTTGACCGCTCTGGCGATCGACCTGCAGATCACCGACTTCTCCGATACCGGTTATGACCCGGTGCCTGCTGGCACCACGGTGATCTACAACGTCAAGGTCGAAAACGGCGCCAACGATACCGCCAGCGGCACCGTGACCCTGTTTGACCTGCCCGCCGGCACTGCGCTGGGCAACACCGCACCGGCAGGCTGCAGCAGCTCGGCCGGCGCCGCCGGAACCACCCGCGTGGTGTGCACCAACCCCGCATTGAATGCCACCACGGCGCCGTATGAGTTCAAGCTGCCGGTCACCACCCTTGCCTCGCAGCCGGCCACGATCACCGTGCGCGCCGCGATCGGCTTCGCCAGCGCACTGCCGCCGGCGACCACACCGATCAGCACGCTGCAGAACACCGACCCGTTCTTCGGCAGCGATACCAACGTTGCCAACAACCGCACCAGCCAGAACACCACCATCCAGGCCGCAGCCGACCTGGAACTGAGCAAGAGCGCTACGTCGGACCCGGTGATCGGCGGCGGCGAGATCGTCTACACCCTGACTGTGCGCAACAACGGCCCCAGCGTGACTACCGGCTTCCGCGTGGCCGACACGCTGCCGCCCAACGTCACCCTGGTCGGCACGCCGGCCGGCGCCGACTGGGCGTTCACCCAGCAGAACGGAACTTACAACGGCACGCTCGCGGTGGGCGGCACCACCAGCTATTCGTTCCGTGGCAAGGTCAATGTAGGCACCGGCAACATCGTCAATTCGGCGGTGGTCAACGCCGGCAATGTGCCCGACCCGGTGCCGGACAACAATGCCGCGCAGGTCACCACCGCAGTGACAGCCGGCGCGGACCTGCTGCTGTCCAAGTCGGTATCCCCGGCGCCGGCGGCTGCCGGTTCGGTGGTCACCTACACGCTCACCGTACGCAACGATGGCCCCAGCCCGGCCACCGGCGTCGTCGTGCGCGATCCGTTGCCGACCGGCTTTGTCATCACCGGCGGCACCGCGCCCGCCGGTTGGACCTGCAGCAGCGATACCGACAACAGCGTACGCACCTGCAGCCTGGCCGGAAACTTTGCGCCGGGCGCGCAGGCCAGCATCACCATCACCGCGCAGGTGCCGACCACCGGCACCAACAGCAGCGGCACGGTCAGCAACACCGCGCAGGTTACTGCCACCACGCCCGATCCGGTGCCGGCCAACAATGCCGGCAGCGTCGGCCTGACCGTCATCCCCGACGGCGCCGATCTGCGCATGACCAAGACCAAGGCGCCAGCGCTGGTGCCGGTCTGGAACAACACCGGCCTGCGCACGGACAGCGTGATGACCTCCGCGCTGCGCGCGCAGAACCTGGGTCCGCGCACGGTGACCGGCAACCTGCAGCTGGTCGATGCGCTGGCCGTGGGCGAAGAGTGGGTGGACGCCAACGGCCAACCGTATGCGCCGGGCACGCCGGTCACCGTGGGCGGTTTCAGCTGCATCGCCGACCGTGCATGGAACGGCACCACTGGCCAGCTGGTGACCTGTACCCAGAGCGGCGGCTACCCGGTCGCGGTCAACGGCAATTCCGCCGCGCTGACCTTGTACACGCTGGCGCGCCTGCAGGGCACGCTCAACAACACCGCCTGTACCGGCGGCAGCGGCGGGTCTGCCGAGCCGACCACTGCGGGTGGCATCGACCTGGATCCCAACACGACCAACGACTGCACCGGCGCAGGCAGCCGTGCCACGGACGCGCGTTCCGACCTGTCGATCACCAAGCGCACCAACAACGTCGGCGATGCCGACAACGTGATCCGCGAAACCGATGCCGGGGTGACTTACACGCTGCAGGTCAGCAACGGCGGCGCGACCACCACCGGGGTGGTGGTCAACGACCCGATTCCGGGCTTCGTCACCGGCGTCACCACGGTCACCAAAGACGCCGTGCCCGCTGGCTGGACCTGCGACGTGGTCGGCAGCGGCTACATCTGCCGCTCCGGCACCACCGCGCTGGCCGCCGGCGCCACTGCGACCATCGCATTCACCGTCAACCGCGGCCTGTTCGACAGCCAGAGCCAGGCCGCAGGCAGCTGCGGCGGCGTGGCACTGCAGGCCGGCCGCTTCTGCAACACCGCGGGCGTGAGCATCGACCCGACCGTAAGCGGCTCGATCGGCGAAGCCAACGCCAGCAACAACTCGGCCTCGGACTGGGTGCAGATCGATCCGGTGGCCAACATGGCCACCACCGCCAAGGACATCACCTCGGGCAGCCCCGGGCGCGCCGGCGTCAACACCACCTACCGCATCACCTACCAGAACCGTGGCCCCTCCACGGCCCGGGGCGTGGTGTACAGCGACACCTTCACCCTGCCGGCCAACGACGCCGGCTTCGTGCTGGTCTCGGCGGTGCGCACCGGCGGCGGCAACACCGCGTGCAGCGTGACCGCCAACGACGCAGCGATCAACTCGGCGCCCGCGCCGGGTGGTACCTCGTGGTTCAACACCGGCGGCACGCCGGCCACGTTGCGGCTGACCTGCGCGCCGCTGGACATGGCCAACAATTCCACGCAGACGATGACGGTGGTGATCCGCCCGAACGTCAACAGCGGCAACACCGGCCGCCGCTTCACCAACGACGGCTCCTTCTACTTCGACCCGGCCAATACCGGTACCGCCGTCCCCGCCAGCGGCGTGGATGGCAACGGGCGCAGCTACAACTACAACAGCCGCACCGACGATGACGTGCGCGCGGCCGCGCTGGACTTCACCGCCGGTGAAGTGGACCTGATCGTCAACAAGATCGACCAGAACTTTGCAGGCGCGGTGGATCCGCTGGGCTTCGATTCGCGCGCGGGCCAGGAAGCCAACAACTACATCCTGTACCAGGTGAGCGTGCGCAACGATGGCCCGTCGCTGGCCACCCGCACCGTGATCGAGGACACCATCACCCCGGCCAGCGGTGCCAACGTTGCCTTCGTCGGCAGCCGCATCGGCACCAACACCACGCCGCAGGGCGCAATCGAAGCACCGGGTACGCGCTGCACCGTGGCGCCGGGCAGCAGCAACCCGACCACTGCGGCGCAGACGCTGTCGTGCAGCATGCCCAGCGTCGGCGTAGCCACCACCGAACAGGGTGCGATCGCTGCCAACCAGACCAGTTACCTGTACCTGGTGTACCAGTACCTGAGCGCGCCGCCGGCGACCGGCGCGACCCTGCTCAACGAGGTGACCGCACGTTCGGCTGAAACCGAGCGCGACACCAGCAACAACAGCGCCGTGCAGGAAACCAGCATCCGCACCCGCTCGGACCTGGCGACGACCAAGACCAGCGTGGTGCTGGCGCCCAATGCCAACCCGGCGCAGCCGCTGCCGGCCGCCGCCACGACGATCAGCCTGCGCCAGCCGTTCTGGTACGTGCTGGACGTGGTCAACAACGGCCCCGGCCACAGCCTGTCGCGCGACCGCAGTGGCGACAACCCGCTGCGCGGCGATGGCGTGGTGGTCACCGATACGCTTCCGGTGGGGCTGGAAGTGATCGGCGGCGGTGAGGGCACCAGTTGGCAGAAGGCCGGCACCACCGCCGATCCCGGTGTGGTCACCAACGGCACCGGCACCTGCGCGGTGAATGGCCGCAACCTCATCTGCCGGATGGGCGACCTGGCGCTGGATGGCCGCACCCGCGTGCTGGTGCCCGCGCGCTGGACCACGCTGCCGGCCAATGGCGCCGGCATCAACACCGCGCGTGCCACCAGCGACCAGCTCGACCCGACCCCGGGCAATGACGAAGGCACCAGCACCCACACCGTGGTGCGCTCGTCGCTGGCCGGCGTTGTGTTCCAGGACCGTGACCGCACCGGTGCCGACGGCGGCACGCCGCAGCCCGGCGAGCCGGCCATCTCCGGTATCGAGATCCGCCTCACCGGCACCGATGCCTACGGCAACGCGGTGGCACTGACCACCACCACCGACAGTAACGGCGCCTACCGTTTCGACAACCTCGCGCCCGCCGGCACGGACGGCTACAGCGTGACCCAGGTCCAGCCGGCCGCCTACGTCAACGGCCCGGTGGCCCCTCCCGGCACGGGCGGCCTGGCGCCCTCGGCCGGCGGCACCTTCGCCGTGGTGGATCCTGCGCCCAGCGCCAACTCGGTCTACACCACCATCGCACTCGGCGCAGGCGTGGATGCAGTGCGCTACAACTTCCCGGAAGTTCGCCGCCCGGCGCTGTCCGGCTTCGTCTACGTCGACAGCAACTACAGCAACACCCGCAACGCCGGTGATGCGCCGATCGCCAATGCCACCGTGGAGCTGCTCGATGCGGCCGGCACGGTGGTGGCCAGCACCACCACCGCCGCCGATGGCAGTTACAGTTTCAATGCGCTGGATCCGTTGCTGGTCTACACGCTGCGCGAAGTGCTGCCGACCGGCAGCTACCGCAACCGCGCCAGCGCGATCAACCCGGGCCTGGTCGGCACCGGCGCCTGTGTGGGCTGCACCGTGGCCACTGGCGCGGCCGGCGATGCGGCAACTACTGACCGGATCGGCAACATCGACCTGTCGCGCGGCGAAGACGCTACCGCGTTCAACTTCGGCGAGGATGCCATCACCGCCATCTCCGGGCATGTGTACCTGGACCGCAACGGCAACGGCGATTTCGACGCCGGTGATGCCGGCTCCCGCAACTCGCAGGCCAACGGCGGCCTGCAGGGCGTCACCGTCACCCTGACCGGTGCGGGTGCGGACGGCATCTTCGGCAACGCCGACGACCTGGCGCCGGTGGTAGTGCAGACCGATGCGCAGGGCCGCTACGACTTCGACAACCTGGTCGTCGGGCAGAACTACCGCATTACCGAAGCGCAGCCGCAGGGCTATGCGAACGCCGCAGAGAACGCGGCCAACGTCATCACGCTCACTGCGCTCGCGCTTACCGGCTCGAGCGGAAACGACTTCGGCGAGACGCTCGGTTCGCTCAGCGGCGCGGTCTATGAAGACTTCTCCAACGTAGCGGCCAACAACAACAACGGCAGCCGCGACCCCGGTGAGAATCCGATCGCCAACGTCACCGTGACGCTGACCGGTACCGACTTGCTCGGCAACCCGGTGGCCTTCACCGCCACCACCGATGGCACCGGCAATTATCGTTTCAGCGACCTGCTGCCGCCGCAGGCGGGCACCGGCTATACGCTCACCGAAACCCAGCCGGCCGGCTACCTGGACGGCAGGCACACCGCCGGCAACGCCACCACGCCGGGCAGCACCACCGTGGCCAACGTGATTTCCGCCATTGCCATCAGCGCCGGCCAGGATGCCAGCGGCTACCTGTTCGGCGAACTGGCCAATGCACCGATCAGTGGCACGGTATACCTGGACCGAAACGATGACGGCGACCACGACGTCGGCGACATCGGCATTCCGGGCGTGACCATCACCATCGTGGGTGCCGGGAATGACGGGCTCTTCGGCACGCCCGATGACACCACCGTGAGCCTGGTCACCAACGCCGATGGCCAGTACAGCTATCCCGGCGCGATCGCA
Source organism: Stenotrophomonas sp. 22385 (assembly GCF_052045085.1). NCBI lineage: Bacteria > Pseudomonadati > Pseudomonadota > Gammaproteobacteria > Lysobacterales > Lysobacteraceae > Stenotrophomonas > Stenotrophomonas sp. 22385. The sequence goes on from NZ_JBQEOG010000001.1 coordinate 36,701, forward strand.
GGCCAGGACTACCGCATCACCGAGACCCAGCCGACCGGGCTGGGCGAAGGCCGCGAGCAGCCGGGCAACCTCATCACCCTCGACAACCTGCCGGCGGCCGGCGCCAGTGGCAACGACTTCGGCGAACGCGCTGCGTCGCTGTCCGGGACGGTGTTCCTGGACCGCAATAACAACGGCGTGCAGGACGCCGGCGAACCCGGGCTGCCCGGCGTGCAGCTGCAGCTGCCGGCCGGCAGCGTGGATGCCCTGGGCAACCCGGTAGCCGCTGCGGGCACTGACGCCGATGGCCGCTACCGCTTCGAGCATCTGCTGGCGGGGACCTACACGGTGGCCGAGCAGGCGGCGCAGCCGACCTTCAACGGCGGCCCGACCCTCAACGGCATCACCCGTGCCGGCACGGTGGATGGCGCCGCTGCGGGCGTGGCCACCCCGGTCGCCACCGTGCCCAGCGCGATCAGCGCGATCGTGCTGCCGGCCGGCAAGGCATCGATCGAACAGAACTTCGCCGAACTGCTGCCGGTGGCGATTTCCGGCGCGGTGTTCTTCGACGTCGACAACGACGGCCTGCGCAATGGTGCGGCGGAAACCGGCATCGAGGCGGTGACCGTGCTGGTCAGCGGCACCGACGATACCGGCGCCAGTGTCAGCCTCAGCGTGCAGACCGATGCCGATGGCCGCTTCACGTTCGAAAACCTGCGCCCGGGCACCTACACCCTGACCGAGCCGCAGCAGCCGGCCGGTACCAGCAACGGCATCACCACTGCCGGCACCGTAGGTGGCACGCCCCGTGGCACTGCCACACCGATCACCACCGTGCCCAGCCGGATCAGCACCATCGACCTGACTGCGCCGGGCAGCGCCTCGGTGGACAACCTGTTCGGCGAGATTCCGCTCAACAGCGGGATCAGCGGCAAGGTCTGGACCGACCGCAACAATGACGGCGTGGTGGATCCGGGCGAAACCGGCCTGGCCAACGTACGCATCACGCTGACCGGCACCGACCTGGCCGGCAACCCGATCAGCCGCGACACCGTGACCGATGCCGACGGCAGCTACAGCTTCGCTGAGCTGCCGCCGGGCACCTATGCGCTGACCGAACCGGAGCAGCCGACCGGCACCCGCGATGGCCGCACCGTGGCCGGCAGCACCGGCGGCAGCGTGGCTGCGCCGGGTACCGCGCCCTCGCAGATCAACGCGGTGGTGCTGGGCGTGAATCAGCAGTCGGTGAACAACAACTTCGGCGAGATTCCGACCGCCAGCATTGCTGGCCGCGTCTACAACGACAGCAACGACAACGGCAGCGTCGACAGCGGCGAAGGCGGCATTGCCGGGGTCAGCGTGGTGCTGACCGGCACCGATGATCTCGGCCAGCCGGTGTCGCTCACGTCGAACACCGACGCCGAAGGCCGCTACCGCTTCGAAGGCCTGCGCCCGGGCACCTACACCGTCACCGAGCCGACCCAGCCGCCGCAGACGCTCAACGGCATCACCAGCGCCGGCACCGTCAACGCCGCCGTCGTCGGCGTGGCCAGCGACCGCGCCAGCGTGCCGTCGGCGATCAGCCAGATCGTGCTGCCGCTGGGCGTGGATGCGCTGGACTACAACTTCGGTGAGATCGGCGATTCGCCCGACCTGATGGTCACCAAGGCGTCCACCAGCACCCGCTTCACGGTCAACAACCTGGCCGGTTACACGATCCAGGTACGCAACGCCGGCCAGCAGCCGAGCCGAGGCGAGTACACCGTGCACGACCGCCTGCCGGCGGGCCTGAGCCTGGACAGCCTGCCGGTGGGGACCGGCTGGAGCTGTTCCGGCGAACCTGGCGCGGTGCGTTTCAGCTGCACCAGCCAGCGGGTGCTGGCCGCCGGCGCGGTATCGCCGGACAGCATCGCCGTGGCGGTGCGCGTGGCCGCAGCAGCAGCCGAGGCCGGCACGGTCAACAATGCCGTGCTGGTGGAGGGCGGCGGCGAGAACCCGTTCCGCGCGCCGACCGCGACCGAACGTGCTGCGTTCGAGGGCGAGGTGGGCAACCTGCCGGCATGCGTGGACAGCATCATCCACAATGCCTGCCGCGTGCCCAACAGCGTGCAGCTGGCCGCATCGGTCGGCGGCACCGTCTGGTTCGACGTGGGCAGTGACGACCAGCTGCTGGATGGCGGCGACAGTCGCCTCCCGGCCTGGATCGTGGAGCTGGTGGACCCGGCCAACGGCCAGGTGGCGAAGACCACCGTGACCGCGGCCGATGGCAGCTACCGTTTTGCTGACGTGGTGCCGGGCGTGAAGTGGAACATCCGCTTCCGCGACCCGCGCTCGACCGTGCTGTGGCCGTTCCCGGTCACCCGCGAAAGCGCCGGCGGAGTGCAGGAAGCCTGCGACGCCGACGCAGCGATCGCGCGCGGTGGGGTCAGCGCCTGCCGCACCACCGACAACGGCACCAGCCAGCTGGAAGTGGTGCTGCGCGCCGGTGACCACCTGCCGCAGCAGAGCCTGCCGGTGGACCCGTCGGGCGTGGTGTATGACGCCACCACCCGCGACCCGGTACCGGGTTCGGTAGTGAGCCTGGCGCCGGTGGGCATGTGCAGCGGGTATGACCCGCGTACCGGCGTGCTCAACGCCGCCGGTGGCGGTTACCGCATCGAAGGCAACACCATTGCGATGACGGTGGGCAGCGAAGGTTTCTACCAGTTCGCCTTCGCCCCGGCCGCCCCGGCCCGCTGCGAATTCCAGCTGACCGTCACCCCGCCAGGCGGCTACACGTTCGTGTCGACGATGATCCCGCCGCAGGCCGGTGCGCTGTCGCCGGCCGGCAGCGCCGGTGCCAACCACGTGGTGCAGCCCAACACCCAGGCGCCGACCGGCGCGGTGGGCACGGCCACCCAGTACTACCTCACGCTGTTCGCCGGTTCGGCCACGGCGGCGATCGTGCACAACCACCTGCCGCTGGATACCGCGGTGGCCACGGGCCTGGCGATCACCAAGACCGGTGACCGCCAGACTGCCGAGATCGGCGACACCGTGCAGTACACCATCACCGTGCGCCAGACCGCCGGCAGTGCGCTGGCCGCGTTGAACGTGATCGACCGCCTGCCGCGCGGCTTCACCTACATCGACGGCACCGCGCGTGCCGACGGCCGCGCAGTGGCCGACCCGGCCGGCAAACCTGGCCCGCAACTGGGCTTCGCACTGGGGCCGATCAACGTCGGCGGCCAGATCGTGCTGACCTACCGGGTCCGCGTGGGCGTGGGCGCGCAGCAGGGCGATGGCATCAACCGTGCACAGGCCCATGGCTGCTCCATCACCGGCGGCTGCATCGATCCGGTGGCGATCACACCGCTGCCCGGTTCGCTGGCCTCCAACCGTGCCGAGTACCGCGTGCGCGTCACCGGTGGCGTGTTCACCGAACAGGCCTGCGTGCTTGGCAAGGTGTTCATGGACTGCAACAACAACCACCTGCAGGACCGCGAGGAGCTCGGCATCCCGGGCGTGCGCCTGTACTTCTCGGACGGCACCTGGGTGATCAGCGATTCGGAAGGCAAGTACAGCTTCTGCGGCCTGCCGCCGCAGAGCCATACGCTGAAGGTGGACGCAAGCACGCTGCCGGTCGGTGCGCGCCTGACCACCAGCAGCAACCGCAACCTTGGCGATGCCGACAGCCTGCTGCTGGATCTCAAGAACGGTGAGCTGCACCGCGCCGACTTCATCGAAGGCAGCTGTGCAAACCCGGTGCTGGAGCAGGTCAAGGCCCGCCGCACCCAGGGCGAGGTGCGGGCGCCGGAGACCGAACCCGGCCAGGCACCGCTGCGTTTTGAAAGCAAACCCGCACGGGCGCCGCAGCAGGCGACCGACACGGCCAACCAGAGACCGATCGTGCATCCCAGAGCCACACCGCCCGCTGCCGCAGTGACGGAGGGCCAGCCATGAGCCATGCCTCCGTAGTGCGCCAACTGCCGCGCCTGAGCCTGTTGGCCTGTGCGCTGGCGACCCTGCCGGCGATGGCCCAGAGCGTGGGCACGCCGGGCCGCTTCACTCCGGTGCTGGGGGATGCCAGCACGCTGTACCCGCGCAGCCCGGCCAGCGTGGACGCCACGCCGGTGGCGGTGCGTGCCGCCGCCGGCGCCCTGGACCGCATCGTGGTCGCACTGGACCGCGATGGCGTGCCGGCCGATGGCCAGAGCCCGGTGCATGTGCGCGTGCAGCTGCTCGACCCCAGCGGCCTTGCGGTGGCCGGTACCACCTACGCGACGATTGAAAACAGCGGCGGCCGGATCCGTCTGCCGGACTCGCGTACCGATGAGCTCGGTCCGGGTGCGCTGGACGCCGACAAGGTCACCCCCGGCGTGCAGCTGCAGGTGGTCGATGGCGTGGCCGAGTTCGACCTGATCGCCCCGCATGAGCCGCAGGATGTCCTGTTGCGCATCACCGCCGGCGCCGAAACCGCGCAGGGCAGCATCGGCTTCGTGCCGGAGATGCGCGAGATGATCGCCACCGGCCTGATCGAAGGCGTGGTCAACTTCCGTCGTAATGGCAATGGCGGGCTGGTCTCGCCGGTGGAGCACAACGACGCGTTCGACCGCGACATCCGCCGTTGGGAACGCCAGTTCAACAACGGCAAGGCCAACGTTGCCGCGCGCACCGCGTTTTTTGTAAAGGGCCGGATCAAGGGCGATGCCCTGCTGACCGCCGCCTACGATTCGGACAAGGACACCCGTGGCCGCCTGCTGCGCGACATCCAGCCCGAAGAGTTCTACCCGGTCTACGGCGACTCGTCGCTGCGCGGTTTCGACGCGCGCTCGGCCGAACGCCTGTACGTGCGAATCGACAACCAGCGCAGCTACCTGCTGTACGGCGATTTCCAGACCGGTGACGGCCTGGCCACGGCCACCGGCCTCGGCGGCAGCGGTCCCATCCCGCAGCGCAGCCTGGGTACCTACAACCGCACCGCCACCGGGTTGGGCTGGCATTTCGAAAGCGAACGCGTGCGCAGCAATGTGTTTGCCATCGAAGACTCCCTGCGCCAGGTGATCGAAGAGTTCCGCAGCCAGGGCAGTGGCCCGTATGCGCTGCGCAACAATGCGGTGCTGGAAGGCAGCGAGCGCGTGGAAGTCATCTCACGTGACCGCAACCAGCCCACCCGCATCGTCTCGGTGCGGCCGCTGGCGCGGCTGGTGGACTACAGCTTCGAGCCCTTCTCCGGGCGCATCCTGCTCAACCAGTTCCTGCCAGCGTTCGACAGCGACCTCAACCCGGTCTCGCTGCGCATCACCTATGAGCTGGACCAGGACACGGAAAAGTTCTGGGTGGTGGGCGCCGATGCGCAGGTCAAGCTGACCGACCGGCTGGAAGTCGGCGCGGCGGCAGTAGATGACCGCAACCCGTATGCGCAGTTCCGCATGGGCAGCGCCAACGCCAGCTACCGCTTCGGCGAGAATACCCTGCTGGTGGCCGAGTTCGCACGCACCCAGAGCGAGGTCAACACCAACAGCATCAACCAGATCACCTCGCAGGGACTGAAGGACGTCACCGGCGAGGTGGAAGGCGATGCCTGGCGCGTGGAGTTCGCGCACCAGGCCGGAAACCTGGAAGCGCGCCTGTTCGCCGCCCGCACCGATCCTGCCTTCAACAACCCGGCCGCGCCTCTGTACGGTGGCCGCGGTGAATACAACGCCCGCGTCGCCTACCAGCTTGGGCCGCGCCTGGAGCTTTACGTGGAAGGGCTGCGCAGCGAAGACCGCAACCCCGACGGTGGCGAGCGCGATGCCGGCGGCGCCGGGGTGCGCATTGGCGCCACGGAGCGTCTGACCGTGGACCTGGGCGTGCGCAGCATCCGCGAGACCATCGGCGTGACCTCGCCGTGGTCGTCGGGGGTGCCGTTCGGCAACGCCGGCGGGCTGACCGGCGGCTTCGCCACCGGTGCCGGTGGCGGCGCACTCGGCTATGGCCAGCAGGCGCTGGATCCGGCGACCGGGTTGATGGTGATCAACGGCAACAGCACCGGCAGCCCGATCACCAGCGACCTGCCGGTGGGCACCGAGCTGGAGTCGGACAGCGCCCGCTTCGGCATGGGCTACCGGCTGAGCGACACGCTCAGCAGTGGTGTCGAAATCGAGCACAGCGTGAGCGGCGAAGACCGCCGCCGCCTGGCCGCCGGCCTGGATTACCAGGTGTTTGAACGCAGCCGCCTGTATGGCCGCTACGAAAAGCAGACCGGCCTGACCAGCGCCTACGGCATCACCACTACCGACCGCGAGGCCGATGCGCTGGTGTTCGGTATCGACAGCAGCTACCTGCGCGATACCCAGACCTTCAGCGAGTACCGCCTGCGCGATGCGATCAGTGGCCGCGATGTGCAGGCTGCCTCGGGCATCCGCAACAACTGGGACATCGCCGAGGGCCTGCGTCTGTCCAGCTCGGCCGAGCACGTGAAGGTGATCGACGGCAGCACCGGTGACAGTACCGGCCTGGCGCTGGCGCTGGACTACGGCGCCAACCCGCTGTGGCGCGGTGCGATCCGGGCCGAACACCGCATCTCCGACGACGTGCCGGACACCGACACCAACGAGGCGTTCAACACCACGCTGCTGCAGTTCATGCTGGCCCGCAAGCTCAGCCGCGACTGGACGTTGCTGGCCCGCAACTATCTGCTGAGCACCCGCTACGACGCGCGCGGCGACGTGCTGCAGGATCGCTTCCAGCTGGGCGTGGCCTACCGCGATACCGACCGCAACCGGATCAACGCGCTGGCTCGTTATGAGTACAAGCTCGAGCGCGACGAAAGCGGGCTGACCCTGGTCGATGGCAGCACGGTGGATGGCAGCAGCCAGGATGTACGCACCCGCGCGCACATTGTCTCTGCCCATGCCGATTGGCATCCGTCGCGGCCGTGGTGGTTCACCGGCCGCGTGGCCGGCAAGTGGCAGCAGGACCAGTTCGCTTACGCCGATGGTGGCCGGGTCAACAGCGACTTCCGTGCCACGCTGCTGTCGGCGCGCGTGGTCTACGACATCACCGAAAACTGGGACATCGGCGTGCTCGGCTCAACGTTCCGCGGCCAGAGCGGCGCCAACCAGTACGCCTACGGCATGGAGGTCGGCCGCCTGCTGCGGCAGAACCTGTGGCTGTCGGCCGGCTACAACTGGACCGGCTTTGCCGGCGACCGCGACCTGAACGGCTATGAGTACACCCAGCAGGGCGTGTTCGTGCGCCTGCGCTTCAAGTTCGACGAAGACCTTTTCCGGCCGGACCCCGTCCGCTACCGCGACCCGGCACGCTGAGGATGCCCTGATGAACAACGCCAACCCGACCTTCCGTTTCGCGCGCCCGCTGCTGGGCGCGGCCATCCTCGCCGCCCTTGCCGGTCCCGCACATGCGCAGACGGCACAGCTGCTGCCGCAGCAGCAGCGCATCACCGACGAGGCGATTCACGCCGACCATTCGACCTATGAGGCAACCCAGGGTCGCATCCAGGCGCTCAATGACGGTGGCCGGCCGATCCGGGACTACCACCTGTCCAAGGCGCAGTGCTGGCTGGACGTGTCGTTCCACGAATACAGCCGCAACGACCGCAGTGATTTCCCACAGGCCGCACTGGCTGAATCCGAGCGGTTGATCATCGGCATGGAGCAGGGCGCCCGCCCGCTGCCGACCGATACGCCGCTGGTCAACAATGCGAAGTACCTGCGCGATGACCTGTGGCAGCGCCTGCGCGTGCTGCATGCCGCGCCGGGTTTTGCCTGCGCCGCGCAGCAGGTGGCCTGCGGCGAGGTCGAGCTGGTGCACGCCGGCAACGAATTCAACCAGCAGCAGTGGCGGCATTCCAAGCCGTACATCCAGATCGCCGAGGAGCTGGTCAACGACGCCGAGGCACTGGCCCGCCAGTGCGACGTGGCACCGGCGGTGGTGGCGGCACCGGCCCCGCTGGTGGCAAACGTGCTGTTCGAGTTCGACCGGGACGGATACCGCGACATCCGCACCTACTCGCTGGAGAGCATCGACCGCGCGCTGGGCAGCATTGCCAGCGAGAAACTGCGGCTGATGGACGTGGTGCTGGTCGGCCATGCCGACCGCCTGCAGGGGCGCGGCTTCGATGCCAACCAGGCGCTGTCCGAGCGGCGTGCGCGTACCGTGCGCGAGCTGTTGATCGGACGCGGGCTGGACCCGGCGACGATCCGCTACGAGTACCGGGGCGACACCCAGCAGGTTCAGCAGTGCGACGGCGTGCGCCCGCGCGCGGCGCTGCTGGAATGCCTGCTGCCAAACCGCCGGGTCGAAGTGCGGTTCGAGGTTACGCGTCCCAACGAATAGGCCGGCTGCTACTGAGGCGTATCCACCCCTTCGACATTGCGTCCTCCGGATTCCCCAGCACCGCATACAGATGCGGTGCCTGGCTTCCGTCTTCGCCCCACACCCCCGCCCATGCGTTGCGCCCGCTCTGCCGTGCGCCCTGCAGTGCGCGATCGGCGGCGCGCAGGCTGTCATCCAGCACCGCCGGTGCATCGGCGAACAGCGGCAACGGCGCCACGCCCACGCTGGCGGTCAGGGTCAGGTGCTGGCCGGGTTCGATATCCACCACCAGCCGTTCGATCGCCAGCCGCAGGTGCCCGGCCAGTGCCTGCGCCGCTTCCGCGCGGGTGTCATGGCGGGCCACCAGGAACGCCGCGCCGCCCCAGCGCGCCAGCAGGTCGTGGCGGTCGCAGGCCGTGCGCAGGCAGTCGGCCACGCTGCGCAGCACGCTGTCGCCGGCCGCCTGGCCGTGGCGGTCGTTCAACGCCTTGAAGTCATCCAGTTCCAGCAGCAGCAATGCGCTGCGCTCCGACGCAGCGCTGCGTGCGGCGCGTTCGTCCAGCCGCCGCTCGGCCTCGCGCCGGTTGAGCAGCCCGGTCACGCTGTCGGTACGGCTGAGCAGGGTGAGCTGACGGCGCTGGTGGCGCAGCCGCAGCACCACCAGCGTGGCGATCACCCATACCGCCAGCAGGGCGATCACGGCAGTATTGCGCAGCACCCGTACGCGGCCCAGGTCCTGCTCCGCATTGACCTGCGCCGGGGCGATGCTGCGTTCGGCCGACGCCTGCAGCCGGGCCAGCTGGCCCAGCGTCTCGCCCTTGCTGCGGGCCTGGTCCAACGCGCGGCCCTGACGCATGTACTCCAAGGCCTGTTCGCGGTGGCCGAGCAGAATGTGGATGTCGCCGAGCAGGTCCAGCCCATTGCGGACTTCTTCAACGAAACGCCCGCGTTCGGCCAAGCCCTGCGCCTGCGTGGCGAGCGGCAGCGCTGCATCGGCCTGGCGACGGTCCAAGGCCACGCGTGCCAGCCGTTGCAGCGTCACGACCTGGCCTTGCGGGTCCTGCTGGGCCTGCCAAGCCAGCCCGGCGCGCAAGCCGGCCTCGGCCGCATCAAGCAGGCCGCCCCTGCGCTGGATCTCCGCACGATGGCTGGCGATGCGGTGCAGGAACACGTCCTGCCCGCTCAGACGCGTGCCAATGGCCTCGGCACGTTTGAAGGCGGCAGCCGCCTCGCCATTGCGCTGCAGCATCAACAGTGCATAGCCGTAGTTGTAATACAGGATCAGGTCACCTGGATTGGGGGGCCGGTGCAGGTGATCGCTGAGCTGGGTCGCCTTGTGCAGGTAGGTGAGCGCGCCTTCAGCGTCGCCCATCGCATCGCCGCGGATCATCGCGATCTGCATCAGCGCGCCGATCTGGCCGTGTACATCGCGCTGGCGGACGGCCTCGTCGAGCAGGCTGCCGGTCAATGCCAGGGCACGGCTGTGGTCACCGCGCCACAGCAGCAGGTGAGCGGCCATGGTCTGCGCACGCAGCCGGTCGTCCGTGCTGGCGTCGGTGCGGGCGGCCGCCGTGAGCAGGCGGTCGGGCAGCTCGGTGGTCTGGTCGAGCCGGCCCAGGGCCCGCAGGGCGACGCCGAGGCAGCCCACTGCCCCGATTTCCATGGAGGTGGATAGCGACGGCCGGGACAGCAGCGATTGGGCGATCTGCAGCGATGCCTGCGGCTCGCTGGTCAGCAGCGCGTGGCACTGTTCGACCTGCGCCATCTGCGGCGCCCCATCTACCGGGCGCTGGGCCGCTGCGGGCAACGCGGCCAGCACCAGCAGGACGGCAAGCGCAGTGTGTCCGCGCCGGACTAGCGACAACTTAGGCATGACGACAGCGACTTCCCCGGTCGAGTGCAGACAGACAACCGCATGCCGGCCCCTGCGGCACGCGCTGCTAATATAGCGCCGTTGCCGCCGCGTGCCGGCGCCGCCCGCCGATCCCGCTTCCCGCATGCCCGAGACGCCGACTTCCGCCCGCGCCGCCGCCCTTGATCGCCCGCCGGGGCTGGGCCGGCGTACCGACGCCATGCTGCGTGGCCTGCTGGTCATGGTGGGGCTGTACCACCCGGTGCTGGCGGCCTGGATGGCCGTACGCCTGGGCGCGGGCCTGGACATGATGGTGCCGGCCATGGCCGCTTCCCACGTGCTGCTGTGCCTGCTCTGCCTGATCGAACACCGCGCCGGCCGCAGCCTGCATGCGGCCGCGACTTTCCTGATCGGCGAACTGCTGCTGCTGGTGCTGGCCTATGGCTACTGGGGGCTGGCTGCGCAGCTGCGGGTGCAGCTGGTACAGCTGGTGCCGGCGTTGCTGGTGGCCGCAGTGCTGGGGAGCCGTCCGCTGGCCTGGACCACGGCCTGGCTGTGCGGGCTGATGGCGCTGGGTGCGTGGGTCGACGCGGCCGGGGCGCTGTTCCGGCCGGACCGGGTAGTGCACGCCGCCACCGATCTGGCGGTGTCCGCTTGTGGCGCGCTGATGAGCGCCTGGCTGCTGCACCACAGTGTCACCGGGCTGCGTGAAAGCCTGCAGGAGGCCCGCCAGCGCAGCAAGGAACTGGCGCGCAAGCGCGACGAACTGCAGGTGCAGATGCAGGAGCGCGAACGCTCGCGCGACCAGCTGGTGCACGCCATGAAGATGGACAACGTGGGCCGCCTGGCCAGCGGCATCGCGCATGACTTCAACCATCTGCTGGCGCTCATCCAGGGCTACGTGGCCAAGGCGCGGCGCAGCGAGGGCGAGGCGCTGCAGGGGGCGCTGCAGGGCGCCGATTCGGCAACCCGCCGGGCCAGCGCGGTCAGCCGCCGTCTGCTCGACTTCAGCCGGCTGGAGCCCGGCCGGCCGCAGTTGCTGGACGCGGCCGCCACCCTGGTTGCGTTGGCGCCCACGCTGGAGCAGGTGTTCGATGCGGGAGTGCGCTGTGAGGTGGATACCGGCGGCGTGCAGCGGCTGATCCATTTCGACCCGGCCCAGCTCGAATCGATCCTGCTCAGCCTGGCAGTCAATGCCAACCAGGCCATGCCTGGCGGCGGCGCGTTCACCCTGCGCCTGCAGCCCCCCACCGCCGACGGCGAGCTGGTGCTGCAGCTGCAGGACACCGGCCAGGGCATGAGTGAAGCGGTGCGCCAGCGCTGCCTGGAGCCGTTCTTCACCACCAAGCCCGTGGGCCAGGGCACCGGGCTGGGGCTGTCGGTGACGGCCAGCCTGATGGCCGCCGCCGGCGGCTCGGTGCGGGTGCACAGCCAGCCGGGTCAAGGCACGCGGATCGACCTGCACCTGCCCTCCCGGCCACTGGCCGCGTGAGGATGGGGCCGGCGACGCCGATCCAGCGGCTACACTGCCGGTTACGCTCGCGGAAACATGCCCGTGGTTTCTAGCTGGATCCTGCTGCTGGTGTCGGTGGCCTATGCCGCCCTGTTGTTCGGCGTAGCCTGGTGGGGCGACCGCCGGCCGATGTACCCCGACCGCCCGTGGCTGCGCCCGGTGGTCTACAGCCTGGCGCTGGCGGTGTACTGCTCGTCGTGGACCTTCTACGGCGCGGTCGGCACGGCGGTGCGCAACGGTATCGGCTACCTTCCGATCTACCTGGGCCCGCTGCTGCTGCTGCTGTTTGGCTGGCGCATCATCGAGCGGCTGGCGCTGATCGCACGCAGCCAGAACGTGGTGTCCATCGCCGATTTCATCTCGTCGCGGTTTGGCCGCTCGCGACGGCTGGCGGCGCTGGTGGCGGTGATCGCGCTGATCGGCATCGTTCCCTACCTGGCGCTGCAGTACAAAGCTGTGGCGATGAGCCTGCAGGTGCTGACCGGCAGCTCCGGTCCCACCGGCTACTTCAGTGATCCGGCGTTGTACGTGGCGCTGCTGATGGCGCTGTTCGCCACGCTGTTCGGCACGCGTCAGGTGGATGCCACCGAACACCACCACGGCATGATGCTGGCCATCGCGCTGGAATCGATGATCAAGCTGATCGCGATGGTGGCGCTGGGCCTGTTCGCCTACCTGTGGCTGGCCGACCGTGGCGAAACCGTGGTGCGCAGCGCGCGCACGCTGTTCACCGGGCTGCCGCCGGTGGGCTTCATTTCGCAGACCCTGCTCAGTTTCCTGGCCATCGTATGCCTGCCGCGCCAGTTCCACGTGGCCGTGGTCGAATGTGGTGACGTGCGCGATGTGCGGCGCGCGCGCTGGATGTTCGGCGGCTACCTGATCGTCATTTCGGCAATGGTGATACCGATCGCCACCGCCGGCGTGACCCTGTTCGGCACTGGCGGCAGCATCGCCGACGACAGCATGGTGCTGGCGCTGCCGTTGGCCGAAGGGCGCAAGTTCCTGGCGCTGGTGGCCTACGTAGGCGGCTTCTCGGCCGCCACCGGCATGGTCATCGTGTCATCCATCGCGCTGGCCACCATGGTCAGCAACGATCTGGTGATGCCGGTGCTGCTGCGCCGCAGTGGCGACCACCAGGAAGCCGCCGACGTGGCATCGCGGGTCCTGTGGATCCGCCGCATGGCCATCCTGTTGCTGGCGCTGGCCGCCTACAGCTACTACCGCGGGAGCAGCAACGACAGCACGCTTGCCTCGTATGGCCTGATGGCGTTCGCCGCGGTGGCGCAGTTCGCGCCGGGCCTGATCGGTGGCCTGTACTGGCGTGGTGCCAGCCGCAAGGGCGTGGAGGCCGGCATCCTGCTGGGCTTCGGCACCTGGATCTACACCCTGCTGTTGCCGGCATTGACCCACGCGGGCTGGATGGACGCCAGCTGGCTGAGCGAAGGCCCGTTCGGCATTTCCTGGCTGCAGCCGCAGCGCCTGTTCGGCATGACCGGCTGGGATCCACTCACCCACGGCACGTTCTGGTCGCTGCTGGTCAATGCGGCGGCGATGCTGCTGGTGTCGGTGCGTTGGCGGCCCGGCGTGGACGAACGCCTGCGCGCCGCCCCGTTCCTGGACCCGTACGCCGAGCGCCCCTCCGTGGCCGGTGCGTGGCCGGGCCACGTGCATGTGGGCGACCTGCTGGCGCTGGCCTCGCGCGTGGTCGGCGATCGCCACGCGCGCCGTTCGTTCTTCGAACAGGCGCAGTCGCTGGGTCGCGAACTGCAGGCTTCGGCGCCGGCTGACCGGGCCTGGGTACAGTTCACCGAACGCCTGCTGGCCGCCTCCATCGGCGCTGCGTCCGCGCGCCTGCTGCTGACCAGCCTCCTGCGCGGCTCGGGTATGGACCTGGGCGAAGTGGTGGCCGTGCTCGACGAGGCCGGCCAGGAACTGCGCTTCAATCGCGAGATCCTGTCCACCACCCTGGAAAACATCAGCGCCGGGGTCAGCGTGGTCGATCCGGACATGCGCCTGACCGCCTGGAACCGCCGGTACCAGCAGATGTTCGGCTACCCCGACGGGATGCTGTACGTGGGCCGCCCGGTGGCCGATCTGATCCGCTACAACGCCGAGCGCGGCGAACTGGGCGAGGGCGACATCGACGTCCAGATCAACCGCCGCATCGGCTACATGCGCGCCGGTTCGCCGCACATCTTCGAACGTACCCGCAGCGATGGCCGCGTGATCGAGATGCGCGGGCAGGCACTGCCCGGCGGCGGCTATGTCACCAGCTACAACGACATCACCGATTACAAGCACGCGGAAACCGCACTGCTGGAAGCCAATGAAACGCTGGAACAGCGCGTGGCGGAGCGGTCGCACGAAGCCGAAGTGGCGCAGCAGTCCAAGACCCGGTTCCTGGCGGCGATCAGCCATGACGTGCTGCAGCCACTGAACGCGGCGCGCCTGTTCGCCTCCGCATTGCGCGACAGCCACCACAACAATGACGAACAGCGTCACCTGGCCGAGCGCGTGGACGCTTCACTGCGCGCTGCCGAAGAGCTGCTCGACGGACTGCTGGACGTGTCGCGGCTGGATGCCGGCGGCCTGCACCCGGTGATCGGCGATTTCGACGTGAGCCTGCTGATGCGCGAACTGGCCGCGCAGTATTCGCCGGTCGCGGCCGGTCGAGGCCTGCGCCTGGACCTGTTCGCACGCCCTGCCTGGGTGCGCAGCGACCGCCGCCTGCTGCGCCGGGTGCTGCAGAATTTCCTGGCCAACGCGCTGCGTTACACCCGCCAGGGCCGCATCGTGCTGGCCGTGCGACATAGGCGCGACGAGATCGAACTGCAGGTGTGGGATACCGGGCCGGGTATTCCCGAGCACCACATGCAGCAGATCTTCAACGAATTCCATCGCTACCAGCAGCCGTTCGACTGGGGCGAGCAGGGGCTGGGCCTGGGCCTGTCGATCTGCCAGCGCATCTCGCGCCTGCTCAACCACCGCCTCAATGCACGCAGCCAGGTCGGCAGCGGCAGCATGTTCTCGATCCTGCTGCCGCGCGCACCGGTGCCCGACCTGCCCGCAAGCGACGTTGCGCCTGCGCCGCCCGAACGCAGCACGCGTACCGATTCGCTGGCCGGCATGCGCGTGCTGTGCGTCGATAACGACCAGGAGATCCTCGATGGCATGCGCGCGCTGCTGGGGCGCTGGCAGGTCCAGGTGATCACCGCCAGCACCGTGGACCAGGCGCTGGAGGCCGTGCAGGCGCAGCCGGACGTGATGTTGGTGGACTACCACCTGCATGATCGCCTGGATGGGCTGGATACGCTGGTGGCGCTGCGCGGGCGCGCCGGGCGCGACATCCCCGGTGCACTGCTCACCGCCGATGGCCGCGACGAGCTCAAGCGCATGGCGCGCGAGCGGGGGTACCGTCTGCTGACCAAGCCGATCAAGCCGGCCTCGCTGCGCGCCTACCTGGCGGCGCACTCGACCTTGAGCAGTTGAACCCGACACGCGGGCTACAGCCACGCCATCGTGTTGTCTATGCTGCGCAGCCCACTACCCGGCTGCGGAGGTCCCGTGCTTCCTTCCCCGTTGCAATCCATCCTGGGCACCCCGCTGCATTCGCCGTGGGCGGTTCCGCTGGGTTGCGTTGTGGGCGCCGCGGTGGGCGGCGCAGTCTCGGTGGCCTTCCGCGGTTGCAGCAACCTTGTGACAGACGTGCTGCTCGGCGGCTGGCTCGGAATCGGCGGGACCAACGTGCAGCGCTACCTGGACACGGTCAGGACCACCGCGCGGCTGCAGCCGCATGAGCGTGCGCTGGTCGACTACCCGGCCGTGCAGAAACGTCTGGCCGAGGTGGGCACCACGGTGGATGACGTGGATGCGCTGAAATCGCTGTCCGACCAGCTTGAAATCCAGTTCGGCCGGATGGTCACCCAGTTCAACGACTACTGCCGCAGCCGTGCGGTGCCGCCGAATCCGCTCATGGCCGGTGTCATCCGCCACTTCTACCTCACCCACTGTGGCGAGCGCGGCATCATGCTGCTGAGCAGGCGCAACCAGACCGCCTGCTACCTGGTGGCGGCGCGCGCAGCGCAGAGCAGCAGGATTGCCGACGCCCTCAACCAGGAGGGCGTACTGGCCGGCACCGTGCTGCGGCGACTGCGCTGCCCGTACCTGCGCGTGGACCTGGCCAATGAACACCTGCGCGGTGCGCGGGCGTTCATCACCCGGGAACTCGATGGCGAAATGCAGGTGCATCCGAAGGAGACGCCCTTCGAGATTGGACCGCTGGTAGAGATAACCCACCGCAGGTCAACCGGCTCGTCCGGCCCGTCGCGAGCGTCGGCTTCCCCACCGCTGGTGGAAGAAGCCGCCATCCGATGTCGCCATCGGGTTTCGGTGATCCGGGGTCCGCGCCTGCGCAAACGACTTGCCGAACTCGCGCTGCCGGCCGACAGCCGCACCTGGCGGGAGCTCAACAAGATCGAAGCAGATCTTGCCGCGCAACGACCGTGTGGACACCCCGTCTCCCACAAGGGCAAGGACTACATGTCCTGCGACATCCATCTGGGCGGCTGGGCAGCAGGCCGGAACAGGTGGCGCCTGCTCTATCGCCGCATCCCGGACGGATTCCTGCTGGAAGACATTGACGACACGCACGGGCCGCGTCCCTAGTGCGGGTGCTGGCCCCTGGCCGGCAACCCATCAGCCGGCCGCGCCGCTCAGGTGCTCGTACAGGATCGCGCTGCCCACCAGGATCAGAATGACGCCGCCGGCGATCTCCGCACGCTTGCCGATCATGTCGCCCAGCACCCGCCCGAGCATGATGCCGGTGGTGACCATTACCAGCGTGCACAGCCCGATCACCGCGGCCATCACGCCGATGTGCACGTCCAGGAACGCCAGGCCCACGCCCACCGCCATCGCATCGATGCTGGTGGCGAATCCGGTCACCGCCAGATGCCAGAAACCGTGGTGCTTGTCCGGGTCTTCGTGCGCGTCGTCGGTGTCGGGCCTCACTCCGTTGATGATCATGTGCACGCCCAGCGCGCCAAGCAGCACGAAAGCGATCCAGTGGTCGAACGCCTCCACGTAGGACGAGGCGGCCCGGCCGAGCAGCCAACCGATTACGGGAGTGATGCCTTCGATCACGCCAAAAATCAGGCCGGCACGCAGCGCATCTGGAAAGCGGGGCCTGCGCATGGCAGCGCCCTTGCCGATCGCCGCAGCGAAGGCATCGGTGGACATGGCAAAGCCGATCAACAGAATGGAGATGGGAGACATCAGGCGACAGTGCAGGTTGGGCGATGACGGACAACGGTCCACGTTCGCGCCCAACCTGTCGTTGCGCACGCGGACCGCTGGTCTCGCCAACCATCACTGGCTGCCCGCACCACGGCGCACTGGCCGAGCATGTTGATACGGGCGTTTCCTTTCAGCAGGAAACAGGCTACTCCCCAAGGGGACGCGAAGCTTAGCACCGCGCACGCGGTTTACCGCCCGAATCCGTGAATTGCGCAGGGGATGCTGGAATGTATAGCTGCGGCTATAACGCCGCAGGCGTGATGGCCGCAGCGGGTAGCGCCGGCCGTTGGCCGGCATCCAGGCGATGCCGGATCAATCTTCTTCCGGCGGCAGCACCAACGGCTCGTCATCCAGCGTCAGCTTACCGGCCATCAACACCGCCTGCGTCCGGTTGGTCACCCCCAGCTTGCGCAGGATCGCGGTCACATGCGCCTTGATGGTCGCCTCGGACACATTGAGGTCATATGCGATCTGCTTGTTGAGCCGACCGGCGCCCAGCATCTGCAGCACCCGGAACTGCTGCGGCGTGAGTTCGCGCAGGCGCTGGCCCACCTCACGCTCCTCACGCCCGGTCGGTGGCAGGTTGTGCGCCTCTGGCGGCGCCCAGGTTTCGCCATCCAGGATCGTGCCGAGCGCATGGCCGATGGTGTCCGAGTCGGCCGACTTGGGAATGAAGCCGAAGGCGCCGTGGTCCAGCGCCCGGCGCATCACCGTGGGTTCTTCGCGCGCCGACACCACCACCACCGGCAACTGCGGGTGCAGTGCCCGCATGTGCACCAGCGCATTGAAGCCTTGTGCGCCGGGCATGTTGAGGTCCATCAGGACCAGGTCGGCGTCGGGATGCTGGTCAGCGAGCTGGTACAGCGCTTCGACGCTGTCGGCCTCGTACAGCAGCACCCCCGGCATCACCCGCTGCACCGCGCCGCGCAGGGCTTCACGGAACAGCGGGTGGTCATCGGCAATCAGCAGGGTAGGCATGGGGGACGTGGGGACCAATTACTTGACCTTGCGCTCTTCCACCAGCGACGCCACCACCGACGGGTCGGCCAGGGTGGAGGTATCGCCAAGCTGGTCGGGGGCGTTCTCGGCGATCTTGCGCAGGATGCGGCGCATGATCTTGCCCGAGCGCGTCTTCGGCAGCCCTGGAGCCCACTGCAGATGGTCGGGCGAGGCGATCGGCCCGATCTCCTTGCGTACCCACGCCACCAGCTCCTTGTGCAGTTCCTCGGTCGGGGCTTCGTCGGCCACCAGGGTCACGTAGGCGTAGATGCCCTGGCCCTTGATGTCGTGCGGGAAACCAACCACGGCCGCCTCGGCGACCTTCGGGTGGGAGACCAGCGCGCTTTCCACCTCGGCGGTACCGATGCGGTGGCCGGAGACGTTGATCACATCGTCGACGCGCCCGGTGATCCAGTAGTAGCCATCTTCATCGCGACGGCAGCCGTCGCCGGTGAAGTAGCTGCCCGGGTAAGTACGGAAGTAGGTATCGATGAAGCGCTGGTGGTCGCCGTAGACGGTCCGCATCTGGCCCGGCCAGGAATCGCGGATGATCAGGTTGCCTTCGGTGGCGCCGTCCTTGATCTCGCCATCAGCATTGACCAGCGCCGGCTGCACGCCGAAGAAGGGCAGGGTGGCCGACCCTGGCTTGAGGTCGATCGCGCCGGGCAGCGGCGAAATCAGGATGCCGCCGGTTTCGGTCTGCCACCAGGTATCCACGATGGGGCAGCGGCCATCGCCGACCACGTCGTAGTACCAGCGCCAGGCTTCCGGGTTGATCGGCTCGCCGACGCTGCCGAGCAGGCGCAGCGAGGCGCGCGAGGTGCGCTTGACCGGCGCTTCGCCTTCGCGCATCAACGCGCGGATGGCGGTGGGCGCGGTGTAGAAGATGCTGACCTGGTGTTTGTCGATCACCTGCCAGAATCGCGAGGTGTCGGGGTAGTTCGGCACGCCTTCGAACATCAGCGAGGTGGCGCCGTTGGCCAGCGGCCCGTACACGATGTAGCTGTGCCCGGTAACCCAGCCCACATCTGCGGTGCACCAGTAGATGTCCTCTTCGCGCAGGTCGAACACCGCCTCATGGGTGTAGGCCGCGTACAGCAGGTACCCACCGGTGGTATGCAGCACGCCCTTGGGCTTGCCGGTGGAACCGGACGTGTAGAGGATGAACAGCGGATCTTCGGCGTTCATCCGTTCCGGTTCGCACTGCGCCGGCTGCGGGTCCACCACATCGTGGAACCAGCGGTCGCGCGGGGCCTGCATGTCCACCGCACCGCCGGTATGGCGTACCACCAGCACGGTTTCCACCGTGGTGGTGCCGGGCAGCTTCAATGCGGCATCGACGTTGGCCTTCAGCGGAATCTTCCGGCCGCCGCGCAGGCCTTCGTCGGCGGTGATGATCAGCTTGCTGCCGCAGTCGATCACGCGGTCGGCAATGGAGTTCGGGGCAAAGCCACCGAACACCACCGAATGGATCGCACCGATGCGCGCGCAGGCCAGCATGGCCACGGCGGCGTCAACGATCATCGGCAGGTAGATGGTGACCCGGTCGCCCTTCTTGACGCCCAGGTTGCGCAGTGCATTGCCGAGGCGGCAGGTGCGCTCGTACAGCTCGCGGTAGGTCACGCCCTGCGACGGCGCATCCGGGCTGTCCGGTTCGAACAGCAGGGCGACCTTGTCGCCGCGCTTGTCCAGCTGGCGGTCCAGGCAGTTGACGCTGGCGTTGAGTTCGCCATCCTCGAACCAGCGGATGCGGAAGTCGTCGAGCTGGTAGCTGACGTTGCGGATCGTGGATGGCTTCCTGTACCAGTCAAGCCGCTCGGCGGCCTTGCCCCAGAACGCGTCGGGGTTGTCCACCGACTCGCGGTAGAGCTGCTGGTAAGTGTTCTTGTCAATGCGCGCCTTGGCGGCAACGTCCGCCTTGACGGGGTAAATATCGGCCATGGCACCCTCACTTGCACTAGGACTGGGTTGTGCGATCGCAGCATAACCCGCGATTCATCCCGCTCAGTTTGCCGCATCCACCGCGCCGCGAGGTAGGGGAAGGGTTAGACCATGGTCGTACCAATCCAAGGGCGGTAGGTCACGACCGTTGGTCGTGACGACGGGGTTCGACCAATTGCCAATAGCCGGGGTGCGTCAACCGGCCGCACGCTCGGCTCGACCGTGACCCCACACGCGGCGATCACTTTGCCACCCGGGAGAGAGGGCAACATGAGTACCCGTATGTTGAAGACCATGCGCAGACCGTTGGCGAGCTGCCTGTTGTTAGCGCTGGTGGCGCCTGGCATGGCGTTCGCTGAAACCGCCAAGGAGAAGCAGCTGGAAGCGCGCGTTGCCGAACTGGAACGCCAGGTGCAGCTGTTGCTGTCCACCACCCAGCAGCAACAGACCCAGATCAGCCAGGCGCAGACAGACGTCACTGCAGTCAAGACGGTCCAGGCGCAACAACCTGCCGGCGCCACCGTGCCGGCAGGCAAGCAGCCGATCCAGGTCACCACCATCACCCCGGGCGCCGCGCCGGGCACCACGGTCAAGATCGGCGGTTTCATCAAGGCCGACTTCCTGGCCACCCAGACCGGCGATGGGCAGCTGGCCGACGACGCAACGGGTCGAGCCCTGTACCTGCCGGGCCAGACCCCGGTCGCCGGTGCTGGCGGCAGCGGCGAGCGTTCGGACGTGGACTTCAATGCGCACGCCAAGTTCTCGCGCTTCAACCTGGGCATCGACAACGTCTCGGACAAGGGCAACAAGTCCGGTGCGTTCTTCGAGATGGACTTCTTCGGCAACTCACTGGGCAACCAGACCGCCACCAATACGTACGGCGTGACCCTGCGCCACGCCTATATGTACTGGAACAACTGGATGGCCGGCCAGACCTGGTCGAACTTCATGGATGCGGCTTCGCTGCCGGAAGCGGCCGACTTCGTCGGTCCCACCGACGGCGTGCTGTTCGTGCGCCAGGCGCAGATCCGCTACACCCAGGGCGGCTTCAGCGTCGCGCTGGAAAACCCGGAAACCACCGTACTCACCGGTACCCGCAATCCCGTCACCGGGGCGTGGACCAACGTGGCCAGCAACAGTGACCGCGGCTCTCTGCCGGACCTGACCCTGCGTTATGGCTGGAAGGGCGACTGGGGCACCTTCGGCGTCGGCGGTATCGTGCGCCAGCTCAAGGTCGACAACCAGGCCACCGGCGCCGACGCCGACAAGATCGGCGGCGGCCTGACCCTGGGCGGCAAGTGGGTGATGGGCGGCAGCGACCAGCTGCACTACCAGATCAGCGGTGGCGAAGGCATCGCCCGTTACGTAGGTCTGGGGGTCACCGCCGATACGGCCTACGACGTGGCCCAGGACGAGTTGAACCCCACCGGTGTACTGGCCGGCTATGTCGGCTGGCGCCACGCCTTCACCCCGAAGCTGCGCACCAACCTGATCTACGCCCGCAGCGATTACGACAACGACAGCGTGCTGGGCCCGCTGGTCACCAAGAGCGTGCAGAGCATCCGCGGCAACATCTTCTACACGCCGATGCCCAAGGTCGATATCGGCGCGGAGTACATGTACGGCGTGCGCGAGATCGAAGATGGTCGGAAGGGCGACATCAACCGCGTGCAGTTCACCACTAAATACAGTTTTTAAAGGAGTGCCGACCAACAGTCGGCGCTACCGGAACACAACACGAACGCCGGCACACAGTCGGCGCTACCAATGATTGCTTCGGAGGGGAAGCGTCTTATGTCCACCACACCCGTACCTGCAAAAGCAGAACTTACCAAGGGCCACAAGAAGGTCATCTTCGCGTCCAGCCTTGGCACCGTGTTCGAATGGTATGACTTCTTCCTGTATGGCTCGCTGGCGGCGATCATCGCCAAGCAGTTCTTCAGCGGGGTCAATGAAACCACGGGCATGATCTTCGCCCTGCTGGCCTTCGCGGCCGGCTTCTTCGTGCGCCCGTTCGGCGCGGCCTTCTTCGGCAGCCTCGGCGACCGCATCGGCCGCAAGTACACCTTCCTGGTCACGATCCTGATCATGGGCATCTCGACCTTCCTGGTCGGCGTGCTGCCCAACTACGCGTCCATCGGCTTCGCCGCGCCGGTGATCCTGATCATCCTGCGTCTGGCCCAGGGCCTGGCCATGGGTGGCGAGTACGGTGGTGCGGCGACCTACGTGGCCGAGCACGCACCGGCCAACAAGCGCGGCCTGTACACCAGCTTCATCCAGTGCACCGCCACGCTCGGCCTGTTCATGTCGCTGCTGATCATCCTGGCCTGCCGCTACTTCCTGGGCAACGAGGCGTTCGAAGCCTGGGGCTGGCGCATTCCGTTCCTGGTTTCCATCATCCTGCTCGGCATCTCGGTGTGGATCCGCCTGCAGCTGAGCGAGTCGCCGCTGTTCCAGCAGATGAAGGCCGAAGGGAAGGGCTCCAAGACTCCGTTCCGTGACAGCCTCAAGGACGGCAACCTCAAGCTGATGCTGCTGGTCCTGCTCGGCGCTGCGGCCGGCCAGGCCGTGGTGTGGTACGGCGGCCAGTTCTACGCGCTGTTCTTCCTGAGCAGCATGCTGAAGGTCGATGCCACCACCTCCTACCTGCTGATCGCCGGCGCGCTGGCCCTGGGTACGCCATTCTTCATCTTCTTCGGCTGGCTGTCCGATCGCATCGGCCGCAAGAAGATCATCCTGGCCGGCTGCCTGTTGGCCGCGGTGACCTACATCCCCGTGTTCAAGGGCCTGACCCACTTCGCCAACCCGGCCATCGAAGAAGCCCGCAGCAACTCACCGGCCCTGGTCATCGCCGATCCGAACACCTGCTCGTTCCAGTTCGATCCGGTGGGCCTGCGCAAGTTCACCAGCTCCTGCGACGTGGCCACCGCCGCGCTGACCAAGGCCGGTGTGCCGTACGACGTGCAGCCTGCCGCCGCCGGTTCGCTGGCGATGGTGAGCGTGGGCAACACCCAGGTGACCTCGTTCGAGGCCGCCGGCCTGACCAAGGATGAGCTCAAGGCCAAGGGCGATGCCTTCGGTGGCGAGCTCAAGGCGGCGCTGACCGCAGCGGGTTACCCGGCCAAGGCCGACAACGCGCGCATCAACATCGCCGGCACCGTGCTCATGCTGTGGATCCTGGTGCTGTACGTGACCATGGTCTACGGCCCGATCGCGGCCTACCTGGTCGAGCTGTTCCCGACCCGCATCCGCTACACCTCGATGTCGCTGCCGTACCACATCGGCAACGGCTGGTTCGGTGGCTTCCTGCCGGCGATTTCCTTCGCGCTGGTGGCGGGTACCGGCAACCTGTACTACGGCCTGTGGTACCCGATCATCATCGCGCTGATGACGGTCGTGGTGGGTGGCCTGTTCCTGCATGAAACCAAGGGCGTGGACATCACCAAGTAACCGGTGATGGCGTGAACCAGAAGGGCCGTGGCATTGCCACGGCCCTTTTCGTTTGGGTAACCGGGCATTGTCTCGCCGGTAGGGTCGCACCCCGATCGACTGCCGATGGCCCCACCACGGGCGATGGTGGTGGCATGACCGTGGATTGGAATGCGCTCTGCATCCTAAATCATGTGGGCTTGATCACGTTCATCCTATCTAAGACCTGATGCGCGGCATGGGTGGTCGATAGGGAGCCGACTCAACCAAGACCCCAATCAATCATTTCAATGCCACAACCCCTTTTCAATTCCAGATGATGACGCTGCCGTCTGGTCCGTTCAGCTGCATCGCCTCTGGCCCATCGTACCCGCTGTCGCTGAGGTCAACTTGCAGAGCAGATCCGTCATCAAACGCCAGCGTCATTGTTGTTCCATCGATGGTGCAACCCTTCAAATTCAGCAGGATGGAATTCTGCAAAGAATGCTCAAACGATGCTCGGTTGTAGATATGCAGTGACCACCCGTCGTCAGTACTGAGAGCGATTTGGTCTTCCAAGCGTGCAAGCGTCACGGTCTTTCCCTTGAAGGCGTGTAGGAGGTCCAAGCTGGGATCACTCATATCGAGGCTCCAGGACTACTTGATGGGGAAGTGGGATTTCGAATTTGGAAGGGTCTTTCCAGACAATGGATCAACACCCTGTTTCCCTGCATTCTCATATTTGATGTATCCACCGGGGTAGCCAGGACTATTGCCCTTGGCCGGTGTTGGATCCATGATTCGCATCGTTGAAACCTGCCCGTTCTCGCCGCCCTTGCCTCCAGTGAATGCAACTCCGGTCTGCTTGCCGCTGGGATTGATTACCGGCGTGGGCCCGGTGGATCCCGCAGGAACCGGAAATGCAGTGCCGTTCGATGAAACCACAAAGTTTGGCGCAGGCGTTGGAACAGCCGGTGTGGCGGGGGCTGGAGAGACAGATGGTGCCGGAGCGACAGGTGACGGGCCTTTCGGTTGCGCAGAGTCAACTGAGCTCGCCAATGCCGACGCCATGGCAGGGCCAACAACGGGTGTTGCCCGAACAATCACTGTCGTGACAGCAATAGCTGCCGGACCAAAGGCATCGTAAGCGCTGGGGTCACTTGCGACAGAGTCGCTGTGCCGCTCGGCAGCACGCTCCTGACGTCCGTCGGGGTCGTTGAACGTATAAGGATTGTTGGCTGCGTAGCTGTATCTATTGAATGCACCGCCAGATCGTTGCAGCGGTGTTACAGGGTCTGACGATAAGAACCTACCAAGCGCCGAGTCGTAGTAACGCTGCTGCATGTAGCTGAAGCCAGTGATCGAATCGGATACGTGGCCAGCATACCCAGGCATATCATTTTGTATCTTCTCGACCGTTTCGCCGAATGGTTGATAGGTGGCACGCCCAATAACGTTTCCAGCCTGATCAGTGATCGCTACCGGGGAACCAAGTGCATCTGTGTGGATGTACTCGACAGTCTCCTGTGCGAATGT
Source organism: Stenotrophomonas sp. 22385 (assembly GCF_052045085.1). Classification (NCBI taxonomy): domain Bacteria; kingdom Pseudomonadati; phylum Pseudomonadota; class Gammaproteobacteria; order Lysobacterales; family Lysobacteraceae; genus Stenotrophomonas; species Stenotrophomonas sp. 22385. The sequence goes on from NZ_JBQEOG010000001.1 coordinate 61,525, forward strand.
CGATGCGCAAAATGCAAGTGAAATGATCGCAGCAAACATCAGTCTGATCAGAGCTTCCATATCAAGGTATTCCTCCGGTTGATGTAGATTCCTACGAAAGCGGATGCATCATCTTGCGCCAAGCGGCCCGGCCGTCTGAAGAACATCGAGCGAAAGAACGGCCGGTTTGGTCCGCATCGCATCAGCAACCCCGATTGCGCCACGCATGGTCTGTTGACAAGCGACCCCAATTGAAAAGAATCAGCGGGACTCTGGAGCCGCTGTCAGGAATTTTGGACAATGAATGATCGTCATACTGATGTCGAGAACCTGCCAACTGTCCTCCAATCGCTTAGCAGGTCGTGGCGGAAGCGGCGACCGCAGTATAGCCAGCGCCGCGCAGACCTTCAGCGCCTGCGCTCCGCGCTCAAGGCGCGCCTGCCGCAGATGACCGAGGCCATCGCCGCCGATTTCGGCCACCGCTCCACCCATGAGTCGCTGATCGCCGACGGCATGACCGTGCTCAATGAGATCGACCACCTGTTGCGGCATCTGGGCGGCTGGATGCGCCCGCGCCGGGTCGGGGTGGGCTGGCGGTTCTGGCCGGCGCGGGCGCAGACCCGGCCGGTGCCACTGGGCGTGGTCGGGGTGATCTCGCCCTGGAACTACCCGGTGAACCTGGCGCTGATCCCGCTGGCCACTGCGATTGCCGCCGGTAACCATGTCCTCCTGAAACCCTCCGAACACACCCCGCGCACCAGCGCCTTCCTGCAGGACCTGCTGGCCGAGGTGTTCCCCGCCGACCGGGTGGCGGTAGTGCAGGGCGATGCCGCGTTGGCAGCGGCGTTGGCCGGCTCGCCGCTGGACCACCTGGTGTTCACCGGCTCCACGGCCGTGGGCCGCAAGGTCATGGCCGGCGCCGCGGAGCACCTGACCCCGCTCACCCTGGAACTGGGCGGCAAGTCACCGGCCATCGTGTGCAGCGACTATCCGCTGGACAAGGCCGCCGCGCGGCTGGCTACCGGCAAGTGGTTCAACGCCGGCCAGACCTGCATCGCGCCGGACTACGTGCTGATCGACGGGCTCCGCCAGCGCGAGCTGGTGCAGCAGCTGCAGACCCAGGTGCACGCGCGCTACGGCGATTTCAGCAACACCGACGACTACACCCGCATCATCAATGAAGGCCAGTACCAGCGCCTGCTCAGTTACCTGGCCCAGGCGCGCGAACGCGGCGTGCCGGTGATCGAACTGGCCAGCATCGATCCCGAGCGCGCGCGCCGCGAGCGGCTGATCGTGCCCACCATCGTGCTCGACCCGCCGGCCGACCTGGACCTGATGCAGGAGGAAATCTTCGGCCCGATCCTGCCGGTCTGCGCCTATCCCGACCTGGATGCCGCCCTGGAATCCGTGCGGGGCCGAGACCGCCCGCTGGCGCTGTACATCTTCAGCGAACAGCGGCCAGTGGTGGAGCGCGTGCTCGGCCAGATCGTGGCCGGCGGCGTCACCGTCAACGACACGCTGCTGCATTTCGCCATCAACGGCCTGCCATTCGGCGGCGTCGGCCCCAGCGGCATGGGCGCCTACCACGGCCGCGCCGGCTTCGACGCCATGAGCAAGCAGCTCCCGATCCTGTGGCAGTCACGCTGGGCCGCGAGCGACCTGCTCAAGCCGCCTTATTCAAGAATAGCCACCTTGCTGAAGGCCATCCTCCGGTAGCGCCGGCCGTTGGCCGGCCCATGCAGGACCATCGGAGCCGATGAGGCCCGGGCAACGGCCGGCGCTACCGGCGGTGCGCCGACGCTACAATGCTCCCCATGAAAATCGCCTCCTGGAACGTAAATTCGCTCAACGTGCGCCTGCCGCACCTGGAACAGTGGCTCACCGCGTTCGCGCCGGACGTGGTCGGTATCCAGGAAACCAAGATGGAGGACCACAAGTTCCCCGACGCGGTGCTGGCCGGGCTGGGCTACCGCAGCGTGTTCGCCGGGCAGAAGACCTACAACGGCGTGGCGCTGCTGTCGCGCGAGCCGGCCCAGGACGTGCAGATCGGCATTCCCGGTTTCGAGGATGAACAGAAGCGGGCCATCGCCGGCACCGTCAACGGCGTGCGCATCATCAACCTGTACGTGGTCAACGGCCAGGACGTGGACACCGACAAGTACGCCTACAAGCTGCGCTGGTTGGACGCGGTGCATGCCTGGGTGGCCTCGGAACTGCAGAAGTACCCGGAACTGGTGGTGATGGGCGATTTCAACATCGCCCCCGACGCGCGCGACGTGCACGACCCGCTGGTCTGGAACGAGAACCACATCCTGACCTCCACCGCCGAACGTGGCGCGCTCAACAAGCTGCTGCAGCTGGGCCTGCACGATGCCTTCCGGCTGCACAGCGAGGACGAGGGTGTGTTCAGCTGGTGGGATTACCGCGCGGCGGGGTTCCGCCGCAATCTGGGCCTTCGTATCGACCTGACCCTGGTGTCCGATGCGCTCAAGGCACGTGCGCTGGCCTCGGGCATCGACCGCGAGCCACGGACCTGGGACCGGCCCAGCGACCATGCGCCGGCGTGGGTGCAGCTGGGGTAGAACCAGCAAGGCCCGGCGGGTGCCGGGCCTTGCTGGAAAGGGGCAACGACCAACGGTCGTTACCCACCCTGTCGGTTATCGGACGCTTCGGCGGGTGAAGAGGTTCACGATGGCCAGCAGGATCACGGCACCGATCAGCGAGAACAGGAACGTTCGGATGGTGATCGCCTCATTGATGCCGCCGCCGAACAGGAATCCGGCAATCAAGGCACCCACGATGCCGACCACGATGTTGAGGATGATGCCCTGCTGCGCGTCGCGTCGCATGATGATGCTGGCAAGCCAGCCCACGATGCCACCGACGATCAACCAGATGATGATGCCCATGTTGTTGACTCCAAGTGTCAGTGTGTGGATGAGACGCAGCCAGTTGACGGCAGCGCCTGTGAAGTCATCGTGCAGCCGCGTTGTCGGCCCGTTCGCATGACCCTCCCCGACACCCTCCCGGCAACCCTGGACGGCCCTTGGCGATTCGGCCCGGTCACCGTCTGGCGCCTGCCACACGTGCCCGGTACCCGTGGCGAGCCGCAGGCGCGGCTGCTGCTGGCCCAACAGCTGGGGGGCAGCCCGGAGCGCCTGCCGCTGCAGCGCGATCGGCGGGGCCGCCCTGAGCTGCATGGCCCGCTGGCCCATATCGGCACCGGCTGGAGCCACAGCCATGGCCTGCTGCTGGTAGGGCTGGGCGAGGGCGTGCGGCTGGGCGTGGATCTGGAGCCGCTGCGCCCACGGCCGCGCATGGCCGAGATCATCGAACGCTTCTTCCACCCGGCTGAAGTGGCCTGGCTGCTCGGCCTGGACGAGGATGCCCGTACCCATTGGTTCTTCCGGGTCTGGTGCGCAAAGGAAGCCATCCTCAAGGCGCAGGGGCAGGGCATCTCATTCGGCCTGCACCGCCTGCAGCTGGCGCCCGGCAGCGACGGCGCCCTGCACCTGGCCTGGTGCGACCCGGAACTGGGCCCAGCCCAGCGCTGGCACCTGCACGAATGGCAGGCCGCGGACGACTTCCGCGCCGCGCTGGCCTGGCACGCGCTCTGACCAAGCGCACCGAATCCGCGCAGTCAGCGGGCCGCCGGCCTGCGATAATGGGCGCATGACCGAACACACACTCCCGGCCGGCGTGGCCGAAGCGCTCGAGCGCGGCTTGGCCGCCATGGGCCTGGAGGCGGCCCTGGCGCCGCCCCTGCTGACCTACCTGGCCCTGCTCGACCGCTGGAACCGCACCTACAACCTCACCGCCATCCGCGATCCGATGGAGATGGTCACCCGCCATCTGCTCGACTCGCTGGCGATGCAGCCGTACCTGGAGCAGGGCACCCTGGCCGACCTGGGCACCGGCCCCGGCCTGCCCGGCATTCCGCTGGCGATCGCCCGCCCGCAGCTGCAGGTGACGCTGGTGGAGAGCAACGGCAAGAAGGCCCGCTTCATGCGCGAAGCGGTGCGCCAGCTGGGGCTGACCAATGCACGCGTGGCCGAATCCCGTGCCGAAGCGCTGGCCGAACCGGGCGCCTATGACCACCTGACCGCCCGCGCCATGGACACCCTGGCCGGCATCATCGCAGTTGGCGGGCACCTTCTTCGCCCCGGCGGACGCCTGCTGGCCATGAAGGGCGTCCATCCGCACGATGAGATCGCCCAGCTGCCGGCCGGCTGGCAGGTTGAACAGGTGCTGCCGCTGCACGTTCCGGGCCTGACCGGCGAGCGACATCTGGTGGTGGTGGCCGGTCCGTGAGACACGACACGCCCCATGCCCGCATAATGCCCAGTCCCACCCCCTGCCGATGAGGCTCACCCGCATGGCCCGCATCATCGCCATCGCCAACCAGAAAGGTGGCGTCGGCAAGACCACGACTGCCGTCAATCTGGCCGCCGCCCTGGCTGCTGCGCCCAAGCGCGTGCTCCTGGTCGACCTTGATTCCCAGGGCAATGCGACCATGGGCAGCGGCGTGGACAAGCGCGAAGTTGCCGCCTCCACCTGCGACCTGCTGCTGGGCGAAAGCACCGCAGCCGAAGTCCGGGTGACCACCCCGGAAGGCTTCGACCTGCTGCCGGGCAACATCGACCTGACCGCCGCCGAGATCCAGCTGATGGATCAGGGCGAGCGCGAACAGCGCCTCAAGCGCGCGCTGGCCCCGATCCAGGACGAGTACGACTTCATCCTGATCGACTGCCCGCCGGCGCTGTCGCTGCTGACCCTCAACGCGTTGGCCGCCGCCGATTCGGTGATCGTGCCGATGCAGTGCGAGTACTACGCGCTGGAAGGCCTGAGCGCGCTGGTGGAAACCATTGATGCGCTGCGCGCCAACCTCAATCCCAGCCTGGAGATCGAGGGCGTGCTGCGCACCATGTTCGATGTGCGCAACAACCTGGCCAATGCCGTGTCGGCCGAATTGACCGACCACTTCGGCGACCGCGTGTTCCGCACCATCGTGCCGCGCAACGTGCGCCTGGCCGAGGCGCCCAGCCACGGCCAGAGCATCGTCGGCTACGACCGCGCCTCGCGCGGCGGCGTCGCCTACCTCGGCCTGGCCGGCGAGATCATCCGCCGCCACCACCAACGCAACACGGCCGGCAAGGCCATGGAGACCGACTGATGAGCACCAAGCCCGCCCCCGGCAAGAAACGCGGCCTCGGCCGTGGCCTCGATGCGCTGCTGGGGCCCAAGGGCGCGGTGACACAGGTGCAGGCCGCGGCCGTGATCGAGCCGCTGCCGGGTGAAGTGCTGCGCAAGCTGCCGGTCAAGCACCTGCAGCCGGGCAAGTACCAGCCGCGCCGCGACATGGACGAAACCAAGCTCGCCGAGCTGGCCGACTCCATCAAGGCGCAGGGCGTGATCCAGCCGATCCTGGTCCGCCAGCTCGGCCCGGACAGCTTCGAGATCGTGGCCGGCGAACGCCGCTGGCGCGCGTCGCAGCTGGCCGGCCTGGACGAAGTGCCGGTGGTGGTGCGCGAGCTGGAAGACCGCACCGTCATCGCGATGGCGCTGATCGAGAACATCCAGCGCGAAGACCTCAACCCGCTGGAAGAAGCCGAAGCCCTGCAGCGGCTCATCAGCGAATTCGCCCTGACCCACGCCGAGGCCGCCCAGGCCGTAGGCCGCTCGCGCGCAGCGGTGTCCAACCTGCTGCGCCTGCTGGAGCTGCCGGTGGCGATCCGCCTGCTGCTGGAAACCCGCCGGCTGGAAATGGGCCATGCCCGCGCGCTGCTGACCCTGGCGCCGGAACTGGCCAGCAAGCTGGCCCAGGAAGCAGCCGACCAGGGCTGGTCGGTCCGCGAAGTGGAACACCGTGCGCAGCAGTTCGCCGCCGGCAAGGTGCCTGCCTCGCTGCGCCGCAAGCCGGGCGCGGCCGCCCCGCAGGCCGACATCGCTTCGCTGGAAACCGAGTTGTCCGAATCGCTGGGCGCCCGCGTGGCGATCAACCACGGCCGAGGCGGCAAGGGCAAGCTGATCATCCATTACACCGACCTGGACACGCTGGACGGCGTGCTCGAGAAGCTCCGCGTACGCAAGGGCTGAGTCCCCCACCACGCAAGAGGAACCCACCCGCCTGATGAACCCCTCCAAGGTCGATCGCAACCATCTGTTGCGCCTGACCGACCTGCCAAACGTCGGGCCGGCCTGTGAGAAGGATCTTCGTCTGATCGGCATCCGTGTTCCCGCGCACGTGCGCGGCCGCGATGCCTACGACATGTACGCACAGCTGTGCATGCGCACCGGCGTGCTGCATGACCCCTGCGTGATCGATGTGTTCCTGTCCATCGTGCGCTTCATGCAGGGCGAAGCCCCCCGTCCCTGGTGGGATTTCAGCAAGGAACGCAAGGCCACGCTGGCGCGCGAAGCGCCGCTGAGCCTGTAGTGACGTACGGGTAACGGCGCTATCCTGTCGCCTGGAATTCCCGGGACGATTGCCATGACGCTTCTTGTGACCGGCGCTGCAGGCTTCATCGGCGCCAATACCGTGCGTGCGCTGCTCGATGCCGGGCACACGGTGGTCGGCCTGGACAACTACAACGACTACTACGACCCGCAGATCAAGCGTGATCGCGTGGCCGCGCTGTGCCCGGAAGCGGATATCCGCGTGCTCGACCTGACCGACCGCGACGGCCTCGCGGCGCTGTTCGACGAGGTCCAGCCGACCCGGGTGATCCACCTGGCCGCGCAGGCCGGCGTGCGCTATTCGCTGGAGAATCCGCACGCCTACGTGGACAGCAACCTGACCGGGTTCGTCAACATCCTGGAACTGTGCCGTCATCGCGGCGTGGCCCACCTCGTGTACGCCTCCAGCAGCTCGGTCTACGGCGATTCGGCCACCCCGCCGTTCTCCGAAGACCAGCGCATCGACAAGCCGCGCTCGCTGTACGCGGCCACCAAGGCGGCCAACGAGCTGATGGCCTACACCTACGCGCAGCTGTACGGCCTGCATGCCACCGGCTTGCGCTTCTTCACCGTGTACGGCCCGTGGGGCCGCCCCGACATGGCGCCGCTGCTGTTCGCGCGCGCGGTGCTGGCCGGGCGCCCCATCGACGTGTTCAACGACGGCAGGATGCAGCGGGACTTCACACATGTTTCCGACATCGTGGCCGGTATCCTCGGCGCGCTGGCGCATCCGTCCGGCGAGGACGTACCGCACCGTGTCTTCAACCTGGGCAACCACACCCCCATCGAGCTGGAACATTTCATCGGGATCATCGAGGCCGCCGCTGGACGCCCGGCGCAGAAGGTCTACAAGCCGATGCAGCCCGGCGACATGGTCCGCACCATGGCCGATACCCGTCGTGCCCATGACGCTTTCGGCTATGAGCCGGTCACCCCGATCGAGCGCGGCCTGCCACCGGTGGTGGCCTGGTGCCGCGATTATTTCGGTGAGCGCGCCTGACTTACATGCCCGGGTTCATCTTCGGATAACCTTCATCTCGGAAAATGCGCGGTCTTTTTCATTCCTGGCCTTTCGCAGAGCCCGATCATGAGCCAACCCCAGTTGTCGGTCGTCGTCCCGGTATTCAATGAACGCGACAACGTGCAGCCCCTGATCGAGGAGATCACCGCGGCGCTGCGCGGCAAAGTGGATTTCGAGATCGTCTACATCGACGACCACTCACGTGATGACACCCTGGCGGTGCTGGAATCGTTGAAGCCGGCCAATCCCGAACTGCGGGTGCTGCACCATGTCACCCAGAGTGGGCAGAGCACGGCGGTGAAAAACGGGGTCAAGCACGCCCGCGCGCCGTGGATCGCCACGCTTGATGGCGACGGCCAGAACGACCCGGCCGACATTCCCAGGCTGCTGGCTGCACGTGCGACCGCCGAGCCCCAGGTCAAGCTGTTCGCGGGCTGGCGCGTCAACCGCCAGGACAGCGGCAGCAAGCGCTGGGCCAGCAAATGGGCCAATGCTATCCGTGCCCGCATGCTGCGCGACAACACCCCGGACACCGGCTGCGGCATCAAGCTGTTCGAGCGCGCCGCGTTCCTGGAGCTGCCGTATTTCGATCACATGCACCGCTACCTGCCCGCGCTGATGCAGCGGGCGGGCTGGAAGACGGTGAGCGTGCCGGTCAACCACCGCCACCGCACCGCCGGCGTATCCAAATACAACAACCTGGGTCGTGCACTGGTCGGCATCCGCGATCTGCGCGGCGTGGCCTGGCTGATCACGCGCAGCAAGCGCACGGACGTGGAAGAACGCTGATGGAACTGCATTGGCTTGATCAACCGCTGACGTGGCTGTTCTGGACCGGGCTGCATGTAACGGGCTGGAAGCTGATCGGCTATACCGGCGCGCTGATGTTCGGCGGCCGCTGGCTGGTGCAGTTCGTCGCCTCGCGCCGGGCCGGCAAGCCGGTCATCCCGCGGCTGTTCTGGTACATGAGCGTGGTGGGCAGCCTGATGACGCTGAGCTACTTCCTGTTCTCGGCCAAGCAGGACTCGGTGGGAGTGCTGCAGAACCTGTTTCCGGCGTTCACCGCGCTCTACAGTCTGAAGCTGGATATCCAGCACCGCGGGTGGAAGCGGGACAAGGCGGAACATTGAACGCCTGACCCGATTACCGCGCCTTTGGCGCGTGGGCCTCGGCTTGGGGCCGATCCCCGGTCCTGCCCGCTGCGCGGGCAGGACCTTTGATCCATGCGCGGGGGGGGATGGGGTGCCATGATCGGGGTTTGCCGCCCCTCGGGAACCCCTGCTCGTGAAATCACCGCTCGTTGCTGCGTTGCTGCTCGCCCTGGCCCTTCCTGCCCCTGTGGCGCTGGCCGCACCGCCGTCGGCACCGGCTGCCGCGCCGGCCAGCCTGGCCACCGGATCGCCCGCCGACGCCGCGTTCCGCGCCATCTACGAGAAGGAATGGGCCTGGCGCCAGGCCGGTGGGGGGGAAGCCAGTGAAGACGGCGACGGTCCGGCCACGGCCACCCGCATGCCCGACGTGGGCGCGGCGGCGCAGCAGGCACGCCTGGCCGTGTGGGATGACGTCCTGGCCCAGCTCGACAAGCTCGATACCCGGGCGCTCTCACCCACCAACCAGGTCAACCATGCGATCTACCGCGACCAGGTGTTCAACCTGGCCCAAGAAGTGCGCCTGCGCGGCTACGAAATGCCATTCAATTCGGATTCTTCGTTCTGGTCCAACCTGTCGTTCATGGCGCGCCGCGAGATGAAGACCGCTGAGGACTACCGCAACTACATCGCTCGTCTCAACGACGTGCCGCGCTACTTCGACCAGCAGACCGACAACATGCGCGCCGGCCTGAAGCGGGGATTCAGCGTGCCGCGCGCGGTGCTCGATGGCCGTGAAGTTTCCATCGCCACCGTGGCCGAGCTGAAGGATCCGACCCAGTCGCCCCTGTATGCGCCCTTCAGGAAGCTGCCTGCCAGCATTCCCGCCGCCGAGCAGGCCGCGCTGCAGGCGCAGGCACGCCAGGCCATCAGCGCCAGCGTGGTGCCGGCCTTCGTCAAGCTGCGTACCTTCTTCGTGAGCGAGTACGTGCCACAGGCACGCACCACCCTGGCCGCCGAAGCACTGCCCGATGGCAAGGCGTACTACCAGCAGCAGATCCACGAATACACCACGCTGGACCTCACCCCGCAGCAGATCCACGAGATCGGTCTGAAGGAAGTGGCGCGCATCCAGAAGGAAATGAACGACGTCATCAAGCAGGTGAAGTTCAAGGGCAGCTTCGCTGAGTTCCTGGCCTTCCTTCGAACCGACCCCCAGTTCTACGCCAGGACGCCGGACGAGCTGCTGCATCGTGCCGCCTGGATTTCCAAGCGGGTGGATGGGGTGATCGGCAAGTACATGACGCTGCCGCGTGCGCGCTTCACCATCGTGCCGGTGCCGCCGGATATCGCCCCGTTCTGGACCGCCGGCCGGGGCGGCATGGGGACCTACTGGGTCAACACCTACAACCTGCCGGCGCGACCGCTGTACAACCTGCCGGCGTTGACCCTGCACGAGTCAGACCCCGGCCACGCGCTGCAGGGCGCGCTGGCGGCCGAACAGGGCGAGCAGCCCGAGTTCCGCCGCAACGCCTACATCTCCGCCTATGGCGAAGGCTGGGGGCTGTACAGCGAAAAGCTCGGCGTGGAGATGGGCATCTACGAAACCCCGTATGAGGATTTCGGGCGGCTGACCTACGAAATGTGGCGCGCTGCGCGGCTGGTGATCGATACCGGCGTCCACCACAAGGGCTGGACCCGCGACCAGGCGCTGGCCTACCTGCGCGACCATACCGCGCTCAGCGAGCACGAAGTCACCACCGAAGTCGATCGCTACATTTCCTGGCCGGGCCAGGCGCTCAGTTACAAGCTGGGCGAAATCGCCATCGTGCGCCTGCGGGGTGAAGCGGAGAAGGCGCTGGGCGAACGCTTTGACGTCAAATCCTTCCATGACGCCGTGCTCAGGCAGGGTTCGGTGCCGTTGCCGGTGCTGGATGCGCAGATCCGCGCCTACATCGACGAGCGCCGCGCGCCCTGATGTCGTGAATGGTCGGTGCCGATGTGCGCTCGCGCACGCATCGGCACACGGCCTTCAGCACCGCGCTCAAAACTGCTTAGCCCATCGCAGCGTGGGTGCAGCAGATCACTAGGCTGGTCAGGGCGCGCCCATTGGCGCGCGTCTTCCCCCACAAGGAGCCTGACCATGCTGGATGCCCTGTCCGCACTGAAGTACCGCCTTTTCAACCCCACCGCGCCCGCACCACAGCGGCGCACCGGCACCGAGCCCAGCCTGCTCAGCCTGCGCAATCTTCCCGACAGCGGATGCTTGCGCCCCGGCAACGTGCCTTCACCCCGTGATACCCAGCCGGACCCGCTGCAGGCGTATACGATGTCCCCGCAACAAGGTCAGCTGCTGGTGGGACTGCTGCAGAAGCATCGCAAGGCGCTGGATCCAAGCTACTGCATGCCGATGGCGCCGGAACAGCGCGCGATGATGGATGACTTCTTCACCAAGCGCACGCAGCTGCTGGATGTGGCGCTGTCCAGCACGCCAAGCGCCGACACCGATCTGCGTGCGTGGCCCGATCTGGCGCCGGTGCGCACCCACGCCGACCTGCTCAGGGAGCTGCTCGGCAGCAACAAAGGGCTGCTCGTGGGCGAGACGCATGCGGGTCGGGCCAGCAAACTTCTCTTGATGGACAACATGGCGCACCTGCGCCACCTGGGCGTTGACACGCTGTACCTGGAGCATCTGCAGGCCGATATCCACCAGCCAGACCTGGATCGATACCACCGCACCGGCGTGCTTTCGCCCGCCCTTGTCCGTTTCCTTGCCGAACAGGACAGCGGCCACATGACGGACGCGGACAGTGGTGCCACCTTCCGCAACCTGGTCGATGCCGCGTTCAAGGTGGGAATGCGCATCGTGGCGCTGGACCTGATGACCAGCTACCACGTGCGCGGCCTGCAGCGTGGTGATGGCGAAGACATGGTCGACCCGCTGCAGGCGCGGATTCAGATGAAGAACTACGTCGCAACCGCACGGATCGTCCACGATCAGCGGCAGCAGGCCGGCAAACCCGGGCCGCAGCGCTGGGTTGCGCTGGTCGGCAATGCCCATGCAGGTGCCTTCCAGTCCATCCCCGGCATGGGCACGCTTCTAGGCGCTCCCAGCCTTCGCGTGGAAGACGCCAGCCGGTTCCAGGTGGGCTGCGACCCCGGCCGGACGGTGCCCCCAACGTTGCAGGGCAGCGGTGGCCAGATCCAATGCGACTACCTGCTCAAGATGCCTGCCGGGAAACGACGTTCCATGCCCGAGACGCCCGGGCCCTGCACGTCCGCCGAAGCGTTGCGCATGCGTAACCTCCGCCAGGCCATCTGCGCGCTGCCCGAGGCGCGCAGCGCATGAACGCGCGCCCGCGCTGCGATTGTGTAACGGGCAGCGCCGCCGCTACCCTGCGCCGATGATGTCCCGCCTGCGCCACCGCCTGTCGCTGCCCCTCCGCCTGCTGATGCTGGTGGTGGTGCTGTTGGGCACGGCCGGTGGCGCACTGGCGGCGGCGCTGGGTGACCTGCACGCACTGTCCCACAGCGACGCCGGACTTGCGCATGCGCTTTCGCATGCGCAACCGGCGGACGCCACAGCGGCACTGAATGCCGACGCCGATCACGACAAAGACGACAGCGCCCGCCTGCTGCACGCGCTGGTCCACTGCGGGCATTGCCATGGCCACGGCGGCGTGCTGCCGCTGGCCGCATCGGCGTGGTCGCTGCCGGCTGCCCCGGCCCACCTCGTGCCGGGCGGCCTGAGCGCGCAGCTGATGGCGCAGCCGCCCGAGAGCCTGCTGCGCCCCCCGATAGCGGTGTGATGCCACGCGGCCAACGGCCGCGGCTTCACCTCTGAACCGCTTTCTGGAGATTCCCATGTGGATGCGTCTGGCAGCCGTCGCTGCCATTGCGTTGCTGCCGTGCGCGTATGCGCAGGGCACTGCGTCTGTTGCCCCTTCCGCCCAAGCAGCGCCACCCGCTGCAGCGGCGTCGAACCCCCCATTGACCCTGGACGAGGCCATCGCCCGCGTCGCCCGGTACCACCCCGACCTGCGCCTGGCCGATGCCCAGCGTCCGGTCTGGGAGGCGCGTCGTGAGGCGGCCGCGTTCGGGCCGCCACTGACCGTCGGCGTCGAGCTGGAAAACGCGCTGGGCACCGGTGGCAGCCGTGGCTTCGATGCCGCCGAACTGACCGTCACCCTGGCCGGCGTGCTGGAGCGCGGCGGCAAGCTGGATGCCCGCCGGGTACTGGCCCAGGCAAATCTCGATGCGCTGGCACCGCAGCGCGAAACCGCACGGCTGGACCTGATGGCCGCCGTGGCCCAGCGGTATCTCGCCATTGCCGAAGCCCGCGCGCAGCTTGCCATTGCCGACACCGACATCGACCAGCGTCGCCGCGCGGTCGCCGCCGCCCGGATGCGTCTGCAGGCCGGCGCGTCGCCCGAATCGGTGTTGATGACCGCGCAGGCGATGTTGGCGCAGGCCGAAGTGGACCGCGATCGCGCCCGCCAGGCCGACCGCGCCGCCCGTCTCGCGCTGTCGGCGCTGTGGCGTGAGCGCGAGCCCGGCTTCGATGTGGTCAGCGGCGACCCGCTGCTGCTGCCCGCCCTGCAACCCTTCGATATCCTCGCCGACGAACTGCAGCGCACGCCGGAACTGGCCGTGCTGGCCGGCGAACGCCGCGTGCGCGACGCCCAGCTGCAGCTGGCACGCACCCAGGCACGGCCGGATATCAGCTGGCAGGTCGGCGTGCGCAGCAGCCGCGACAGCGGTGATACCGCGCTGGTGGGCGGCTTCAGCCTGCCACTGGGCAACGTGCGCCGCGCCGCTCCGGAGATCCGCGCGGCCGAAGCCGAGCTCACCCTCAACGGAGTGGAGCGCGAAGCACGCGCGCTGCAGCTGTACGCCACCCTGGCCGAAGCGCATGGACGCTATGAAACCTCGCGGCTGGAGGTCACCCGCATGGCGAGCGACGTATTGCCGCAGCTGCGGCGCGCCGAGAACGCCGCCGAAAAGGCGTGGCGTGCCGGTGCCATCAGCTACATGGAGTGGGCGCAACTGCAGGCCATGCGCATCGAGGCGCGGCAACGCCAGCTCGATGCCGCCATCGCCGCGCAGCGCGCGCTGATCGAACTGCAGCGTCTGACCGGCCAGGGCCTGCTTGCCCATGCCAACACCGCCCCCGCTACCGCGACCGTGTCCACGGAGGACCGCCGATGAACCTTTCGACCAGCCGCGCGGCGCGCATCGCCGCCCTCCTGCTGTGCCTGCTCGCACTGGCGGGCTGTGCCAAGGACGCATCCACCGCACCCGCCGACACCGACGCCGGCCACGCCGAGCCGGGCCACACCGACACGAGCGAAGACCACGACGACGCCCCCGACAGCACTACCATTCCCGCGGCGATGGCCGAGCAGTCCGGTATAAAGGTCGCCCCGGTCGCCGCCGGCACCATCGCCGACGAACACGACGTGCAGGGCCTGCTCACTCCGGTGGACGGCCGTGTCGCCCAGGTGATGGCCCGTTTCCCCGGCCCGATCCGCTCGCTGCGGGCCAACGTGGGCGACACCATCAAGGCCGGCCAGGTCCTGGCCAGCATCGAAAGCAACCTGAGCCTGACGACCTACACGATCAGCGCCCCGATCAGCGGCGTGGTGCTGGCCCGCCAGGCGCAGGTCGGCGGGGTGGCGGGCGAGGGCACGCCTTTGTTCGAAATCGGCGACCTCTCCACGCTGTGGGTGGACCTGCACATCTTCGGCAACGACACCCAGCACATCACTGCCGGCGTACCGGTCACGGTGTCGCGCATGACCGACGGCGTTACTCAGGCCACCACGCTGGAACGCGTGCTGCCCGGCACCGCCACCGCCAGCCAGAGCACTGTGGCGCGCGCCACACTGCGCAATGACGATGGCCTGTGGCGGCCGGGCGCTGCGGTGAAGGCACGCATCGTGGTCGCCACGCGACCTGCCCCGCAGGTGGTACCGCTCACCGCGCTGCAGACAATGGAAGGGAAGAATGTGGTGTTCGTACGCACCGGCGAGACCTACACCGCCCGTCCGGTGCGCCTCGGCGCGCGCGACGCCAACCAGGTGGAAGTGCTGGAGGGCCTTACCCTCGGCGATGAAGTCGTCACCGCGCAGAGCTACGTGGTGAAAGCCGACATCGGCAAGGCGGGAGCGTCGCATGAGCATTGAATACGCACCCATCCTCCGGCGCGGAGGGCATCGCCATGCTTGAGCGCATCATCGCCGCCTCCATCGCCCATCGCTGGCTGATGATGAGCCTCACCCTGGCGCTGATCGCTGTGGGCGCGTGGAGCTTCACCAGGCTGCCCATCGATGCCACCCCGGACATCACCAACGTCCAGGTGCAGATCAACACCGCCGCCCCGGGCTATTCGCCGCTGGAAGCCGAACAGCGTATCACCTACCCGGTGGAAACGGCGATGGCCGGCCTGCCACGCATGGAACAGGCACGCTCGCTGTCGCGCTACGGGTTGTCGCAGGTCACCGTCGTGTTCGAGGACGGCACCGACATCTACTTCGCGCGCCAACAGGTGTCCGAACGCCTGCAGCAGGTGAAATCACAGATCCCGGCCGGGCTGGACCCGCAGCTGGGGCCGATCTCCACCGGCCTCGGCGAGATCTTCATGTATACCGTCGACGCCGATCCCGCGGCGCGCAGACCCGATGGCAGCGCCTACACCGCCACCGACCTGCGCACTCTGCAGGACTGGGTGATCCGCCCTCAGCTGCGCAACGTGCCGGGCGTGACCGAGGTCAACACGATCGGTGGCTTCCAGCGCCAGGTGCACATCACCCCCGATCCGGCCCGCCTGCGCGCGCTGGGTTTCACCCTGGAAGACGTGGTCCAGGCGGTGGAGCGCAACAACCAGAACGTCGGCGCCGGCTACATCGAACGCAACGGCCAGCAGTTCCTGGTGCGCATTCCCGGCCAGGTGGCCAACCTGGAGGAAATCGGCAACATCGTGCTGGCCCGTCGCGAAGGCGTGCCGATCCACGTGCACGACGTGGCCGACATCGCCGACGGACCCGAACTGCGCAGCGGCGCCGCCACCCAGAACGGCCATGAAGTGGTGATGGGCACGGTGGTGATGCTGATCGGCGCCAACAGCCGCGACGTGGCCCAAGCCGCCGCCGCGCGGCTGGAGCAGGCGCAACGCAGCCTGCCGGAAGGCGTCACCGTCACCGCCAGCTACGACCGCACCACCCTGGTGGATCGCACCATCCAGACCGTGGCCAGGAACCTGGTGGAAGGCGCGCTGCTGGTGATCGTCGTGCTGTTCCTGCTGCTGGGCAATTTCCGCGCGGCGTTGATCACCGCCGCGGTGATTCCGCTGGCGATGCTGTTCACCCTCACCGGGATGGCACGCGGCGGGATCTCGGCCAACCTGATGAGCCTGGGCGCGCTGGACTTCGGCCTGATCGTCGACGGCGCGGTGATCATCATTGAGAACTGCCTGCGTCGCTTCGCCGAGCGCCAGCACGGGCTGGGGCGCGACATGACGCGCGAGGAGCGCTTTGTCGAAACCGCCAGCGCCACCGCCGAAGTAATCCGCCCGAGCCTGTTCGGCCTGGGCATCATCACCGCGGTGTACCTGCCGATCTTCGCGTTGTCGGGCGTGGAAGGAAAAATGTTCCACCCCATGGCCATTACCGTGGTACTGGCATTGACCGGGGCGATGGTGCTTGCCTTGACCTTCGTGCCAGCCGCCATCGCCCTGTTCCTGGGTGGCCGCGTGCAGGAGAAGGAAAACCGGGTGATGGCCTGGGTGCGCAGGCGTTACCAACCCCTGCTGGCGTTCTCGCTGCGGCGCGGGCGCTGGATGGTGGGTGGCGCGCTGGTGCTGGTGGTGGGATGCGGCCTGCTTGCCACCCGGCTGGGCAGCGAGTTCGTGCCCAACCTGGATGAAGGCGACGTGGCCATGCACGCCATGCGTATTCCCGGCACCAGCCTGAGCCAATCGATCGAGATGCAGAAGCTGATCGAGAACCGGCTGGTGCAGTTCCCGGAGGTGAGCAAGGTGTTTTCCAAGATCGGCACGCCCGAGGTCGCTTCGGACCCGATGCCGCCGTCGGTGGCCGATACCTTCATCATGATGAAACCGCGCAGGGACTGGCCGGACCCACGCAAAGCGCGCGCGGCGCTGTTGGCCGAACTGGAAGCAGCGGTGGAGCAGCTGCCCGGCAACAACTACGAGTTCACCCAGCCTATCCAGATGCGCACCAACGAGCTCATCTCCGGCGTGCGTGCCGACGTGGCGGTGATGCTGTTCGGCGATGACCTGGAGACGTTGCTGAAGGTGGGCAAGCGCATCGCCAGCGTGGCCGGCAGCGTGCCCGGCGCGGCGGATGTGCGCGTGGAGGAAACCAGCGGCCTGCCGCTGCTCACGGTCACCCCCAACCGCAGCGCGCTGGCCGGCTACGGGCTCAACCCGGGGCAGGTGCAGTCCACCGTGGCCACCGCCGTGGGCGGGCAGGTGGCCGGCCAGCTGTTCGAGGGCGACCGTCGCTTCGACATCGTGGTGCGCCTGCCCGAGGCCCTGCGCCAGGACCCGGCCGCGCTGGCCGACCTGCCGGTCTCGCTGGCGCCGGCACTGTACGGCGATGCCGACGAATCCAGCCAGGCCGGCGGCTGGACCAGCGGCGCCGCGCGCACCGTGCCGCTGCGCGAACTGGCCACGCTGGCCAACAGCGAGGGTCCAAACCAGATCAACCGCGAGAACGGCAAGCGCCGCATCGTGGTCACCGCCAACGTGCGCGATCGCGACCTGGGCAGCTTCGTCAGTGACCTGCAGCAGGTGATCAACCGCGATGTGCAGGTGCCCGATGGTTACTGGATCGAGTACGGCGGCAGCTTCGAGCAGCTGATCTCGGCCAGCCAGCGGCTGGCGATCGTGGTGCCGGTCACCCTGATCCTGATCTTCGCGCTGTTGTTCTGGGCGTTCGGCTCGGTCAAGGATGCGGCCATCGTGTTCAGCGGCGTACCGCTGGCGCTCACCGGGGGCGTGCTGGCCTTGGCCGCACGTGGCATTCCGTTGTCGATCTCTGCAGGCGTGGGCTTCATCGCGCTGTCGGGCGTGGCGGTACTCAACGGACTGGTGATGATCAGCTTCGTGCGCAGCCTGCGCCAGGGAGGCATGCCGCTGGCCGATGCGGTGCGCGAAGGCGCATTGGGCCGGCTGCGTCCGGTGCTGATGACCGCACTGGTGGCCTCGCTCGGCTTCGTGCCGATGGCCTTCAACGTAGGCGCCGGCGCCGAAGTCCAGCGCCCGCTGGCCACGGTGGTGATCGGCGGCATCGTCTCCTCCACGCTGCTCACCCTGCTGGTGCTCCCAGTGCTGTACCGCTGGCTACACAAACCGAGGTAGAGCCGGCCTCTGGCCGGCTTGCACCGAAGCCAAGCGCAAATCTGGGCACTGGTAGACGGCCAGAGCCCAGATTCCAGATGCTGCTTCGTCACCAATGATCTGGCTTCACGAGAGGACGCTTTCCTGTGTGTATACGAGAAGGGAGCTGACACGTCTCAAGCTCTTCGTCATGGATGTGACTGCGAGTCCAGCCTGCGTGCTTGGATAGGGACGACATGACATTTCGATGGGACCGGGTACCGGACTCCGGAGGCGGTCGGGGAGTTATCACTCCAATCCGGATTCCGGGAAAGTCTTCTCTGATCGCACGGAGTACAGGCTCAACGTCACTGTCATTGGAACAGATGACCAACTGCGAGAACCTGCCAGAGCGGGCGTCCCGATACATCGCCAAAGCAATGTTCACATCCGTCTGCTTCTCGTCCAGCCGCCATACCTTGACGCGATCGCGCCGGTTGAAGCGCGAACCTTCAACGTACCGAGGCATGCTGACACCGTAGCGGTCATGGGTATGAGTTCCCATCGTCTTGCAGAATCGTGGTCCATGCTTCATCTCATGGACGCGTAGATATCTGTTCTCGGCTTCGGCGGAATCCGTTCCATGCGTGGCGAAGTTTGCCAAGCAGTAGGCGCTGAAGTAGCGGACAACCTCCACCTGGCTATCGGGAGCCTGCTTCCGAACAACACTATCGAACAGTGCGACCAAGTCCACCCATTTGTAACGCGTGCCGCGGATACGACCGTAATAGAGGTTGTAGCCGTCAATGTACACGGCAGTAGATCCGCCCATCTCGATTCCCATCGGGCAAGAAAAAACCGCCTCGCGGCGGTTTTTTCAACCCAAGCCGCTTGGCCAACTTAATGACGGCTGCGAGGGCGAGGTCGTGGGATCATTAGATCAGGGGTTTAAACCCCAGTCAATGCAATCCATCGCACTTCAATTCGCCTGTTCAGAAAGCAACTGGCCTCTGGTCCGTCATCGGTTCTTGAAGGATGACCTTCAAGGGTCTCGGCAGTGCAACGCGTCGGCATTCGCCTATCCCGCCAATGGCTGAGGAAAGTGCAGAGCATGTCTGACTTCGCAGCGCGACTATCCTGTTTACAAGGTCCGATCAGCAGCGCCGCGCGCATGCTGGCACAGGCTGTGAGATTCTGCATCATTGCCCGACGCAACTGGCTCAGATGCGGCGCTTTCGCCTAGCGGGATGACAGTAACTGTTCGATGACACCGACAGCGACGGATACGCCATCCTCGCGTGCCATCGCATTTCCGAGCGTTCTCGCTCGACTGATGACATCGGAACGTCCGGCAAACGCAATCGCATTCACCAGCGTGTCGTGATCCAGTCGCTTCTGCGACAACGGCGCAGGCGCCACGCCCAAGGCCTGCAACCGTGCCGCCCAGAAGAACTGATCTGCCGCAAGCGGCATGACTATCGAAGGTACGCCTGCACGACAGGCAGAGTGCGTGGTGCCGCTGCCGCCGTGATGGATCACCATCGCGCAGCGCGGGAACAGTGCTTCGTGCGGACTAGGGCCAAGCACGAATACGTTCGCAGGCAGCGGTCCGTCGGGCACGCCGGCCCAGCCGGGGAACAACAGCACGCGTCGCGGTGCCAACGCCCGCAGCAGCGAGGGCATCACGCTGCGGTCGAAGCCAGTCATGCTGCCAAATCCCACATAGACCGGGGCAGGGCCCGCCTCCAGGAACGCCTGCAGCGCAGGCTCGGGTTGCCAGTGCGCATCCGGCGCACGCCACTGCCCGCACACATGATGATTGGCCGGCCAGTCCGCAGGCGGCGGCATCAGGCTCGGCGAGATGCCATACAGCATTGGAAGGTCACGCCACAGCGAGCGCCGCGCCGGCATGCCCAGCGCCCGCCGTGCGTCGTTGATGGGTGCGCGGAAGGTCCGCCACACCGCCTGGTTGACCAGCCCGTAGCTGAGTCGGTTGAGCAGGCCAGGCAGCCGCAGTCGCGGCAGGAACGGGGAGGGGAACGCACCGGTTGGGGTCAGCGGAATCATCCCCGTACCGATGGCGGGCACCCCGTGGTGCTCGGCCACCGTCATGCCCACGAAGGCGGCAAGCCCGCCCGTCAACACCGCATCGCACCCAGCCGCGGCCACATCGGCCTGCCGCATCCACGCCGGCACATGCCGCT
This sequence comes from Stenotrophomonas sp. 22385, assembly GCF_052045085.1. Classification (NCBI taxonomy): domain Bacteria; kingdom Pseudomonadati; phylum Pseudomonadota; class Gammaproteobacteria; order Lysobacterales; family Lysobacteraceae; genus Stenotrophomonas; species Stenotrophomonas sp. 22385. The sequence continues at coordinate 81,613 of NZ_JBQEOG010000001.1, forward strand.
GCGCCATCCGCGCCAGCCCGCGCGATGCCGCCGCCATGTCGTTGCCCCGCGACACCAGCGCCACCACCTCGTCGTGGATGTCGCCTTCCAGCGCCGCATGCGGCACACCCAGCGCCTGCGCGCTGCCCAGCGTGCCACCCTCGGCCAGCACCATCACCTCATGTCCAGCCGCCTGCAGCCCATGGCACAGCATCACCAGCGGCCGGGTGTCGCCTTCGGTTCCATAGGTCACTGCCAACAGCCGCATGCCATCCTCCCGGGTAGAGGGGGCAGTATCGCCAGCGGCTGCGACCGTGGTGTGCAGGGGCAGGTCGTTCAGCCACGGCTGGCAGGGTCAGTTGTGGACAACTTGCACCCAGGGGGCGGCTCCGGCATAATGCGCGGCTCGCTGTGTCCGGATTTGTTTGGATTGGTGGCCGGGAACACGTCATCCGGTCTGCCCACGTCAGCGTAACCCTTTGATTCTCATGACGTGTGGCGGGAAACCGTCGAGGCCGCCGTCGCCCGGGCTATGGGCTGACACATACTTTCATCGAGGTGCGCAATGTCCCGCGTATGCCAAGTTTCCGGCAAGCGAGTGCAGACGGGTAACAACGTCTCGCACGCCAACAACAAGACCCGTCGTCGTTTCCTGCCCAACCTGCACGAGCGTCGCTTCTGGGTCGCCAGCGAAAACCGCTGGGTCAAGCTTCGTGTTTCCGCGCATGCACTGCGCACCATCGACAAGAACGGCATCGATTCCGTTCTGGCTGAGCTGCGTGCGCGCGGCGAAAAGGTCTGAGGAGTAGACGATCATGGCAGGCAAGCGCGATAAGGTCCGTATGATTTCGACCGCCGGTACCGGTCACTTCTACACGACCGACAAGAACAAGAAGAACACCCCCGGGAAGATGGAATTCTCGAAGTACGATCCGGTCGTGCGCAAGCACGTCCCGTACAAGGAAGGCAAGATCAAGTAATCCCTCACGGGGTTGCTCGATGGCCAACGAAGAACCCGCCTCACGGCGGGTTTTTTGTTGGCAGAATGGGGCACACCCCAAACGGGCGCACCGATGCTGTTCGAATGGCTGCTGGGTTCATGGCTGCTGCTGCTGGACTGGCTGATCCGGCTGGCCGCGCTGTTCTGGATTCCCAGCCGCACCACGCCAGGCGCCGCGCGCAGCTGGCTGCTGCTGGTCGGCTTCGTGCCGCTGCTGGGCCTGCCACTGTATTTGCTGTTCGGCCACCCCTGGCTGTCGCGCCAGCGCGTGCAGCGCCAGGCCGAGGCCTCGCAGGTGATCCGCGAAGAACAGGCGCTGCAGCCGCCACTGCGCTGGACCCCGGTGCCCGATACCGCCACCGCTGAAATGGTGCCGCTGATCGAGCGCCAGGGCGACTTCATGCCCGTGCACGGCAACGCGGTGGAACTGCTGACCGACTACGACGCCTCGCTGCAGGCGCTGATTGACGACATCGACCAGGCCCGCGACCGCGTGCACCTGCTGTACTACCTGATGTTCGACGACGCGGTGGGCGAAGCGGTGGTGCAGGCGCTGCAGCGCGCCGCCGCGCGCGGCGTGCACTGCCGCCTGTTGCTGGATGCGGTGGGCGCCAAACGTGGCCTGCGAAGTTATCGCCACCGCCTGCAGGCGCTGGGCGTGGACGTGCGCGCGATGCTGCCCGGCGGACTGCGCTGGCGCCGCAGTGGGCGCATGGACCTGCGCAACCACCGCAAGATCGCGGTGATCGACAACCGGGTGGGTTACATCGGCTCGCAGAACCTGGCCCAGCCCGAATTCGTGCCCGGCTACCCCAATCGCGAGCTGGTCGCGCGGGTGCGCGGCCCGGCGGTGGCGCACCTGGAAGCGGTGTTCGCCAGCGACTGGTACATGGAAACCGGCCAGCGCCTGGACGTGATGATGGTCGAACCGGTCTGCGCCGACGACGTGCCCACCCAGCTGCTGCCCAGCGGCCCGGCCTATCCCTTCAGCAATGCGCGCGATGCGGTGAACGCGCTGATCCACCTCGCACGCCGCCGCATCGTGCTGGTCACCCCGTACTTCGTGCCGGACGAGGCCACGCTCAGTGCGCTGCGCATCGCCGCGCTGTCGGGGGTGCAGGTGCAGCTGATCCTGTCGGCCAGCAACAACCAGCACCTCACCGCGTGGGCGCAGGAGGCGTACTACGACGAGCTGCTGCGCGCCGGCGTGCGCGTAGCGTTGTACGAACCGCATTTCCTGCATGCCAAGCACCTCACCGTGGACGAGGACATCGCGCTGGTCGGCTCGATCAACCTGGACATCCGCTCGTTCGCCCTCAACGCCGAGATCGGCATGCTCTGCTACGACCGGGGGCTGGTACGACAGCTGATCGGGATCGAAGACGACTACCTGCGGCAGTCGCGCCAGCTCGAGCTGAAGGCGTGGCGGCTGCGGCCCGCGTGGCGACGCAGCCGGGAAGGCATCGCGCGGCTGGCCGATGCGTTGATGTAGCACACGGGGCGTCGTGGTCGCATGTCCTACAATGCGGGCATGACCGACTCCGAACCCATGCTCCAGGCCGACCTGGCCATCATCGGCGGCGGTGCAGCCGGCGTGCTGGTCGCGCTCAACGCGCTGCGCAGCGCCACGGCGCCCGTGCAGGTGGTCCTGTTCGAGCCCGCGTCCACGCTGGCCCAGGGCATCGCCTACGCCACGCCGTGGCCGGAGCACCTGCTCAACGTGCCGGCCGGCAAGATGAGCGGCCTGCCCGAGCAGCCGGGCGATTTCGTCGATTACCTGCTGCAGGCCGACGCATTGCCGGGCCTCTCGCGCGATGCACTGGCCGAGACCTTCGTTCCGCGCCGCCATTACGCGGCGTACCTGCAGCATCGCCTTGCCGACGCCGAGGCACAGAGCCCGGCGCACCTGCAGGTGGTGCACGCTCCGATCGTTTCCCTGGTGCCGGGTACGCCGTTGCACACACTGCTGCTGGCCGACGGTGGGCAGTGGCAAGCGCCGCAGGTGGTACTGGCCTGCGGCAACAGCATGCGCCCGTTGCCCGCGCCCGGTGCCGAGGCCCTTCCGCCCGGCCGTGTGGTGGACGCATGGGATTACGACGGCGTGCGCCTGCTGGCCGGCGATGGCGACGTGGCCATCATCGGCTCGGGCCTGAGCATGGCCGACAGTGTGGTGGCGCTGGCCACCGCCGGCCATCGCGGCCGCATTCACGTGCTTTCACGCCACGCTCTGCTGCCGCTGCCACATGCGCACGGTGGTATCGCCAAGTTCGATCCGCAGCCGCTGCTGGCGATGCCACTGCGCGCCCGCATGCGCGCGCTGCGTGGCCATGTGCGTGATGCGGCTGCAAAGGGCATTCCGTGGCAGGGCGTGATGGACCGTATCCGCCCGCTGGGCCAGGCACTGTGGCAGGGGCTGGATGCGGCCGACCAGCGCCGCTTCCTGCGCCATGTGGTGCGCTACTGGGACGTGCACCGGCACCGCATCGCCGAAACCGTGCACGCGCAGTTGGCGGATCTGGAGCAGTCAGGCCAGCTGCAGCGCCATCGCTCGCGGCTGGATGCGCTGCTGGTGCTGGACGGGACCCTGCAGCTGCACGCGCGCGCGCCACAGGGCGGCATGCAGCCACTGAACGTAGGCGCGGTGATCAACGCCACCGGCGTGGAAACCCGAGCGCTGGCCATGCGCAACCCGCTGTTGCAGCAGCTGCTGGCCGATGGCCACGCGCGCCCCGGCCCGCATGGGCTGGGGCTGGACAATGAAAGTGCGGGCTTCCTGTTGGACGGCCAGGGCAGGCCGCAGCCGGGCGTGCAGGTGGTGGGCAGCCTGCGTATCGGCACGTTGTGGGAAAGCCTGGCTGTCCCGGAACTGCGCGTGCAGGCCCAGCAGGCGGCAACGGCCGCGTTGAGGCGTCACGACCAACGGTCGTGACCTACCGTGAACGGGTTGCGCGGGCCGCCCCTGTGTGGCGGTGGGCGGGGTAAAATGGGGGCATGGATGTCTCCCACCTGCTCGACGGGCTCAACCCCGCTCAGCGCGAAGCTGTGTCCGCCCCGCCTGGCCACCATCTGGTGCTTGCCGGTGCCGGTTCCGGCAAGACCCGCGTACTGATCCACCGCATCGCCTGGCTCAATGAAGTCTGCGGCGTGCCTACCCATGGCATTTTCGCGGTGACGTTCACCAACAAGGCTGCCGGAGAAATGCGCCACCGCATCGACGTGCAGCTGCCGCACGGCAGCCGAGGCGCGTGGATCGGCACCTTCCACGGCCTCGCGCATCGTCTGCTGCGCCTGCACTACCAGGAAGCCAAGCTGCCCGACAGCTTCCAGGTGCTGGATTCGGACGACCAGCTGCGGTTGGTCAAGCGCGTGGTGCAGCAGCTGGAGATCGACGACAGCAAGCATCCGCCCAAGCAGATCGCCTGGTGGATCAACGAGCAGAAGGACGAAGGCCGCCGCCCGCAGCACATCCAGCCCGAGCCCAACGATGCCTGGCTGGAAACGATGCGCCAGGCCTACGCGGCCTACCAGGAGCGCTGCGACCGCGCCGGCCTGGTCGACTTTGCCGAGCTGCTGCTGCGCGCGCACGAACTGCTGCGCGACAACCCGGCACTGCTGGCCCACTACCGCTCGCGTTTCCGCGAGATCCTGGTGGACGAGTTCCAGGACACCAACGCCATCCAGTACGCTTTCGTGCGCGTGCTGGCCGGCGACAGCGGCCACGTGTTCGTGGTCGGCGACGATGACCAGGCCATCTACGGCTGGCGTGGTGCCAAGGTCGAGAACGTACAGCGCTTCCTGAAGGATTTCCCCGGCGCGCAGACCGTGCGCCTGGAGCAGAACTACCGCTCCAGCGCAAACATCCTGGGCGCGGCCAATGCGGTGATCGCGCACAACCCGGACCGGATCGGCAAAGAGCTTTGGACCGACAGCGGCGATGGCGACCCGATCGACCTGTACGCGGCCTACAACGAAATGGACGAGGCGCGTTATGTGGTCGAGCGCGCACGCCAGTGGGTGCGCGACGGGGGAAGTTACGGCGACGCGGCCGTGCTCTACCGGAGCAATGCGCAGTCGCGTGCATTCGAAGAAGCGCTGCTCTCCGAGCAGGTGCCGTACCGCGTGTACGGCGGCATGCGCTTCTTCGAGCGCGCCGAAATCAAGGACGCGCTGGCCTACCTGCGGCTGATGACCAACCGCAACGATGACGCCGCCTTCGAGCGCGCGGTCAACACGCCCACCCGTGGCATCGGCGACCGCACCCTGGACGAAGTGCGCCGGCTGGCGCGCACCCAGGCGATCTCGCTGTGGGAAGCCACCATGCTCACCACCCAGGGCAACGAGCTGGCTGCCCGCGCGCGCAACGCGCTGGCCGGCTTCCTCACCCTGGTCAACCAGCTGCACGCCGAAGCCGGCGAGATGACCCTGGCCGAGCGCATCGACCATGTGCTGATCCGCTCGGGCCTGCGTGAGCACTGGTCCAAGGAAAGCCGCAACGCGCTGGATTCCGAATCGCGCGCCGACAACCTGGATGAACTGGTCTCGGTGGCCTCGCGCTTCACCCGCCGCGAGGACGACGTCGAGGAAGCCGGCGAGACCATGAGCGAGCTGGTGGCCTTCCTGTCCTACGCCTCGCTGGAGGCCGGCGAAGGCCAGGCCCAGGCGGGCGAAGAAGGCGTGCAGCTGATGACCCTGCATTCGGCCAAGGGCCTGGAATTCCCGCTGGTGTTCCTGGCCGGCATGGAAGACGGCCTGTTCCCGAGCGCGCGTTCGCTGGAAGAAAGCGGCCGGCTGGAAGAGGAGCGCCGACTGGCCTACGTGGGCATCACCCGCGCACGCCAGAAGCTGGTGCTCAGTTATGCCGAATCGCGCCGCATCCATGGCCAGGAAAACTACAACGTGCCCTCGCGCTTCCTGCGCGAGATTCCGCGCGAGCTGCTCAACGAAGTGCGCCCGAAGGTGCAGGTCTCGCGGGGTGCCTCGCTTGGTGCCAGCCGCCCGGCCGGCCATGCCGCGCTGGAAGCGCCGCCGCTCAAGCTGGGCGCCATGGTCACCCATGCCCGTTTCGGCGAAGGCATGGTCACCGACTACGAAGGCAGCGGCGCACACGCGCGCGTGCAGGTGGAGTTCGCCGAAGCCGGCAGCAAGTGGCTGGTGATGGCCTACGCCAACCTCACCGTGATCTGACCGGGCGTGTCACGGATGACCCGCCATGTGCTCTTCCTCTGCAGCCAGAACCGCCTGCGCAGCCCCACGGCCGAGCAGGTGTTCGCCGACTGGCCGGGCGTGGAAACCGCCTCGGCCGGCGTGCTGGCCGATGCGGATGTGCCGGTCAGCCCGGAGCTGCTGCAGTGGGCGGATGTCATCTTCGTGATGGAGCGGGCGCACCGTACGCGGTTGTCGAGCCAATATCGGCAGTGGTTGAACGGGAAGCGGGTGATCTGCCTGGATATCCCGGACGACTACGACTTCATGCAGTCGGAGCTGGTGGCACTGTTGAAGAAGAAGGTCACGCCACACCTGCCGTAAACCCGTTTCCGCATCCATTTCCAGGTATCCCCATGTCCACCCCCCCCGTCGCCATCAACGTCAAACTCAACGCCCGGCTGCAGCCCGAGCACCGCCTGCAGCTGTTCGAGGATCCGCTCGAGGCGATGCTTGAAGCGGCCGGCATCGGCGAAATCATGGGCGGCGGCACTGCGCTGACCGACCAAGGCGAAGTGGAATACGGCGACCTGGAAATCCAGCTGCACGACGCCGCCGCAGTGCCGACCGTCATCGAACTGCTCGAACAGCTCGGCGCGCCCAAGGGTTCACTGATCCAGCGCGAAGGCGAGCCCGATGTACCGTTCGGCATCACCGAAGGCCTGGGCCTGTACCTCAATGGCACCGACCTGCCCGACGAGGTCTACGAGCAGTGCGATTCGAACTACGTGTTCGACCAGATCGTCGAGCGCATCGACGGCCACGGCGAAGTCTGCAGCTGGTGGCAGGGCCCGAGCGAAACCGCGCTGTACCTGTACGGCACCTCGTTCGAGACCCTGCGCAAGCGCATCGCCGAGCTGGTGGCAACCTACCCGCTGTGCCAGGGCGCGCGCGTCATTCAGATCGCCTGAGCCCCGCGCCTGGCTGCGCGGGAAGCGGTCATCCCCGCTTCCGTGCGCCCGCTTCATTCCCGGACAAGCGCGACTCATCCCGGATTTCGCATGCTTCGTCACGTGCGCCTTGTGAACTCCCGGGCGGGCGCCCAGAGTCTGGCGCTGTCTGCTGGGAGCGCGCACATGAACAAGGGAATCCCGTACCTGATGGCTGCACTGGTCGCGCTGACACTGTCGGCGGGCTGGGCGGCGCCGGTACTGGCCCTGTTCGAACACGCGGCCGCCTGCCTGGACAGCGGCGGCAGCCTGGACCTGCTGCGGATGCGCTGCACGCCGCCCAGTGCCGCGCGTGATCTGCTGCTGCAGGGTTGGTGCTTCTGGGTGACCGCGGCGGCAATCGCGGCGGTCGCGCTCGTGCTGACCCGGACGCGTCCGTCGCGCCGGCGTTCGTCCCTGCCGCAGTGATCTTTGCAACCAGTCCGAACGGTGGGCGAGCGGAACACTGATAGTGTCCTTGCCCTTCTCCGGACAGGCCCGGGCCATGATCTCCAGCGCGCCGCAGCGGGCGTCGTCCCTGCCATCCCTTTCCGCGCCGCACGCAGGGGCTGCGCGGGGCGAGTCGCAACCGACGTTGACCCTGACCGCGGCGCGTAATGACGGGTTTTGCGGCCGGTGCACGCTGGATCTGGCCCGGTGCCCGACCACCCCGTGGCGTGGGGCGGGCAGCCAGCCGGCCGTGGTGGTCGCGCGGGGGGCCGAACGCTGGCGGGTCAAGGCCACCGCAGACGCTGACTGCGCGGCCATGGAAGTCGCGCTGGGCAAGCTCTTCCAGCTCACCGGGCTGGTCGCACCCGACACCGAACGGGTGGCCGGTGTCGAGGGCCTGCCGCCCGGTGGCCAGCATGTCGGCTCACGCTTCGAGGCGGACTTCCAGGATCTGGGCGACTTCCTCGTCAGTGACGCGGCCGTGGCGCTGGTCGCGGCGGTCTGCCCTTCATCGGGCCGTGCCTACGAGGCATTGCGGGAAGACCATGCGCAGGCCGTATCCGACAACGCCAACCTGTTAAAGAACGCCGGGGTTGAATGGTGGGCCCTGCGCGGGGACGAAGCCCGACGGCACGCCGCCAACGACCAGCGCCGGTTCAACGCGCTGGACGCGATGAACCGCCGGCTGCCCGTACCCCTCCGCTGCGAACAGCTGCGCCATTTCATCGCTTCGAGATGGCTGTGCAACTGGGACCAGCTCAACTACCGGATGGAGAACTTCGGCTACACCCTCCGGGACGGGGTCAGGGTGGGCATGTCGCTGGATTTCGGCTCCTGTGGGTCGCTCGGCTTCCGCGACCTCCAGACGGGCGCGATGCTGCCCAAATCGGCAAGCCAGGCGGTAGCCATCGCACAACGGCCGCCATCGTTGTTCCCGATTCCACTGGCATATATGACCAACGTCGGTCATTTCGATGCGATGTGCGGTGATCCCGGGCCCCTGCACGATCTCAACGCGTGGCCCTATGGCTTCCAGTCCGAGAGCATCGCCACCCTGTTCCGGCCACCGGTCGCGCTTGATCCTGCGGTGGCCGACACGCTTGCCGAAATGGGCTACCGGCTGAAGCTGCTCTGCGTGCCTGCGCTCACCGCCATCATCCAGCGCCACTGGCCGAGGTCGCCTGGCGAGGCGGGGCAGGCGTGGCCCACGGCAGCCGAGCTGGCCGCGCACCTGCTCAGCCGCCGCGATGCCCTGCTGGCGCGGTTCGATCGAGCGCAGATCGCCGACTGGGTGCAGGCCGACCCCGACCGCGCGGCGAGGGTCCGGCAGGCGCTCACCAACGCCGCGCAGACGATGCTCGGCGCCCCGGCCAACCGCCCGGATTGATCCGCCTCAAGGCACGGTCTCCACGCCGGGTGTGCAATGGTGTTCCCACTGCCTTCGCCAAGGAGCGTGCCATGTACAAGCGGATCCTGATTGCCACCGATGGCTCCGAGCTGTCCGAAAAGGGCCTGCTCAAGGGGCTGGAACTGGCCCGCGACCTCAATGCCGAGGTCGATATCGTCACCGTTTCCGAGCCTTGGGCGGTGGGCATGTACGACGCGATGGGCTGGAGCGTGGGCTACATGAACAGCCCCGAGTACAAGGCCGACCGCGAAGAGACCGCAGAGAAAGTGCTGGCACCGGCCAAGGCTGCCTGCGAGGCCCAGGGCGTGCCCGCCACCACCGTGCACGTTCTGGACCGTTATGCCGCCGACGGCATCATCGACACCGCCATGGAGCGCAACAGCGACCTGATCGTGATGACCTCGCACGGCCGCCGCGGCGTCACCCGCGTCCTGCTCGGCAGCCAGACCGCCGAAGTCCTGGCACGCAGTACCGTGCCGGTGCTGGTCATCCGCTGACCGTTACGGGCGCAGCTTCAAGGTCATCGACTCGTCCAGGCTGCCGTCCGGCTGCAGTACCACGTACCGGGCTCCGGTGCGGTCGAACAGCACCGGGATCGGGTCGCGAAACAGCGGGCGGCGCACGAAGCGCAGCGCCCAGCCGAAATGCTCCAGGGTGTCCACCGCCTGGCGCTGCTCGTCGGTCAGCCCCGCGCGCAGGGCGGCGGGGTCCATGGGCTTGCGTCGTTCAGGGGTCGTCATCGGGTACGGCGCAACCAGCTCACCAGCTGTAGAGCTTCCAGTAGACCGGCGAGGTGCCATCCTTGCTCCGGTCCACGCCGCCGTGCTGGCTGCCTTCGTACATGTAGTACGGCGCGCCGCGGGAAGGGGTGACCTTGACCATGCGCAGCTGGCCGCTGACCCGGTATTCCTCGATCACATCGCCGTTGTCCATCACCCGCTTGGCGATATCGGCGCCCCGCACATCGACCGGGGGCACGCCCGCACCGCCCGGGGTGCTGGCACAACCCGCCAACACGAGCACGCCAGCCAGCAGCAGAGTTTTCATGGGCATGGTTCCTGGGTCGGGGGAGTCGCGATTATGCCCGATGCCCCGTGATGCCGGTGCCGCGAACGGCCCCGGCGGGGCGCGTAGAATCGTCGCATGAGCCGATTAGTCCTGATTGACGGGTCCAGTTACCTGTATCGCGCGTTCCACGCGCTTCCGCCGCTGACCAACGCGGCCGGTGAACCCACCGGCGCGCTGTTCGGCGTGGTCAACATGTTGCGCGCCACCCTGAAGGAGCGCCCCGAGTACGTGGCCTTCGTGGTCGACGCACCCGGCAAGACCTTCCGTGACGACCTGTATGCCGACTACAAGGCCAACCGGCCGCCGATGCCCGAGGACCTGCGCCCGCAGATCGAGCCGATGTGCCAGATCGTCGAGGCGCTGGGCCTGACCATCCTGCGCATTCCCGGGGTGGAAGCCGACGATGTGATCGGCACGCTGGCGCTGCAGGGCCAGCGCGAGGGAATGACGGTCACCATCTCCACCGGTGACAAGGATTTCGCGCAGCTGGTCCGCCCGGGCATCGAACTGGTCAACACCATGAGCGGCAGCCGCATGGATTCGGACGCCACCGTGATGGACAAGTTCGGCGTGCGCGCCGACCAGATCGTCGACCTGCTGGCGCTGATGGGCGACGCGGTGGACAACGTGCCCGGCGTGGAGAAGTGCGGCCCCAAGACCGCCGCCAAGTGGCTGGCCGAGTACCAGACCCTGGACGGGGTGATGGCCGCCGCGCCCGGCATGAAGGGCAAGATCGGCGAAAACCTGCGCGCGGCGCTGGAGCGCCTGCCGTTGAACCGCGAACTGGTCACCATCCGCACCGACGTGCCGCTGGATGCCACCCCGCAGACGCTGGCCCTGCGCGACCCGGACGTGCCCGCGCTGGGCGAGCTGTACCTGCGCTATGGCTTCACCCAGGCGCTGAAGGAGCTGGGCGGCCCGGTGCCGGCCCCCACAGCCGCCAGCGACGCGCCGGTGAGCCTGCGCGGCACCGCCGCCGGTTACGCCCGGGGCGCCTCCAGCGAGCCGGCACCCGTGCCGGATGCGGCCCTGTCCGCGCCGGGCGAGTACGAAACGGTGCTGACCACCGAACAGCTGCACGCCTGGGTGGCCCGCGCCGAGGCGGCCGAGCTGATCGCCTTCGATACCGAAACCGACGCGCTCGATGCCATGCGCGCCAACCTGGTGGGCATCAGCCTGGCGGTGGAGCCGGGCCGTGCTGCCTACATCCCGGTCGGCCATGACTACCCGGGCGCCCCGGCGCAGCTGCCGCGCCAGCAGGTGCTGGATGCGCTGCGCCCGGTGCTGGAGAACCCGGACAAGAAGAAGCTGGGCCAGCACGGCAAGTACGACCTGCACGTGCTGCGCCGCCACGGCGTGGACGTTCAGGGCTACCACGACGACACCATGCTCGAAAGCTTCGTGCTCAATTCCACCGCCACCCGCCACGACATGGATTCGCTGGCCATGCGCTACCTGGGTTACAGCACCCTCAAGTTCGAGGACGTGGCCGGCAAGGGCGCCAAGCAGATTCCCTTCTCGCAGGTGGGGCTGGAGGAAGCCAGCCGTTACGCCGCCGAAGATGCCGACATCACCCTGCGCCTGCACCACGTACTGCAGCCGCAGCTGGTGGCATCGGCCGCGCTGGACAACGTGTACCGCAGCATCGAAATGCCGCTGGTGCCGGTGCTGGCCCGGATCGAGGCCAACGGCGTGTACATCGACAGCGCCGAACTGCGCCGGCAGAGCCAGGACCTGGGTACGCGCATGCTGGCCGCCCAGCAGAAGGCCACCGAACTGGCCGGGCGCACCTTCAGCCTGGACTCGCCCAAGCAGCTGCAGGCGGTCCTGTTCGACGAACTGAAGCTGCCCGCGCTGGTGAAGACCCCCAAGGGTCAGCCGAGCACGAACGAAGAGGCCCTGGAGGCGATTGCCGAGCAGCACGAGCTGCCGCGGGTGATCCTGGAATACCGCGGCCTGGCCAAGCTGCGCAGCACTTACACCGACAAGCTGCCGGAGATGGTCAACCCCGATACGGGCCGGGTCCACACCAGCTACCACCAGTCCGGCGCGGCCACCGGCCGGCTCTCCTCGTCGGACCCGAACCTGCAGAACATCCCGATCCGCACCGAGGACGGCCGCCGCATCCGCCGCGCCTTCGTGGCCCCGCCGGGGCACAAGCTGCTGGCCTGCGATTACTCGCAGATCGAACTGCGCATCATGGCCCACCTGTCCGAGGACCCGGGCCTGGTACGCGCCTTCGAACAGGGCGTAGATGTCCACCGTGCGACCGCGGCCGAGGTGTTCAGCCGCGCACTGGATGAGGTCACCCCGAACGAGCGCCGCGCCGCCAAGGCCATCAACTTCGGCCTGATGTACGGCATGAGCGCCTTCGGCCTGGCCCGCAACCTGGGCATCGACCGCGGCCAGGCGCAGGATTACGTGGCCCTGTACTTCAGCCGTTACCCGGGCGTGCGTGATTTCATGGAACGCATGCGCCAACAGGCCCGCGACCACGGGTACGTGGAAACGCTCGAGGGGCGGCGGCTTTACCTGAACGACATTCACGCGCGCAACCAGGGCCTGCGTGCCGGCGCCGAGCGCGCGGCGATCAATGCACCGATGCAGGGCACCGCCGCGGACATCATCAAACGCGCCATGGTGAAGGTGGACGACTGGCTGCAAGGCCAGGGCGGCCGCGCCCGCATGATTCTGCAGGTGCACGATGAACTGGTATTCGAAACCGAAAGCGAGTTTCTGGAAACCTTGCGCACGCAGGTGGTCGAGCTGATGTCGTCTTCAGCTCAATTGCGCGTGCCGCTGGTGGTGGATGCCGGGGTCGGGGATAACTGGGATGAGGCACATTGAGACGTGAATCACGTTGAATAAGCTGAATTGGTTCATTGCGGGCCGATTAACTGACTCCTTGATGAATGTTTTGGGTTTCACCCCAGTATTAATTGGCGCCCTTCACGAACTATCAATGTTCGAGGTGCTTTTATAGACCTCGACAGGCGCAACGCCTGTTGTGGATCTCTCCCATCCCCTGGAGCAGATCTCGGAACGGGGGCTCCTCCCCAAGCACCCGTTCCCCGGCCCCGCTGACCTCCCCCTGGTCGGCGGGGCTTTTTATTTTCCGGCGTCCGGCCAACGGCCCGCGCTACCCGTATGCTTCAGGCCATCTTTTCCTCTGCGGGGTTCGCATGACCGATCTGTTCGACCTGGCCATGCCGTGGTGGGAGTTCATCCTGCGCGCGGTGGTGGTGTACGTGGTGGTGCTCGGCATGGTCCGGCTGTCGGGCAAGCGCGCGCTGGGACAGATCACCCCGTTCGATGTGCTGCTGATCGTGCTGCTCGGTAATGCGGTGCAGAACGCGCTGCTGGGCAAGGACACCTCGCTGGGCGGCGGCCTGCTGCTGGCGGCCACGCTGATCGGCATCAACTACGGCGTGGGTTGGCTGAGCACCCGCAGCAGGAAGGTGGAAGCACTGGTGGAAGGCGAACCGGTGCTGATCGCACGCGATGGCGAAGTGCTGGCCTCGGTGCTCAAGCGTGAGCTGGTCACCCGTGCCGACCTGGAAGCGGCCATGCGCCAGCAGGGCTGCACCCATATCAGCCAGGTGTCGATGGCGCTGCTGGAAATCAATGGCCACATCACCATCGTGCCCAGGCAGCCCAAGGAAGACGGTAACGGTTGAGCGGAACGTGAAAGTGCATCGCCGCACGCACTGCTGAAATCGGCCGCATCAGGGGCCGCTGCTGGAGTGGCCCATGCAACGGAGATGCCTGTCATGCCCCTCGAACCCGCTTCCTCGCCCCGTCCCTGGGTTGCGATCTACTCACCCCGGTCGGGTTTTGCCCGCGTCCGCAGCGATCCTGCGCCGGCAGAGGATCTGCCACCCACCTATGACGAGGTGATGAGCCAGGACATGGCTCAACGGCGGCTGCCGGCATCGCACGCCATTCCATTGGAGGTCGCCAACGAACCGCCCGCATGGCGATCGCATTCCGCCGCAGCACCCGCGCACCCCGCAACCCAGGCGCGCGAGCTGCAGAAGCTGCTGGACCGCCGCGCCCGCACCCAGCGCAAGCTGGATGTCGCCCGCGAGAATCTTGAAACGCTGCGGTTGGATCACGCCCTGCGGCCTGGCTCCTTCCGCAATTTCTGCGGCGGCGGACTATTCGACGACAGCCCATGCGTGGCGGAAGCGGTGGCCCAGCGCGAGGTCGAACATTACGAAGCGAAGAAGCAGACCCTTCTGCAGGAGCACATGGCAATGCTCAGCCGGTAGAGCTACGCCGCGCCCCGTGCCAGCAGGGCGAACTCGGGCGACCGCGTCGCCAGGCGCCCGGCACCACCGCGAGCAACGGGAATGATCCTGGTGCGTGACTGCTTATGGCAGCCAACCTGCTCAGCGCGCGGCCAACCACTCTCTAGGCACCAGGTAATCGCCCAGCCGCGCCTCGGCGCTGCCGGGCTCCGGCTGGAACCCATACTCCCAGCGCACGCGCGGGGGCAGGCTCATCAGGATGCTCTCGCTGCGCCCGCCGCTCTGCAGTCCGAACAGCGTGCCGCGGTCGTACACCAGGTTGAACTCCACGTACCGGCCCCGCCGGTACAGCTGGAACTCGCGCTCGCGTTCGCCGTACGGGGTGTGCTTGCGGCGTTCCACGATCGGCAGGTAGGCCTGCAGGAAGCCATCGCCCACCGCGCGCAGGTAATCGAAATCGCGTTCGAAGTCGCCGTGCAGGTCGTCGAAGAACAATCCGCCCACGCCGCGCGTTTCATTGCGGTGGCGCAGGAAGAAATACTCGTCGCACCAGCGCTTGTGCGCCGCATAGCGCTCTTCGCCGAACGGCGCGCACAGGTCGTGGGCAGCCTGGTGCCACTGCTGCACGTCCTCGTCAAACGGGTAGAACGGGGTCAGGTCGAAGCCGCCGCCGAACCAGGAAGCCACCTGCTGGCCATCACGCTCGGCGCTGAAGTAGCGCACGTTGGCGTGGGTGGTGGGCAGGTACGGATTGAGCGGGTGGAACACCAGCGACACGCCGGTGGCGCGCCACGAGGCGCCGGCCAGCTCCGGCCGGTTGGCCGAGGCCGACGGCGGCAGACGCGTGCCGGAGACGTCGGAGAAGCCGATACCGGCCTGCTCGAACACCGCGCCATCGCGCAGGATGCGGGTACGGCCACCGCCGCCTTCGGCGCGTTGCCAGAGGTCTTCGCTGAAACGGGCCTGGCCGTCGGCGGTTTCAACCGCGCCGCAGATGCGGTCCTGCAGGTCGGTCAGGTAGCTGCGTACGCGCTCGAATTCGTTCATGGCCGTACTTTACCGCAGGGCAGCCGGGCAGGGCCTGCACAGCGAGGCAGGACCTCGCGCTACGGGACTTTTCTGCCGAACAGGGCCCTTACGTCCGGGCGCAGCACGCGTGCCACCAGCCAGGCGTGCAGTGCGGCGAACGCCAGCGCGGTGAGCACGGTCAGGCCGGTGTAGATCACGCGCTGCGTCTGCAGGTCGCGGCGCAGCTGGCCGGCATCCGCGTCTGCGTGCGGCGGCAGGTGCACGATCAGCTGGCGGAATACCTCGTCGATCACCCACGCACCGACGAAGTTCAGCAGCGCGGTGACCACCAGCAGCGCGATGAAGGTCCACAGCGCCCAACGGTTGCGCCGCAGCAGGCCCCAGCACGCCGCAGCGCCCACCAGCGACAGGACCAGCATGCCCACGTTCACCGCCACCGCATTCCGGCCGAACCAGCGCAGCGATGACGGCATCCAGGACAGGTCGGTGCCGTCCAGCAGGTCCTTCAACCAGGCCGACTGCGTGAGGAGTGCGGAAACCACCGCACCACCGGCCCAGCACACGGCCGACACGATGCACACCACCAGCACCGACTTGGCCAGCGGGGCAAGGAAAGCAGGCGTGCCATCGCCCTTAGGGCGCGGGTTGGCAACAGGCAGCAGCGGGGGCGTGGTGGTAGACATCCGGTGTCCTGGCAGTGAGCGGTGGGGTCAGCCCGGCACGATCACGCGCGCGGCCGCCGGCAGGATATGGTCTTCGCTCAACGGTGCCAAGCGGCGTCCGTGCGGTGGCTGCAACGGCACCCAGGCCAGTTCGGCGATCTCCGCCCGCGCCTGTGGGGTGCCCAGCACCCGTACCCACCACGCATCGGCGTGCACCCGGCAGCCGGACTCGTGCACCGCCCAGTCGCTGTAGGTGCCCAGTGGCACCGCCGTGGCGGGCGCCAGCTGCACGCCCAGCTCCTCGTCCAGCTCGCGCGCCAGCGCAGCCAGCGGTGCTTCGCCCGGCTCGGGCTTGCCGCCCGGCTGGATGAACACCGCCGAGCCATGCTTGCGCACCACCAGCACGCGCTGGGCGGCATCGGTGATGACCGCGGCGACGATCCGTATCGTCGCCGCGTCGTGGCTCACTTCAGGTTCTCTTCGAACAGCTTCAGGATGCGCTTGTACTGGTCCAGCCAGGAATCGGCACGCACGTAGCCATGGCGTTCCAGCGGGTAGGGCGCGATGCTCCAGTTGTCCTTGTGCAGCTCGATCAGCTTCTGGGTGAGGTTGACCGAGTCCTGGAAGAACACGTTGTCGTCCATCATCCCGTGCGCGATCAGCAGGTGGTCCTGCAGGCCCTCGGCATACTCGATCGGCGAGGAGACGCGGTACGCCTCCGGGTCGATGTCAGGGGTGTTGAGGATGTTGGCGGTGTAGCCGTGGTTGTACTGGTGCCAATCCACCACCGGGCGCAGCGCGGCGCCGGCCTTGAACGTGCCCGGCGAACGGAACAGCGCCATGAAGGTCATGAAGCCGCCGTAGGAGCCGCCGTAGATGCCGGCATGGTCGCGGTCACCCTGCTGGGTGGCCACCAGCCACTCCAGGCCGTCCTTGTAGTCTTCCAGTTCCGGGTGGCCCATGTTGCGGTAGATCGCCGTGCGCCAGTCGCGGCCGTAGCCCTCGCTGCCGCGGTAATCCATGTCCAGCACCACGTAGCCCTGCTGCACCAGCAGGTTGTGGAACATCTGCTCGCGGAAGTAGGCGGGGTAGCGCTGGTGCACGTTCTGCAGGTAACCGGCGCCGTGCACGAACATCGCGATCGGGTACTTCTTGCCCGGCTCCAGGTTTTCCGGGCCGTAGTACTTGGCCCAGACCACGCCCGCGCCATGCCTGGACGGCACCTGCACCAGCTTGGGCTGGATCCACTCGCGCGCCTTGAAGGCCGCGCTGCGGGTATCGGTCAGCACCTTGGCCTGGCCACCGGCGGCAGGCACCACCGCCAGCTGCGCCGGCAGGTAGGCGCCGGAGTAGCGCACCAGCAGCTGCTGGCCGTCCGGGGACAGCGAGAAGTCTTCCACGCCGTTGAGCGAGGTCAGCTCACGCACCTGCCGCGAGGCGGTATCCACCGCACACACTTCGTAATCGCCCGGCGCCTGCTGGTTGCACAGCACGTAGAAGCCACGGCCGTCGGCGCTGGGCACCGGCATCGAGGTTTCCCACTTGCCGCCGGTCAACGCCTGCGGCTTGGCCGTGCCCTGCTGGGTGTACAGGTGCGAGTAGCCCGATTCCTCGGACAGCAGCCACAGCGTGCGGTTGTCGTTGGACCAGCCGAAGTCGTTGAAGCTCCAGTTGATCCAGGCCGCGTCGGTGAGGCGGTGGCGGGTCTGCAGCCTGGCGTCGGCCGGGCTGACGCTCGCGATCCAGCGGTCCTTGTTGTCGTTGGCGCGCAGCAGGATCGCGGCCTGCTGGCCGTCATTGCTCCAGCGGATGCCCGGCGCGCCGGGGCCGCCCAGCACCTGTACCGGGCGGCTGCCCTTCAGCGCGTCCTTGCCGGCGGCCTTGCGCAGCGCGGCCAGCGGGTCGGTGCCGATGCCCGGCAGGCTGTCCAGCGACAGCGGCTTGACCGTGCCAGTGACGGCGTCGACCAGCCACAGCGCGTTCGGTTCCGGGTCGTTGCGGCCGACGCGGGTACGGGTGTCCTCGAACTCCTCGTAGCCCGATTCGGTCACGTACTTGGGCATCTTGCCGCCACGGCCTTCATCGAAGCCCTTCGGCTTGGTCACCACGACCAGGCTGCGGGTGTCGGGCGACAGCGCGCTGTCGACGATCTCCACATCGGCGCCCAGATACACCGGACCGGGGGCGCGGGTACTGTCAGCGCGGCGCCAGCTGGCTTCCTGCTCCTTCAGTGCCTCCCGCTGGGCGCGGTCGTTGCGCAGCGTAGCCAGGGTGCGCAGCTGCTGGTCGCGCAGGACGTCCGCCTTGGGCGCGTCATCGGGGTTCTTCTCCGCCTTCAGGCTGGCCACCTGCTGCACCCCGCCGGCGGCGGTCCAGTGGAACCAGTTCTGGCCGGTGCGCCAGATCACCCCGCCGTCGCGGGCGAAGTTGACCGCGCTGGCCTTCTCGGTGCTGCGGGTGAGCTGGGTCAGCGCGCCGCTGCGCAGGTCACGCAGGAATACGTCGCCATTGCGCACGAACACGCTGCGCTGGCGGGTGCTGTCGTAGACCGGGCTGTCAACGTCGAGGCTGCCGCGCTGGTCATCGGCGACCTGGCTGGCGGCGCCGCCGCTGATCGGCTGGCGGAAGGTGTCGCGGACCGGGCTGCCGGTGCGCTTGAGCTGGTACTCCACCTGCTGGCTGTTCCACGACCACCAGGCGCTCTCGACCGGCGGACCGATCCAGTCCGGGTCGGCCATGGCCTGTTCAATGGTGATCGGCGTCGGTGCCGCGTGGGCCGTGCCGCCGAGGGCGGCGAGCAGCAGCAGGGACAAGGGCAGCGTTCTGGGCATTGCGGGCAGCACCGTGAAGGAAAACCCGACAAGCGTAGCAGCCGCAACGGCTCCGGGAGGGGGCCACAGGTCATGGACCGTGGCCCATGACCTGTGAATGGCACTCCATCCTGTACTGGGCGCCACCTGCGACCAAGTGAAGCAGCGCGTCACCGGGTCGCATGTGCCTTTCACAGATACAGGCCCAGACTGGTGCGGATTCCAGAAATCCTGCGGAGGCGTCGCTTGGACGCGTTGTTGTTGTCTCGGATCCAGTTCGGGTTCGTCATCAGTTTCCATGTGCTGTTCCCGGCCTTCACCATCGGCACCGCCAGCTGGCTGGCGTTCGTGGAAGGCCAATGGCTGCGTACCCGCAAGCCGATCTGGCGCGAGCTCTATTTCTTCTGGCAGAAGATCTTCGCCGTATCGTTCGGCATGGGCGTGGTCAGCGGCATCGTCATGGCCTTCCAGTTCGGCACCAACTGGCCGCGCCTGAGCCAGGTAGCCGGCAGCGTGATCGGGCCGTTGCTGACCTATGAAGTGCTCACCGCGTTCTTCCTGGAGGCCAGCTTCCTGGGCGTGATGATGTTCGGCTGGGGCAAGGTCTCCCCGCGCCTGCATTTCTTCTCCACCTGCATGGTGGCGCTGGGCACCCTGGTGTCCACCTTCTGGATCCTGTCCTCCAACAGCTGGCTGCAGACCCCGGCCGGGCACGCCATCATCGACGGCATCGTGGTGCCGCAGGACTGGTGGCAGGTGGTGTTCAACCCCTCCTTCCCCTATCGGCTGGCGCACATGGCGCTGGGTTCGTTCATCACGACCTGTTTCGTCATCGGCGGGGTCGGCGCCTGGTACCTGCGCAGGGGCACCCACGTGGAGGCCGGGCGCACCATGCTGCTGGCGGCGGTGGCGTTTGCCGCACTCACCGTGCCGGTGCAGATCTTCGTGGGCGACATGCATGGCCTGAACACGCTCAAGCACCAGCCGATGAAGATCGCCGCGGTGGAAGCGCACTGGCATGCCGAAGGCGAGGGTGAAGGGGTGCCGCTGGTGGTGTTCGCCGTGCCCAACGAAAAGGCCGAGCGCAACGATTTCGAGATCGCCATTCCGCGCCTGGGCAGCCTGATCCTGACCCATTCGCTGGACGGTACGTTCGACCCGCTCACCTCGGTGCCGGCCAGCGATCGCCCGCCGGTGGTGCCCGTGTTCTTCGCGTTCCGCATCATGGTCGGGCTGGGCACGCTGATGCTGCTGCTGGCCTGGGCCTCGGCGTTCCAGTGGTGGCGCGGCCGCCTGCTGGAATCGCGCTGGCTGGTGCGTGGCTGGAACTGGATGCTGCCCAGTGGCTTCATCGCGCTGCTGTCGGGCTGGTTCGTCACCGAAATGGGCCGCCAGCCGTGGGTGGTGTACGGCGTGCTGCGTACCGCCGATGCGGTGGGCCCGCAGAGCGCCTGGATGACCGCGCTGTCGCTGGGCGTGTACATCGTGGGCTATGCGTTCGTGTTCGGCTGGGGCGTCTGGTACCTGGTCAAGATCATCCGTACCGGGCCCAAGCCACACGACCAGCAACCGCCGATCGAAGACGGCAGCCACACCCCGGCGCGGCCGCTGTCCGGTGCCGACGAACCGCTGGAGGAGCGCTGACATGGAGATGACGACCTGGCTGCCGGTGGCATGGTTCGCGGTAATCGGCTTCGGCGTGCTGATGTACGTGGTGCTGGATGGCTTCGTGCTGGGCATCGGCATCCTCGCGCCGATGGCCGAGGATGAGGAACAGCTCGATGTGATGATGAATACCGCCGCCCCGATCTGGGACGGCAACGAAACCTGGCTGGTGCTGGGCGGGGCAGGGCTGATGGCCGCCTTCCCCAAGGCGTATGCCGCGCTGTTGTCGGCGCTGTACCTGCCGGTGCTGCTGCTGGTGGTGGCGCTGGTGTTCCGCGGGGTGGCGTTCGAGTTCCGCTTCAAGGCGCACCGCTCACGGCGGCTGTGGAGCGTGGCCTTCGGGCTGGGCTCGCTGCTGGCCGCGTTCGCCCAGGGGGTGATCCTGGGTGCGCTGGTGCAGGGCCTGCAGGTGGTGGACGGGCAGTACGTGGGCGGGCCGTTCGGCTGGTTCAGCCCGTTCTCGATGCTGACCGGAGCGGCGGTGGTGTTCGGCTATGCGCTGCTTGGCAGTACCTGGCTGATCCTGAAGACCGAAGGGCGCGAACAGACCTTTGCCCGCACCCTGACCCGGCCGCTGGTGGTGGCGGTGATCGTGTTCATGGGGTTGGTCAGCGCGTGGCTGCCGTTCCTGGATTCACGGCTGATGGCGCGCTGGTTCAGCGATGGCAACTTCTGGTGGCTGTCGCCGGTGCCGCTGCTCACCCTGGGCGTTGCAGTGGCGCTGTGGCGCAGCGCAATGCACCCGCGCCGCGACCTGCCGCCGTTCCTGCTCACGCTGGCGCTGTTCGTGCTCGGCTTCATCGGGCTGGTGCTGGGCATGTGGCCATACCTGCTGCCGCCCAGCATGACCTTGTGGCAGGCGGCGGCGCCGGCCTCGTCGATGGGCTTCAGCTTCGTCGGGCTGGTGGTGCTGCTGCCGGTGATCCTGGGCTACACCGCCTGGTCGTACCGCGTGTTCCGCGGCAAGGTCCGCGCAGACGCCGGATACCACTGACGGATCGGGTGACGACCGTTGGTCGTCACGCCCTTCAGCCGTGCAGGCCTTCGATCTCGACCAGCAGCTCCGCCCGGCACACCTCGGCATGCAATACCACGAACGCCGGTGAACCCGGCAGCTGCGCCATCCGCGCCGCAATGGCCGGCATGTCCCCGGCACGGCGCACATACACCTTCAACAGGGAGCCGGCGCCCAACGTGGCTGGCAACCCCGGCCGTTGCAGGCGCGCGGCATCCACAAGGCTCTGCAGGTTGGTCAGGGTCTCCTCCAGCTGTTCCATCACCGAACCGGTGTGCTGCGACACATGCCCCACGATGGCGGCGGTGCCCGATTGCAGCAGCGGCAGCCCGGTGGCCAGTGGCGGCAACAGGGCGCGCGAGAAGCTGGGCGACTGCGGCCCGTACTGGCGCGGGTACCGGAAGGCGCTGACCTGGCGTGGGTTCTCCAGCGGCAGGCCAGCCTCGCGGGCCGCCAGCCAGTACACCTGGAGCCGGCGCACCCCATCGAAACGGCCGATACAGGTGGCCGCCGGGAGGGCGGCTTCGTCCAGCTCGCGCAGGCCGCGCACCCGGCCCACGCAGAAGCGCCGGTAGCGCTCCTGGTCGCCATCGCCTTCGGTCACTGCATCCAGATAGTTCCAGGTGCGCAGCAGATGCGGGAAACCGCAGCTGGTCAGGAAACCACTCATGCGTGCGTACGCGTCTGCCGCCGCGGATTCGATATCGTCCTCGACCTCGTCAATCTCGATCGCACCGAACAGCAAGGTGTCGTTGGCCGACCAGCGCACGCCATCGCGCACACCGTGCTGGACGGGGCCGACGCCCTGCCAGATTTCGACCTGCGCCGGACCCTGTTCGGCCAACGGCACCCGCAGCCAGCGTGGGTCGTCGCTGGGCGCGGCACCGGCCGAAAACCCGAACACGGCCAGGGTGCGCGGGTCGGCCAGGGCGGCATCGCGTTCAGCAGCGGGGGCATAGAACGCACGGAACAGCGCGGAGTCTGCCGAAGGAGAAAGGACCTGCGCATCCGCTACGCTGTGGATCGTGCTACTCATTTCAGATTGTGAAAGCTGCCAGTGCCGAGGGTGTCATGATAGCGTGCGCTCCTTTCGCGGCGTGCCCGAACGCGCCGGACGATGTCGAAGACAGGCGTGGGCCGGCTGGAATGGGGGAGCCGATCCGCGTTGCCACCACGGCTCGTGCTGTCCAGGTGCCCATAAACATGTTGGCGTGAATGATCGAGTTCTCTGTTGTGGATTGGTCGGCCTGGGCACCGGGACTGACCACGAAATCGGATTGGCAGGCGTGGGCCCATGCCCCGACGTTGCCTGAAGGCGCCGACACGCCCGCGTTGCCGGAAGTGCCGGCCATGCAGCGCCGCCGCATCGAGCGCCTGGGCCGCATGGCCATCCAGGCCGCCTGCTGGTGCGAACAGCCTGACGATGCCGGCCAGGTGCCGCTGGTGTTCGCGTCCCGGCATGGCGACGTGGCCCGTTCGATGGAACTGCTCGACACCCTGCGCCAGGACGCCCCGATGTCGCCCACCGGCTTTGGCCTGTCGGTGCACAACGCGGTGGCCGCGCTGTATTCCATCGCCCGCGGCCAGCGCGGCAACTATCTGGCCCTGGCCGGCGGCCGTGGCACGGTGGAGGCCGCCTGCGTGGAGGCCTTCGGGCTGCTCGCTGATGGCGCCCCGGAAGTGCGCGTGATCGTCTACGAATCGCAGTTGCCGGCCGTATACGCCGGCTTCGCCGACGAGCCTGACCCGTTCTTCGCCTGGTGCTGGCGGCTGGCCCGCGCCGACGTGCCGGGCACCCGGCTCTCGCTGGGCTGGGGTCGGGGCGGACAGGACAGCCCGCCCGGCGCGCTGCCGCACAGTCTGGACGCGCTGCGCTTCCTGCTGTCGGCCGAGCCGGCGCTGCAGTTCCAGGCCGATGGTCAGCAGTGGTCCTGGCAACGCCATGGCTGAGCGCTGGCCCGCCCGCCTTGACCACGCCTGGCGCGTGGTCGGTACCGGCATCAGTTTCGCCGCCTTCGGAATCGGCGGGCTGCTGCTGGGCGGGCTGTTGTTTCCGCTGCTGTTCCTGGTCCGCCATACCGCCCGGCGGCGCAGGCTGGCGCGGCGGCTGGTCCAATTCAGTTTCGCCAGCCACGTGGCCCTGATGCGGCGGCTGGGACTCATGACCTATGAAATCCGGGGGGCCGAACGCCTGCAGCGCAACGGCCTGCTGATTCTGGCCAACCATCCCACGCT
This sequence comes from Stenotrophomonas sp. 22385, assembly GCF_052045085.1. Lineage (NCBI taxonomy): Bacteria > Pseudomonadati > Pseudomonadota > Gammaproteobacteria > Lysobacterales > Lysobacteraceae > Stenotrophomonas > Stenotrophomonas sp. 22385. Next base: position 105,315 of record NZ_JBQEOG010000001.1, read on the forward strand.
GATCGACGTGGTGCTGTTGATCGCCCAGCTGCCCAACGCCGACTGTGTGGTCAAGCAGGCAGTCGCATGCAACCCATTCATGCGCGGCCCGGTTCGCGCGGCCGGCTATGTGGCCAACAGCGACGGGGCGGGCCTGATCGACGACTGCATTGCGGCGGTGCGCGCCGGGGGCAACCTGGTGATCTTCCCCGAGGGCACCCGCACCGTCCCGGGACAGCCTCTGCGGCTGCAGCGGGGGGCCGCCAACATTGCCGTCCGGGGTCGGCTGGACATAACGCCGGTCAGAATCACCTGCACCCCGCCTACCCTGAGCAAGGGCCAGAAATGGTATCGTGTGCCATCACGGCGTTTTCACGTTCAGCTGGAAGTCGGGGAAGATCTCCCGATCACCCCCTTCCTGATGGGGGCCGACGACACGCCCAGGGGGGATGCCTTGGCGGCCAGGCGCGTGACCGATCATCTTGCCCACTACTTTGACTTCGCTGGAGAACCAAGCCGTGCAGGCACTTGAGCACGAGATCAAGGAATTGATCATTTCATCGCTTTCACTGGAAGACATCACTCCGGACGATATCGACGCCGCCGCACCCCTGTTCGTGGAGGGGTTGGGTCTGGATTCGATCGACGCGCTTGAACTTGGTTTGGCCCTGCAGAAAAAGTACGGTGTCAGCCTGTCCGCCGACTCGGAAGAGACCCGTCGCCATTTTTCCAGCGTGCGTGCACTTGGCGAGTTTGTCGCCGCACGCCAGCAGTCTTAACGGCGTCTCAGGATTTGCCATGACCAAGAACGAACTTTTCGATCGCATCGTCAAGATCCTCAAGGACAGCTTTGAGATCGAGCCGGTGCGCATCACGCCCCAGGCCCGCCTGTACGACGACCTGGACATCGACAGCATCGATGCCGTCGACCTGATCGTGCAGCTCAAGCCGCTGCTCGGCCGCAACCTGCAGCCGGAAGCCTTCAAGGCGGTCCGCACCGTGCAGGACATCGTCGATGTGGTGCATGGGCTGCTGCCCGGGCAAGCGGCCGCCTGACGGCCGCCGCTGAAGATCGACCATGGTCCGGGTGCGCGTCGCGGCGTTTGCAGTGCTGTCGCTGGCGTATCCGCTGGTGGTGTACTTCTCGCTGGGCCGCTTCGAGCCGCGCTGGATGGCGTTGCTGCTGTTCGCGCTGGCGGCGTTGCGCGCGCTGACCACCCGCCAGCCGGTGTGGTGGGTGGCCGCTGCAGGCGCCGGCCTGCTGGCCCTGCTGGCCACCGCGTTCAACCAGGCCCTGCCGCTGAAGCTGTACCCGGCGCTGGTCAACGCGGTGATGCTGGTGATCTTTGCCACCAGCCTGCGTTTTCCGCCCAGCGCGGTGGAGCGGCTGGCGCGCTTGACCGAGCCGGAACTGCCGCCATTCGCGGTGGTGTATACCCGCCGTGTCACCCAGGTGTGGTGCGGTTTTTTTGTTCTCAACGGGGGCCTGGCCCTGCTCACGGCGTTCTGGGCCTCCAACCAGGTCTGGGCGCTCTACAACGGATTGTTGGCGTACGTGATGATGGGAGTCCTGTTTGGCGGTGAATGGCTGGTGCGGCGGCGGGTGAAGGCGGCGCATGCGCATGGCTGAATGGATCGCGCTGGACCGGTTGGCGCAGCTGCCGCGGGCCGAACGCATCGTCGGCATCACGGCCGATGGCCGCACGGTGGCGCACCCGCAGTTCCGCGCCCGGGTCATCGGCTGGCAGCTGGCGTTCGCCGCCGTGCCCGGCCGCGACTGGGCCCTTTATTTCGACGACACCCTGGATTTCGCCGCCGCGCTGTTCGGCGCCTGGCACGCCGGCAAGCGGGTGTTCCTGGGCGGCGATAACCTTCCGGCCACCCTGGAAGGACTCGGGCCGCGCGTGGCCGGCTTCGCCGGTGATGTTCCGGCGCGTTATGCGCCGCTGCAACCGCGCGATGTGCACGATCCCCAGGGTGAACTGTCGCTGCTGGACGAAGACACGCTGGAACTGGTGGTGTTCACTTCCGGCAGCACCGGCGCGCCCAGCGCCATCAGCAAGCGCATGTGTCAGCTGAGCCGCGAGGTGGATGCGCTGCAGGCCGCCTTCGGTGACCAGCTCGATGGCGCGCAGGTGCACGGCACTGTGTCGCACCAGCATATCTATGGGTTGCTGTTCCGCGTGCTGTGGCCGCTGGCGGCGGGCCGCGCGATTCAGCCGCGCCGCTTCTTCCATGAAGACCTGGTCAGCGCACTGGCGCAGCAGCCCTCGGTGCTGGTGGCCACACCGGCCCACCTCAAGCGGCTGCCCGGACAGCTGGACTGGCCGTCGCTGGGCGGCCGGCTGCGCGCGGTGTTTTCCTCCGGCGGTCCGCTGCCCAGCGAGGCCGCGCTGCAGGCCCGCGCGCTGCTGGGCGTGGCGCCTACCGAAGTGTTCGGCAGCAGTGAAACCGGCGGTATCGCCTGGCGTCGCTGGAGCGCCGAACAGCCGCAGTGGCACCCGCTGCCGGGCGTGTCCTGGCGGATCGAGAACGGCTGCCTGGCCGTGTCCTCGCCGCACCTGGCCGATGACGCCTGGTGGCAGACCCAGGACCGCGTGGAAGCCGACGCCGGGCGGAGCTTCCGCCTGCTCGGCCGCGCCGACCGCATCGTCAAGATCGAAGAGCGCCGGGTCTCGCTGGACGCGCTGGAGCAGCAGCTGCGTGCCCACGCACAGGTACAGGACGTGCGCGTGCTGGTACTGCCGGGTGCGCGCGAACAGCTCGCTGCCGTGGTGGTTCCGTACGGCGAGGGCGTGGCACAGTGGACCGATGGCCAGCGCCGACAGCTGTCGCAGGCGCTAGGCGCCCACCTGGCCCACAGCCATGATGCCGTCACGCGCCCGCGGCGCTGGCGCTTCGTCGACGAGCTGCCCTACAACGCGCAGGGCAAGATCACCGCAGCGTCGCTGGAAGCGCTGTTCCGGCCGCTGCTGCCGGCGGCGCAGTGGAGGCAGCGCGACGCCGACGCTGCGCAGCTGGTGTTGCCGCTGGAACCGGACCTGGTGGCCTTTGATGGCCACTTTCCGCAGGCGAAGATCCTGCCCGGGGTGGTCCAGCTGGACTGGGCGATCCATTACGCGCGAGAAGCGTTCAGCATGCCGCCTCGCTTCGAGCGGATGGATGCCCTCAAGTTCCAGCACGTGGCGCGGCCGGGCGACCAGCTGCACCTGACCCTGGGCTGGGATGCGCTGAAATCGGTACTGAGTTTCCGCTATGTCTCCGACCATGGCGTGCACGCCAGCGGCCGGGTGGTGTTCGGCGATGCATGAGCCGCTGGTGGTAATTCCGGTCTACGACCACGAACACGCCATCGGCGCGGTGGTGCAGGGCGTGCGTGCCAGTGGGCTGCCATGTCTGCTGGTGGATGACGGGTCGCACCCGGCCTGCGCGCAGGTGTTGCAGGCCCTGGCGCAGGCACATCCGGACCAGGTCACGCTGCTGCGCCTGGCGGTGAACCAGGGCAAGGGCGGCGCGATGCTCGCCGGCTTCGCCGAAGCGGCGCGGCGTGGTCACACCCACGTGCTGCAGATCGATGCCGATGGTCAGCACGACCCGTCTGATATTCCGCGCTTCGCAGCCTTGTCAACGCAGCACCCGCAGGCGGTCATCTGCGGCATTCCGGTCTACGACGACAGCGTGCCCAAGGCGCGGCTGTATGGTCGCTACGCCACCCACATCTGGGTCTGGATCAACACGCTGTCGCTGCAGATCCGCGATTCGATGTGCGGCTTCCGGTTGTATCCGCTGGTGCCGGTCATCGGCCTGGTGGGCGAGGAAACCATCGGCCGGCGCATGGATTTCGACAGCGAGATCCTGGTGCGGCTGTTCTGGCGCGGCGTGCAGGTGATCAGCCTGCCCACCCGGGTTACCTATCCCAGTGATGGCGTGTCGCACTTCGATGTGTGGCGTGACAACGTGCGTATCAGCCGCATGCACACCCGGCTGTTCTTCGGCATGCTCCGGCGCGCACCGCGCCTGCTGTGGCGCCGTGCCCGTGGAGCAGCTGCGGCATGAGCGCACCGGTGCCGGCCAACGCCCCGCACTGGGCCGACCTGGGCGAAAGCACCTCCGCTGCCGGAGTGCTGTTCCTGTGCTGGGTGCACCGCTGGTTCGGGCGCTGGCCGTTCCGCCTGTGCGTGTACCCGGTGGTGCTGTGCCACTGGTTGAGCAACGGCGTGGCGCGTCGCGCCTCACTGCAGTACCTGCAGCGGCTGCAGGCGCACACCGGAGTGTTCGGCGGCCCTCCGGGGCGCTGGACCAGCCTGAAGCACTTCGCGCTGTTCGCCGACACGTTGCTGGACAAGCTGCTGGGCCTGGGCGGGCGTTACCCGCCCGAGCGCATCCACCTGCAGCGCGACCTGATGCTGGAAAAGATCGCGCGCCGCGAGGGCGGGCTGATCCTGACCGCGCACATCGGCTGCCTGGAACTGTGCCAGGTGCTGGCCGAGCAGGTGCCGGGCTTCCACATCACCGTGCTGGTACACACCGCGCACGCGCAGCGCTTCAACCGGCTCATGCAGCGGCTGGACCCATTGGCCTCGGTCGAACTGATGCAGGTCACCGACATGGGCCCGGCCACTGCCGTGGAACTGCAACGGCGCGTGCAGGCCGGCGGCTTCGTGGCCATCGTCGGCGACCGCGTGCCGCTGCGCGGCGGCCGCACCGTGCCGGCACCCTTCTTCGGCCACACCGCACGGTTCCCGATCGGCGCCTACGTACTTGCCTCGGCGCTGGGCTGCCCGGTGTACACCATGGCCTGCCTGCACCAAGGCAACGGCTACCGCGTGCGCTTCGAGCACTTCAGCGACCGCATCACCCTGCCGCGCGGCTCGCGCGACGCCGCGCTGACCGCGCAGGCCGAACATTTCGCCCGGTGGCTGGAACTCCAGGTCACCGAAGCCCCCTTGGACTGGTTCAACTTCTTCCCCTTCTGGGATCAGGCATCTCATGGCACGTAATGCAGGCTCCACCCCGGCCCGGACCCTTCGCTTCGGCGATGCGCCGCTGACCATCGAAGACGTGGTCGCGCTGTCGCAGCGCAAGGCCGACGCCGTGGTCAGCGACGACCCGGCGTTCACCGCGCGCATCCAGCGCGGCGCCGATTTCCTTGACCGCCTGCTGCGCGAAGACGGGGTGATCTACGGCGTGACGACCGGCTACGGCGATTCGTGCACGGTGAACATTCCGCCGGCCCTGGTGGCCGAACTGCCGCACCACCTGTTCACCTACCATGGCTGTGGCCTGGGCCGCTTCCTGGACGAGCAGGAGACCCGCGCGGTCATCGCCGCACGCTTGGCCTCGCTGGTGCGCGGCATGTCGGGCGTGAGCCATCCGCTGCTGCAGGGCCTGGCCACGCTGCTGCGCCACGATGTGCTGCCGCTGATTCCGGCCGAAGGTTCGGTCGGCGCCAGCGGCGACCTCACCCCGCTGTCCTACGTGGCCGCCGTGCTCTGCGGCGAACGCGACGTGATGTACCAGGGTGCACGCCGCCCGGCAGCCGAGGTACTGGCCGAGATCGGCATGGTGCCGCTGCGGCTGCGGCCGAAGGAAGGCCTGGCGATCATGAACGGCACCGCGGTGATGACCGCGCTCGCGTGCCTGGCTTACGACCGCGCCGATTACCTGACCCGGCTGGCGACCCGCCTGACCGCGTTCAACGTGCTGGCCAGCGACGGCAACGCACACCATTTCGATGAAATGCTGTTCGCCGCCAAGCCGCACCCCGGCCAGATGCAGATCGCCGCGCGCCTGCGCGACGACCTGCACAGCGACCGCCCGCCGCGCAACGAACAGCGCCTGCAGGACCGCTACTCGCTGCGCTGCGCCCCGCACGTGATCGGCGTGGTCCAGGACGCGCTGCCGTTCCTGCGCCAGTTCATCGAAACCGAACTCAACAGCGCCAACGACAATCCGCTGATCGATGCCGATGGCGAGCGCATCCTGCACGGTGGCCACTTCTATGGCGGCCACATCGCCTTCGCGATGGATGCACTCAAGAACACCATCGCCAATCTGGCCGACCTGCTCGACCGCCAGCTGGCGCTGGTGGTGGATGCGCGCTACAACCACGGCCTGCCGGCCAACCTGTCGGCCTCCACCGGCGAGCGCGCGGCGATCAACCACGGTCTGAAGGCGCTGCAGATCAGCGTCTCGGCCTGGACCGCCGAAGCACTCAAGCAGACCATGCCGGCCTCGGTGTTCTCGCGGTCCACCGAATGCCACAACCAGGACAAGGTCAGCATGGGCACCATCGCCGCGCGCGACTGCCTGCGCGTGATCGAGCTGACCGAACAGGTGGTGGCCGGCATGCTGATCGCCGCGCGCCAAGGCGTGGCCCTGCGCGAACGGGTCGGCATGAACGCCACCCTGCACGGCGACCTTGCCGCCATGTACCAGGATCTGTGCGAGCGCATCGCGCTGGTGGAAGAAGACCGCGCCCTGGACGGCGAGCTGCGCTGCCTGCTCGCCGATATCCGGGGCCAGCGCTGGAGTCTGTATGACCGCCCCTGACCTGAGTTTGGACGTGGCCCTGTCGCCGACCTTCCACGACTGCGATCCCATGCACGTGGTGTGGCACGGCAACTACTTCAAGTACTTTGAAGTGGCCCGCTGCGCGCTGCTGCAGCGCTACGACTACGACTACCCGCAGATGCGCGATTCCGGCTACATCTGGCCGGTGGTCGACGCGCGGGTGAAGTACATCCGCCCGCTGCTGTACGGCCAGGCGCTGCGCGTGCGCGCCACCATCACCGAGTGGGAAAACCGCCTGAAGATCGCCTACGAGATCTTCGATGCCGACAGCGGCCAGGTGCTCACCCGCGCCCATACCATCCAGGTCGCGGTCGACGCGGCCACCAACGAAATGCTGTACCTGTGCCCGCCGGTGCTCTGGGAACGGCTGGGAGTGCAGGCCCCATGATCCGATTCGTTCGCACGCTGGCCGTGCTGGTGCTGTTGGCCGTGACCAGCCCCGTGCTCGCCGCGACGGCCGCCAGCGTGGACCTGGTCAAGCAACGCGTGGCCAAGGTCGAGGTGCTGCGTGGTGAGTTCAGCCAGGACAAGCAGGTGGCCGGTTTCAAGAACCCGCTGCGCTCGCAGGGCCGCTTCGTGCTGGCCCAGGACCGGGGCGTGATCTGGACCACGCTCAAGCCGTTCCCCTCCGAGGTGGTGGTCACCCGCGACCGCATCCTCAGCCGCCAGCGCGACGGCAGCAGCCGGGTCGAACTGGATGGCCGCCAGCAGCCGGCGATGCGCTCGGTCAACGCGATCATGTTCGCGCTGATGAGCGGTGATGCGCAGGCGCTGTCGGCGCAGTTCACGGTCAAGGTCGATGCGCTGCCCGACAACGGCTGGCGCATGCACCTCACCCCGCGTTCCCCGATGCTGGCCAAGGTGTTCAGCGCGCTCGAACTGAGCGGCGACCGTTACGTGCGCGAGGTGCAGATCACCGAAGCCAACCAGGATGTCACCCGCATCCACTTCGCCGCCCTGAGCGAAACCCCGGCGCAGCTGAGCGCCGACGAGGACCGCCGGTTTGAATGAGTCGTTGAATTCGGCCTGGCGCGAGAACGGCCGGCTGCAGCGCGCATGGCGCTGGCTGGCGGTGGCGTGGCTGCTGGTGCTGGTCGGGCTGGGCGTACAGCAGTGGCAACTGTGGTCGAAGGAATCGCGGATCGACACCGACATCCTGGCGCTGCTGCCGCAGGATGCGCACGACCGCCTGCTGTCGGACGTAACCCGGCGCATCGCCGATGCGAATGCGCGGCAGATCGTGGTACTGCTCGGCAGCGCCGACGGCGTGGCCACCAAGGCCGCCGAACGGGCCTTCCGCCAGACCCTGCGCAACGATGCCCAGGGCAAGGCGTTGTTGCAGGAAAGCGGCTCCATCGAAGGCTGGTTCGACCAGGCGCGCGCGTTCTACGCGCCCTACCGCGACCGCCTGCTGACCGGGCAGCAGCGCCAGCGCCTGCAGGATGAGTCCGCCGACAGCCTCTCCGAATCCGCGCTGGCCGCGTTGTATGGCCCGATGGGCGCACCGCGCCTGACCGAATGGCGGCAGGACCCGCTGTCGCTGTGGCCGCAGTGGTGGCAGGAGCGCGCTGCCGCCTCCGGCCTGCGCATGGGGGACGACGGGCTGCTCGACGCCGATGGCAAGCACTGGTCGGTCATCCAGTACGAAACGCTGGGGTCGGCGTTCCAGCTCGACGGCGAACGCCATATCGACCGGCTGCTTGATGCCGCCACCGCCGCTGCGGCCAGGCACGCGCCCGGCCTGGAAGTACTGCGCGCCGGTGTGCCGCTGCATGCCGAAGCCGCGGCCGTGCAGGCCAACTGGGAAATCAACACGATCGGCTGGGGTTCGCTGGCGGCGGTGCTGCTGCTGGTGTGGCTGGCATTCCGCTCGCTGCGCCCGATCCTGCTGGTGGCCGCCTCGCTGCTGATCGGCTGCGGCGTGGCGCTGGCGGTGACCGTGCTGGTGTTCGGCAAGGTGCACGTGCTCACCCTGGTGTTCGGCGCGTCGCTGGTCGGCGTGGCCGAGGATTACGGCATCCACTGGTTCGCCTCGCGCCAGGCCGAACCGGCCGACCGCCGCTGGAAACTGCTGCGGCACCTGCTGCCCGGCCTGTGGCTGGCCCTGGTGACCAGCGCGCTGGCCTACCTCGCGCTGGGTCTGGCCCCGTTCCCCGGCCTGCGCCAGATGGCGCTGTTTTCGGTGGTGGGGCTGGCCGGCGCGTTCCTGACCGTGATCTTCTGGTTCCCATGGCTGGATGGCGGCGAAATCCGCAGCACCCGCTTCGCGCGCTGGTTGGGCGCCACCCTGGAGCGCTGGCCGCGCCTGCACGGGCGCCGCCCGGTTGGCCTGTTCCTGGGCGTGGTGGTGGTGGTGTCGGGCGTGGGCATGCTGCGCCTGACCGCCGACGACGACCTGCGCAGCCTGCAGTCTTCGCCGATGTCACTGATCAACCAGCAGATCCGCATCAGCCAGATGCTCGGCATGCCCAGCCCGGCGCAGTTCTACCTGGTGCAGGGCGAGAACGCCGAGCAGGTGCTGGAACGCGAGGAGGCACTGATCGAGCGCCTGCGCGTGCTCGCGGCCAACAAGCAGATCGGCGGCTACCGTGCCATCAGCGAGTGGCTGCCATCGGTGCAGCGCCAGCACGCAGATGCCGCCCTCACTGCGCGGGTCGAGCCGCAGGTGCTGGGCGCCGTGGGGCAGGCCGTGGGCGAAACCCTGCAGCGCCCGGACTACGCAACGCAGGACCTGCAGGCCGACGCGTTCCTGGCGTCGCCTGCGGCCATGCCGTTCCGCCACCTGTGGCTGGGGGAAGTGGGCAAGGGCATGGCCTCGGTGGTGATGGTCGATGACCTCTCCCGCGCCGATGCGCTGACCCTGCTCGAAGCGCAGGCCAAGGGCATCGACGGCGTGCGCTGGGTGGACCGCACCGCCGATTTCTCCGCGCTGCTCAAGCACTACCGCAAGCTGATGAGCGCGCTGCTGCTGGTGGGCATCGTGCTGGTGTTCGCGGTGCTGTATTGGCGCTACCGCGCGCAGGCGTGGCGCGTGTTCGCGCCCACGCTGGCCGCCGGTGCGCTCACCCTGGGCCTGCTCGGCCTGTTCGGGCAGCCGCTGCAGCTGTTCAACGTGCTGGCGCTGATGCTGCTGCTCGGCATGGGCATCGACTACGGCATTTTCCTGATCGAACACCGGGGTGACGCCAGCGCCTGGCTGGCGGTCTGTGTGGGCGCGGCCAGTACCTGGCTGTCGTTCGGCCTGCTTGGCCTGTCGGCCACCCCGGCGCTGCGCGCGTTCGGTCTCACCCTGCTGTTTGGCATCGGCCTGGTCTGGTTGATCTCGCCGCTGTTCCGCCCGCCACCGCACGACGCACCGCACTGAGCGACCGCGCCGGATACCCCCACGTTTCAGATCAAGGATGCATCGATGACCGCAGCACTGGAAACAACTGAAATCCTGGTGATCGGCGCCGGCCCCGCCGGTTCCGTGGCCGCCGCCATGCTGCGCCAGCAGGGACGCCAGGTCCTGATGCTCGAGCGCCAGCAGTTCCCGCGCTTCTCCATCGGTGAGAGCCTGCTGCCGCAGAGCATGGAGTACATCGAGGCGGCCGGCCTGCTGCAGGATGTCGTGGAGGCCGGCTTCCAGTACAAGAACGGCGCGGCCTTCGTGCGCGGCGAGCGCACCACCGAATTCGACTTCCGCGACAAGTTCTCGCCGGGCTGGGGCACCACCTACCAGGTGCAGCGCGCCCACTTCGACGATGTGCTGGCCCGTGGCGCCGAGCGCATGGGCACCACCCTGCGTTTCGGCGACGAAGTGCTGGCGGTGGAGCCGGGCAGCCCGGCCCGCGTGCAGGTGCGCCGCCCGGATGGCAGCGAGTACACCATCGAAGCCGGCTTCATCCTGGATGCCAGCGGTTTCGCGCGCCTGCTGCCGCGCCTGCTGAACCTGGAATCGCCCTCGAACTTCCCGGTGCGTGGCGCCATCTTCTGCCACGTGCGCGACCACATTCCGGCCGATGCCGGTTTCGACCGCAACAAGATCCTGATCACCACCCACCCCGAACACGTGGACGTGTGGTACTGGACCATCCCGTTCTCCAATGGCTGCTGTTCGCTGGGCGTGGTCGCCGAGCCGAGCTTCTTCGAGAAATACGACGGCACCGACCTGGAGAAACTGCAGGCCATCGTCGGCGAAGACCCGAACCTGACCCGCCTGCTCAGGAACGCCGAGTGGGCGGTGCTGCCGGTGCGCACCATCACCGGCTATTCGGCCAACGTCAGTTCGCTGTGGGGCGAGGGATACGCGCTGCTGGGCAATGCCGGCGAGTTCCTTGACCCGGTGTTCTCCTCTGGCGTGACCATCGCCTTCAAGTCCGCGCAGCTGGCCAGCGACTGCCTGGCGCGCCGGCATGCCGGTGAGCAGGTGGACTGGGAGCGTGAATTCGCCATTCCGCTGCGCGCCGGGGTGAAGACCTTCCGCCGCTTCGTCGAAGCCTGGTACGCCGGTGGCTTCCAGAAGATCATCTACCACCCCGACCCGCAGCCGGATGTGCGCCGCATGATCTCCTCGATCCTGGCCGGCTATGCGTGGGACACCAACAACCCGTACGTGGCCGATGACAGCGGCCGTCGCCTGCGGGTGCTGGAGGAATTGTGCACCGGCTGATCCTGACGTTGCTGTTGAGCGTGCTGCTGGCCGCCTGCGCCAGCACCCGCATGCCCGCCCCGCTGGTGCAGCTGCCGACCCTGCAGCTGGCACCATCGGCGCTGGCCGGGCCGCTGCAGCTGCAGCAGCGTCTGCAGTTCCGCTTCGGCAGCCACGAGCGCGAACTCGATGCCCTTCTCGAAGCCGATGGTGAGCAGGTGCGGCTGGCGGTCCAGGCCATGGGCCAGACCGGCGTGCGCATGGTGTGGGACGGGCACACGCTGGAACAGACCCGCGCCCCGTGGCTGCCGCCGCAGGTGCGGGGCGAACGCGTGCTGGATGACCTTCAGTTCGCGCTGTGGCCGGCCGCTGCCATCCGGGCGAAGCTGCCGTCGGGCTGGCGCCTGGTCGAGGCCGACGGTGGCCGTCGCCTGGAGCAGGGTGGCAAGCCGTGGCTGCTGCTGGAACCGCTGGACGACGGCCGCCTGCGACTGCGCAACCTGGCCGAAGGCTATGAACTGGTGATCGAATCGTTGGACATGGGGCAGGTACCACAGTGAGCAGTACCGCGGTGTATCTCAATGAGCTGGGCGTGGTCTGCGCACTGGGCAGCGGGCGCGCGCAGGTGCGCGACAGGCTGTTCGACGACCAGCCCGGCGGCCTGCGCGACAACGACACCATGATCGCCGGACGCACCCTGGCGCTGGGCGAGGTGAGCGGGCCGCTGCCGGACCTGTCGGCGTTGCCGGTGGCGCTGCGCGGGCGCAACAACGCCCTGCTGGAAGCCGCGCTGCTGCAGATCCGCCCGGCGGTGGACGCGGCGATCGCGCGCCATGGCGCCGAGCGCGTCGCAGTGATCATCGGCACCAGTACGTCGGGCATCGGCGAATCCGAGGGCGCGTTGCGGCTGCAGGCCGCCGAAGGCCGCTGGCCGGAGGATTTCGATTATGCGCAGCAGGAAATGGGCACGTCCGCCCGCTTCGTGCGCGAGCGGATCGGCAGCCACGGCCCGGCCTGGACCATTTCCACCGCGTGCTCGTCCAGCGCCAAGGCGCTGATGTCGGCGGCACGGCTGCTCCGTTCGGGGGTGGTCGACGCGGTAGTAGCCGGTGGCGCCGATTCGCTGTGCCGCTTCACGGTGGCCGGCTTCTGCGCGCTCGAGTCGGTTTCCGCCGCGCGCTGCAACCCGTTCTCGCGTCATCGCAACGGCATCAACATCGGCGAAGGCGCCGCGTTGTTCCTGATGACCCGCGAGCCGGGCCCGGTCCGGCTGTCCGGCTGGGGCGAATCCTCCGACGCACACCACATGTCCGCGCCGGACCCGCAGGCGCGCGGCGCCATCGAGGCCATGCAGCAGGCGCTGGACCGCGCCGGCCTGGCCCCCGACCAGATCGATTACGTGAACCTGCACGGCACCGCTACCGGCCACAACGATGCGATGGAAAGCCTGGCGGTGGCCAGCGTGCTGGGCACGCGGGTGCCGGCCAGCTCGACCAAGCCGTTGACCGGCCACACCCTGGGTGCCTCGGGCGCCATCGAAGCGGCGCTGTGCTGGATGACCCTGGCCGACAATCCCGACCAGCGCCTGCCCACGCACTGGTGGGACGGGCAGGCTGACGAGACGCTGCCTGCGCTGGCCCTGGTGGCGCCCGCCACGCACGCAGCGCAGCCGCTGCAGCACGTGCTCAGCCATTCGTTCGCGTTCGGTGGCAGCAACGCCGTGCTTGCGCTGGCGCGGGCATGAACATGCAGCTGCCGACCGATATCGAAAGCGTGTTGCCGCATCGCGACAGCATGCGGCTGATCGACCGGGTGGTCGATTGGCAGCCCGAATCCATCGTGGTGGAAGTGGATGTTCCTGGCCACGGCCTGTTCAACCGCCCCGGCGGCGTGCCCGCCTGGGTGGGCGTGGAGTACATGGCGCAGGCGATTGCAGCCTGGGCCGGCTGCCGCGCACGCGCAGAAGGGCGCGAGCCCTCGATCGGTTTCCTGCTGGGCACGCGGCGCTATACCGCCTACCAGCCGGCCTTCACCCCGGGCAGCTGCCTGCGGGTAGAGGCACACTGCGAGCTGATGGGCGAAAATGGGCTTGGCATGTTCGCCTGCCGGATCCTGGCAGGTGAGGTTGAGTTGGCGGTCGCCAACGTATCGGTGTTCGAACCACGCGATGCGATGGCTTATCTGGAGAGTGGAGAGGCATGACAGGGAATATGACCGTGCTGGTGACCGGCGCCAGCCGGGGCATCGGCCGCGCCGTGGCGTTGCGGATCGCGCGCGATGGCTTCGACGTGGTGGTGCATTGCCGCAGCCGGATGGACGAAGCGCAGGCGGTGGTCGCCGACATCCAGGCGCTCGGCCGCCAGGCCCGGGTGCTGATGTTCGACGTGTCCGACCGCGAGGCCGCGCGCACTGCGCTGGAGGCCGATGTCGAGGCGCATGGCGCCTACTACGGCGTGGTCTGCAACGCCGGCATCGCCCGTGACGGCGCCTTCCCGGCGATGCCGGCCGAGGATTGGGACGCGGTGGTGCACACCAACCTGGACAGCTTCTACAACGTGCTGCACCCGCTGGTGATGCCGATGGTGCGGCGGCGCAAGCCGGGCCGCATCGTCACCCTGTCGTCGGTGTCCGGGCTGGTCGGCAACCGCGGCCAGACCAATTACAGCGCGGCCAAGGCCGGCATCATCGGCGCCACCAAGGCGCTGGCGCTGGAACTGGCCAGCCGCGCGATCACCGTGAACTGCGTGGCACCCGGCCTGATCGAGACGGAGATGGTCAACCAGGAAGTGCTCGACCACGCGCTCAAACTCATTCCCGCCGGGCGCATGGGCCAGCCGGACGAGGTCGCGCACGCGGTCTCGTTCCTGCTCTCCGGGTCGGCCGGCTACATCACCCGCCAGGTGATCTCGGTCAACGGAGGCATGGTCTGATGAGCCGCCCCGATCGTCGCGTCGTAGTGACCGGCGCCGCCGCCATCAGCCCGCTGGGGCATGACTGGCCGAGCATCCGCGCGCGCCTGCACGCGCGGGAAAACGCAGTGCGTTACATCCCCGGCTGGGAAATCTTCGACGGCCTCAATACCCGCCTGGCCGCACCGGCTGAAGACTACGAGCTGCCCTCGCACTACAACCGCAAGACCACCCGCAGCATGGGCAAGGTGGCGGTGATGTCCGTGCGCGCCACCGAACTGGCGCTGGAAGCGGCCGGCCTGCTGGGCCACCCGGTGCTGCGCAGCGGCCTGGCCGGCGTGGCCTACGGCTCGTCCTCGGGCAGCCACGAAGCCACGGCCGAATTCGGCCGCATGCTCCACGAACACACCACCGACGGCATCAGCGCCACCACCTACCTGAAGATGATGAGCCACACCTCGCCGGTGAACATCGGGGTGTTCTTCGGCTTGTCCGGTCGGGTCTACACCACCTCCAGCGCCTGCACCTCGGGCAGTCAGGGCGTGGGGTCAGGCTATGAGGCGATCCGCAGCGGCAAGCAGACGGTGATGGTCACCGGCGGTGCCGAACAGCTCGACGCCACCGCGGCAGCGGTGTTCGACACCCTGTTCGCCACCAGCGTGCGCAACGACGCGCCCAAGACCACCCCCAGCCCGTTCGACGCCCACCGCGACGGCCTGGTGCTGGGCGAGGGCGCCGGCACGCTGATCCTGGAAGACCTCGAACACGCGCAGGCGCGCGGTGCCACCATCCTGGCCGAAGTGGTCGGCTACGGCACCAACAGCGATGGCCAGCACGTCACCCAGCCAACCGCCGACACCATGGCCCAGGCCATGCGCCTGGCGCTGGAAGACGCCGGGCTGGAACCGCAGCAGATCGGCTACGTCAACGCGCACGGTACCGCCACTGAACATGGCGATATCGCCGAAACCCAGGCAACCGCCCAGGTGTTCGGCCCGGGCATGCCGATCAGCTCGCTGAAAAGCTATGTGGGTCACATGCTCGGCGCCTGCGGCGCCTTCGAAGCATGGGTGACCATCGAAATGATGCGTGAAGGCTGGTTCGCCCCGACCCTGAACCTGCACGAGGTCGACCCGCGCTGCGGCGCGCTCGACTTCATCCGTGGCGAGGGCCGCCAGATGCAGCCTGAGTACGTGATGAGCAACAATTTCGCCTTCGGCGGCATCAACACCTCGTTGATCTTCCGCCGCTGGCAGGACTGATTTTCCCTCGAGCAACACCCGCCTTACCAACAAGGAGATGTTTGAATGCGTCGTTTTGCCCTGATTGCCGCCACCGCTCTGCTTGCCGTCGCCAGCACCGCCAATGCCCGTGAAACCCGTGTCGAGCTCCCGCTGCACGCGCTGATCAACTCACCGGAAGCCAAGGCCGCCGGTATCGACGGCAGTGTCCGCTTCTTCCTGGCGGGCGAAAAGGTCAACGTCCAGCAGCGCCTCGGCGAAGACGTCACCAACAAGAAGACCAACGCCGCCAACAAGAGCGACGTCGTCGCCTGCAACTGGGTGGCCCTGTCGGCGCTGAAGGCGCTGCAGGACGGCGCCAAGTCGCGCGGGGCCAACGCCGTGGTCGATGTGGTGAGTTACTACAAGAAGAACGAGTTCAAGAGCACCACCAACTTCGAATGCTATGCGGGCGCCATCCTGGCCGGCGTTGCGCTGAAGGGCACGTACGCCAAGGTGAAATAACGCTGCGCGTTATTTCACCGGGGGGGCGGTCGCCGTGCACTCCACGGCGACCGCCGTACCTGAACACCGCCGCGACATTGATGAACCTGAATCTGCCGCGCGCCGGCAAACCGACGCCGCAGCCCCATCCCGGCTTTCGTAGTTGCCTGCTTTACTCCACAATCGGCGTATCTATTCCCAGGGCCAAGCCCCGCGGGCAATGCAAGCCTACGTCTACAAAAGCCAACGCAAGCAGGACACATACGTCTACCTCGCCGCCCGCGATGCCTTCGATGCCATCCCCGATGCGCTGAAGGCCACACTGGCGCCGTTCGCATTCGTGCTGGAAGTCGCCCTGACCCCCGGACGTCGCCTCGCCCTGGCTGACGCTGATCATGTGCGCGCCAACCTCAAAGAGCGCGGTTTCCATCTGCAGATGCCACCGCCGCCGGTCGCGCCCGTGAAGGTGCCGCGCCGCGATGACTGATATTCCGCGCACCCGCGCTGCCGCGATCGCCTTCGCCACGGGCGGCCTGCTGTCGCTGGCCGCGGTGGTGGGCGGGGTGCCGGCTGCGCTGGGTGCCGCACTGGCGCAGCCAGCGTTCGCGCTGGGCGTGTCCTGGTGGCGGCGCAGCCGCGCCGTGCCGGCGATGCCCCAGCTGGGCCGCCAGGACCTGCCGGCGCTGCTGGCGCTGTGGTCGGCGGGCCCGGCCCTGCTGGCGCTGCTGGTGGCCTGGCCGCTGGCCGCGCTGCACGACAGCGGCAGCCTGGCCGCCGTACTCGGCCTGAGCGTGGCGGTCAGTGCCGCGCTGCTCGGCGTCTGGCGCACCTGGCCGTTGTGGAATGAGATCGAACGCAGCGACGGCAGTCTGGCGCGCCACTGGCGAGCGCTGGCCGGCCGCGATCTGAGCGCCTGGCGCGGTCTGGTCGTGGCCGCGCTGGTGGTGGCGATCTGCGCGCTGGTGGTGACGTCGGCCTGGCCGGGACTGGTCCCCGACGGCATGCGCTGGCCATACGCGCTGGCGGTACTGCTCGGTTCGCCGCTGGCCCACCTGGCCCTGCAGCGGATCGCGCCGGCCGACGCGCTGGGCAGCCGCAGCGTGCCTGACCTGGACAGCGATACGTTTGCTGCCGCCGCACACCGCGACGATCCGACCTCACCGCTGGAACCGCTGGCCCAGCACGAACGCCTGCCCGCGCTGTACGAGGCCGCGCGCAGTGGCCGGGTCGACCGTGCCCTGCAGCTGCTGGCCGCCGGGGCGGACCCGCAGGGCCTGCCCGACCCGACCTGGCGCGACCAGCGCAGCCTGGTCGTACTGGCCGCGGTACTGCCCGACCTGCGCCTGCTGCGCGAGCTGATTGCCCGCGGCGTGGGCGTCAACACCCCGCACAAGGGCATGACCCCGCTGCTGGCGGCTACCCGCGACAGCTGGCACGGCCGCCCGGAAGCGGTGATGACCCTGCTGGCCAACGGGGCCGATTCGCGCGCGGTCGACAGCGATGGCAACACCCCGCTGCACCATGCCGCGCGCAGTTCCGACCCGGGCGTGGCCGCGCTGCTGCGCGACGCTGCGGCCGAAGTGGACGCGCTGAACAATGACGGCTGGTCGCCGTTGGCGGTGGCCTGTCAGGTCGGCAACTGGCGGCTGGCGCGGTTCCTGCTCGAGCGCGGTGCGCGCACCGAACCGGCCGATGGCACGCCTGTGCTGCTGGCCGCGGCCGGCACCGAAGAAGACGATCCGGCCGGTGTGCAGTTGCTGCTCAAGCACAAGGCGCGCGCCGATGCGCGCGACCGCCAGCGCCGCAGCGCCCTGCACGAAGCGGCCTTGGCGGGCCACGTGGACATCATCGATGTGCTGCTGGCTGCGGGGGCCAACCTCGAATCGCGCGATGCCCTGTCGCGCACGCCGTGGCTGGAAGCGGCGCGCGGTGGCCGCGCCGGCGTGGTCGAACACCTGCTGCCGCACAAGCCCGACCTGCACGCCGTCGATGTCGAAGGCCGCAATGCAGTACTGCTGGCGTGCATGGCCGACAACGTCTCGCCGATGCTGGTTCGCCGCCTGCTCGACCTGGGCATTGCTGCCGATGTCCCCGATCCGCAGGGCCGGCGCGCCGTGGATATCGCCGCCGCCGCCGGGCGCTGGGCGATCGTATCGCTGCTGGACCGCAACTACCCGCTGCCCACGGCAGTGAGCGATGGTCTGGCCAGCGCAGGCGAGGACGACAGTGGCGAAGGCAGCCCGGCCTTGCCGGACCGCCCGCCGCTGGACCTGCTGCGCGAAGCGCTGGGCTTCGGCAACGTGGATGGCATGGCCTCGCTGGCACGGCTGTGCAGCCCGGATGAACTGGGTGGCCTGCTGCACGACGGCGAACTGGCACTGGACCCGCACGCGGTGGAATGGCTGCTGGCGCATGGCGCCGCGCCGGAAGTACTCGATGCCTGCGGCGATACTCCGATGTTCGCCTTGCTTGCGCGCGGCATCGACGCGGTGCCCGCACTGCAGGTGCTGCTGCGCCGGGGCCTGTCGCCGGCGGGTGCCGGCGGCCTGGCCCGCCTGCTCAGCGCCTGCGCCCAGCACGACCAGGCCGCGCGCGGGCTGGAACAGCTTGCATTGGAACTGCTGGAGCGCGGTGCCGATCCCTTCGCGCCGTCACCCGCTGGCGATCCGCCACTGTCGCTGGCCGTGCGCCTGGGCTGGCTGCGCCTGCAGCAGGCCCTGCTCACCCTTGGAGTGGACCGTGAAGCGCGCGACAGCCACGGCATGACCGCGCTGCACCTGGCAACCGCGCTGGCCCGCGAAGGATCGTTGAAACTGCTGGTGCAGCAGGGCGCTTCGCCCGAAGCCCGCGCTGCCGACGGCCAGACCCCGCTGGGCGTGGCGCTGTCCATCGGCCGCCGCGACCTCGCCGATTGGCTGGATTGGCGTGTGTGGCAGTTGCCACGCCGTGCGCTGCGCGCCGCCGACCTTCCCGCTGCCGCGATGGCCGGCGATGCCGACGCCGTGCGCCGCCTGAACGACCTCGGCTTTGCCGTCGACGTGGTGGATGCGCAGGGCTGCACCGCGCTGCTGCGTGCCGCCGGTGGCGGTCACCTGGCGGTGGTCGATCTGCTGCTGGCGCGTGGCGCCAATCCGCAGCACGCCGCTGCCAGCGGTGCCACGCCCTTGTCGGCTGCGGTGAGCATGCGCCAGATCGACATCGTGTCGGCGTTGCTGGATGCAGGTGCAGAGCTGGAATACAAGCTGCCCGGGGGTGTGACCGTGCTGATGCTCGCGTCGGCACTGGGCCTGCCGGATATCGCCGCGCGCCTGCTGACCGCCGGTGCGGATGTGCATGCCAGCGATGCGCAGCAGCTGGGGCCGCTGCATTGTGCGGCCCTGTACGGATTTGGTGCCCGGGATCGCTCGCGCCTGCTGGCACTGCTTGACACCCTCCTGCTGGCCGGTGCCGAGCCGGACCAGGCCGCGGCCGGTTCGGTGACGCCGCTGCTGTTGCTGCTGGGCGCACGCGCCGAGCCGGGTACCGCCTGCGATGAGCAGATCGTGCTGGCCGCCGTCGAACGGCTGCTGGACGAAGATGTGTCGCTGGATGCGCGCGATCCGCGTGGCTTCGGCCCGTTGCACCTGGCGGCCCTGCACGGGTTGCCGCTGCTGGTGCAGCGGCTGCTGCGTGCAGGCGCGGATCCGGACGTGCGTGATGCGCTGAACCGCAGCCCGCGCGAGATCGCGGTGATGCGCGGCTTCATCGACGTGGCCGGCGAATTCGAACCGCGCGTGCCAGGCGTTTCGTCGATGGCGCGGTTCCTGCGGGATAACGGTTGATTCCGGGGCGCACGACCAACGGTCGTGCGCTACCGCCGGAGTTGCTGCCGGTCAATCGCGGCGTTCGGCGTCCGCCTTTCCGTCACTGCCGGCATCGGCTTCGAACAGGTGCATGAGGTCTGCCCTGGCGTCGCGCGAGGTCTGGATCACAGCCGCTTCGTCGTCGTAGACCAGGTACTGGTCACGCAACAGTTTTTCGTCGTGCTCGCGGAAACGCTGGACGTGCGCGCGCGCCGTATCGGGGGGAATGCCCAGGACGGTCAGTACCCGCTCGCTGAGGTCCAGGCTGGTGCCGAACACCTCGCGGAACGGCTCGGCCGACATGTCCATCAAGCGCCACGCATGCTGGCGGTTGCGTGCCCGGGCCAGCACCACCGCATTCGGGTACATGCGCCGGATCAGCCGCGTAGCACGCATGTTGACTTCCGGGTCGTCCAGCGTGATCACGAACACACGCACGTTCTCGCCACCGGCGGCACGAAGCATCTCGGGCCGCGTCGGGTCGCCGTAGTACAGCTTGTTACCGAAGCGGCGCAGGTCCGATACGGTGTCCGGGTTTGATTCAAGCGCCACGAACGGGATCTTCTGCGCCGTCAGCAGGCGTGCCACCACCTGGCCGAAGCGACCCATGCCGGCAATCATCACGGTGATCCCGTCGCCGTCGTTCTCGACCTTGTCAGCGGGCGGCGTGTCGCTGGCTGGCGAATGCTCGCTGCCCAGCAGGCGCAGCAATGCGATCATCAGCAGCGGTGTCAGTCCCATCGACAGCCCCACGATCGCCACCAGCCGGTCGTGGTTGGCACTGCCCAGCAGGCTCACGCGTTGTGCTTCGTTGAACACCACGAACGCGAACTCGCCGCCCAGCCACAGTACGCTGCCCAGCATCAGCGCATGCCGCGTACTCAGGCGCGCGACCTTGCCGATCCCGAACAGCAGGCTGAACTTCACCAGCAGCAGCGCCACCACGCCAATGGCGATCAGCGCCGGCTCGGCCACCACGCGGTCCAGATCGATGCCCATGCCCACCGCGATGAAGAACAGCCCGAGCAGCAGGCCCTTGAACGGTTCGATCTGCGATTCCAGCTCGTGCCGGAACTCCGAATCAGAGAGCAGCACCCCGGCCAGGAACGCACCCAGGCTGGGGCTGAGCCCGGCTTCCTGCATGAACCACGCCGTGCCCAGCACCACCAGCAGCGCCATGGCCGTGAACACTTCCGGGCTGCGCGTGCGCGCGATGATGTTGAACAGCCGGCGCAGCACCGGCCGCCCGCACAGGATCACCACCGCCAGCGCGCCCAGCGCGATCGCCACGTCATCCCACTGCAGGGTCTGGTTCTTGGCCCCGCCCAGCAGTGGAATGGCGGCCAGCAGCGGAATGGCGATCAGGTCCTGGAACAGCAGGATGGCAAAGCCGAGCCGCCCGTAATCGCTGTTGATGCCCTTGTGTTCGGACAGCAGCTGCAGGCCCACGGCCGTGGACGACAGCGCCAACGCGATGCCCACAATCAGCGCCGCCTTCCACTGGAAGTGGTCCAGCATCAGCAGGCTGCCCAGCACCAGCGCGCTCAGCGCCACCTGCGCGGTGCCCGCGCCGAACACCGACCGCCGCATCACCTTCAGGCGCGTGGGCGACAGCTCCAGGCCGATCACGAACAGCAGCATCACCACGCCGATCTCGGCCGCGCCGAGGATCCGGTCCGCATCCTGCACGAAGCCCAGCCCATCCGGGCCCAGTACCACGCCGGCGGCAAGGTAGCCCAGCACCGCGCCCAGCCCGAGCTTCTTGAACACCGGCACCGCGATCACCGCGGCCAGCAGCAGCACCAGGGCCAGTTCCAGCGCACCGCTATGCATGGGGAATCCTGCGTGTCGAAGCGTCGGCCCGTCGCCGGCGCCTCATTATGCGGCCGCGGGCGGAGAAGGGGTTGACCCCGCCTGCCTACGGGTCCAGACTCCGCCGGCGCCGTTCCGGTAGCGTCCGACCGCTGGTCGGGCGGCCAACAGCGCAAACACCCATCCGGAGTCCCCAACCCATGTCCAGCGACAGTAGAAGTCGACCTTGCTCGACGCCAGCGATGGCCACCGCCTGACACGGGACGGTTCGCCAGCGTTGGCGTCGCGCGATCGCGATCCACAAGGCGAACCCCATGAACCAGAAAGACCTCCTGCGCCCGGTGGCGGATGCCGCCGCCCTGAGCGCACCCCTGCAGGATTTCAACACCGCCGACGCGGTGGAATACCTCAACACCCTCGACCTGGCGCGCGCCGCCGATACCCTGGCCGCGTTGCCGTTGCCGCGCGCGGTGAAAATGCTCGAACAGCCCGAGCTTGCCCGCAGCGGCGACCTGGTCGCCGCACTGCCAGTGGCCAAGGCCGCCGCGCTGCTGGGCCTGATGGCCGACGACCGTGCCACCGACATCGTCCATGAGCTGGACGAGGACGAACGCGCGCGCCTGATCCCGCTGCTCAGCGCCGATTCGCGCCAGGCCATCCAGCAGCTGCTCAGCTACCCGGCCCACACCGCCGGCGCGCTGATGACCACCGAATTCGTCAGCGTGCCCGCTGACTGGACCGTGGGCCGCACCCTGCAGCACATCCGTGAAGTCGAGCGCACGCGCGAAACCGTATACGCCATCTACGTGCTGGACCCGGCGACCCAGGCCCTGCGCCAGGTGGTCACCATGCGCCGATTGATCACCGGCCTGCCGGATGAGCCAATCCTGGAGGTGGCCCAGGTCAACCCGCCGGTGACCGTCGATGCCATGCTCGACCAGGAAGAAGTCGCCCAGCTGATCCGCCGCCACGACCTGCTGGCCATTCCCGTCGTCGATGCGCGCCAGCAGGTGCTGGGCATCGTCACCGTGGATGACATCCTGGATGCACTGATCGAAGAATCCACCGAAGACGCGCACAAATTCGGCGGCATGGAAGCGCTGGAGAAGCCGTACATGCAGATTGGCTTCTTCGAGATGCTGCGCAAGCGCGCCGGCTGGTTGAGCGTGCTTTTCCTCGGCGAAATGCTCACCGCCAGCGCCATGCAGCATTACGAGGACGAACTGGCCCGCGCCGTGGTGCTCACCTTGTTCATCCCGCTGATCATGAGCTCGGGTGGCAATTCCGGTTCGCAGGCCACTTCGCTGCTGATCCGCAGCCTGGCGCTGCGCGAACTGCGCCTGCGCGACTGGTGGAAGGTCGCCCTGCGCGAAGTGCCCACCGGCATCACCCTGGGCGCCATCCTCGGCGTGCTGGCGATGATCCGCATCGTGTCCTGGCAGCTGCTTGGTCTGCACGACTACGGCGAGCACTGGCAGCTGCTCGCGCTCACCATCGGCGCAGCGCTGGTCGGCATCGTCACCTTCGGGTCGCTGTCCGGCTCGATGCTGCCGTTCATCCTCAAGCGCCTGGGCTTTGACCCGGCCAGCGCCTCGGCCCCGTTCGTGGCCACCCTGGTCGACGTCACCGGGCTGGTGATCTACTTCAGCATCGCCGCGATGATCCTGGGCGGCACGCTGCTGTAACCGCAGGATGTCGCCACGCCGCCTGCGGCGTGGCGATGCGAGTAACCGATCCTTGCGCCAGATCATCCCAACGGGACCGCGGGCCGTGTACCGTGTCACCACGTGTCCCGGTGACTGTTCGACCCCATGAGCACCTACCACCTGCAATCCGTATTCCGCCCGCAGTCGGTGGCCGTCGTCGGCGGCAGCCCGCGCGAGCGCTCCGCCGGCCGCGCGGTCATGCGCAACCTGCGCGCCACCGGTTTTCCCGGCAAGGTCGCCTGGATCAATCCGCGCTACGGCGAAATCGACGGCATCAGCACGGTCAAACGGCTGAAGGATCTCGACTGGGTGCCCGAACTCGTCGTCATCACCGCTCCAGCCAGCATCGTGCCGCAGGTGGTGGCCACCGCCGCCGAACGGGGCGTGGCCGCCGTCATCATCCTCACCGCCAACCTCGGCCACGGCCCGGGCTCGCTCAGCGAACAGGTCGAAGCCGCCGCACGGCCCAAGGGCCTGCGTATCCTCGGCCCGCATTGCCTCGGCGTGATCGCCCCGCACGCGCGGCTCAACGCCAGCATCGCCGCGCACTTCCCGCAGGCCGGCGACCTCGCGCTGATTTCCGAATCCAGCGCGATTGCGGCCGCGCTGGTCGAATGGGGCGTGGCGCGCTCTGTCGGCTTCTCTGCGGTGGTCTCGCTGGGCGACGCGCTCGACGTCGACTTCGGCGACCTGCTGGACTACTTCGCCACCGATTACCGCACCCGCGCCATCCTGCTCTACGTCGAACACATCGGCGATGCGCGCAAGTTCATGTCCGCTGCGCGCGTGGTCGTGGGCGCCCAATAGAGGGGGGTGGTTAAACCCGGCC
>NZ_JBQEOG010000001.1:129328-355658 GCF_052045085.1 Stenotrophomonas sp. 22385
CGACTATCCCCCCCGCCCCCCCCCCCCCCCCCCTCCCCCCCCCCCCCCCAAGCCGGTGGTGGTGGTCAAATCCGGCCGTCACATCCGCATCGAGCCCGATGGCGATACCCATGTACAGGCGCTGGCCAGCTCCGACGCGGTGTACGGCGCCGCGTTCAACCGCGCCGGGCTGCTGCGGGTGGGCGCGCTGGACGAACTGTTCACCGCCGCCGAAACACTCGGCCGCCTTGGCACCTTCCCCGGTCGCCGGCTGGCCATCCTCAGCAACGGCGGCGGGGTAGGGCGGCTGGCCGTGGATCAGCTGCTGGCCCTGCGCGGCAGCCTGGCCGAACTCTCGCCCGGCACCATCGCCGAACTGGACGCCGTTCTGCCCGAAGGCTGGTCGCGCAGCAACCCGGTCGACATCGTGGTCGACGCCGATGGCGAGC
This sequence comes from Stenotrophomonas sp. 22385, assembly GCF_052045085.1. NCBI lineage: Bacteria > Pseudomonadati > Pseudomonadota > Gammaproteobacteria > Lysobacterales > Lysobacteraceae > Stenotrophomonas > Stenotrophomonas sp. 22385. The sequence goes on from NZ_JBQEOG010000001.1 coordinate 129,757, forward strand.
GCTACGCTGCCGCCATCGATGCGCTGATGTCCGACACCGCCAACGATGCGGTGCTGGTGGTGAACGTGCCCACCGCGTTCACCTCATCGGCAGACGCCGCGCAGGCACTCACCCGTACCCTCGGCCTGCGCCCGCGCCACCATCGCGACAAGCCGGTGTTCGCGGTGTGGCTGGGCAACGACGACCGTGCTACCGCCACGCTCAATGCCGCACGGGTGCCGACCTATCCCACCGAAGCCGAGGCGGTGCGCGGCTTCCAGCACCTGGTGCGCTACCGCGACGCGCAGGCAGCGCTGATGGAGACCCCGCCCAGCCTGCCGCAGGATTTCGTGGTGGATACCGCCACCGCGCGCGCCATTGTCGAGGCCGCGCTTGCCGCCGGCCAGCAGTGGCTGGATCCCATCGCCACCCACCAGCTGCTCTCGGCCTACGGTATTCCCTCCGCGCCGGTAATGCAGGCGCGCGATCCGCATGAAGCCATGGATCTTGCCCAGCCGCTGCTGGAGCAGGGCACTACCGTGGCGGTGAAGGTGTTCTCAGCCGACATCCCGCACAAGTCCGATGTCGATGGCGTGCGGCTCAACCTGGGCAGCCTGCAGGCGGTGCAGGCCGCCGCCAGCTCCATTCTCGCCCGCGCCCATGACATGCGCCCGAACGCGCGCATCGACGGCGTGCTGGTGCAGCCCACCATCGTGCGGCCCAAGGCGCGCGAACTGATCGCCGGCATTGCTGACGACCCGACCTTCGGCCCGGTGGTGGTGTTCGGCCGGGGTGGCACCGCCGTGGAAGTGATCGACGACAAGGCGCTGGCGCTGCCGCCGCTGGACCTGCGCCTGGCTCACGAACTGATCGGCCGCACCCGCGTGTCGCGTATCCTCAAGGCATACCGCGACGTGCCGGCCGCCGACGAGCGCGCCGTGGCGCTGATCCTGGTCAAGCTGGCGCAGCTGGCGGCCGACATTCCTGAAGTGCGCACGCTGGACATCAACCCGTTGCTGGCCGACCGCGATGGAGTCATCGCACTCGATGCGCGCGTTGCCATCGCACCCTCGCGCAAGCTGCACAAGGGCCGTGGCCATCCGCGCTTCGCGGTGTTCCCCTATCCGAAGGAGTGGGAGCGCACCATTACCCTCTCTGACGGTGCCCCTGCCTTCGTACGCCCGGTGCGCCCGGAAGACGACGCGCTGTTCCGCGCCTTCTTCGCCCGCGTCACCGACGACGACCTGCGCCTGCGCTTCTTCCAGTCGGTGAAGCATTTCAGCCATGAATTCATCGCGCGCCTGACCCAGCTCGACTACGCCCGTTCCATCGCGCTGGTGGCGATCGACCCGCGCAGTGGCGACATGCTCGGCGCGGTGCGCCTGCATGCGGATGCGGATTACGATCGTGGCGAGTACGGCATCCTGATCCGTTCCGACCTCAAGGGCCATGGCATCGGCTGGCGCCTGATGACCATCATGATCGAGTACGCCCAGTGGCTGGGCCTGAACATCGTTGAAGGCCAGGTACTGCGCGAGAACAGCACCATGCTGGCGATGTGCCAGAGCCTGGGCTTCAAGACGAAACTCGACCCCGACGACCCCACGGTGATGGTGGTGACCCTGCCGGTACAGGACGCCAACGTATCCCTGCCGCCCGAGGGCGCCGGGTAGGCTCGGTTCCCGAACGACTGCCGATACCCGTGCAACATCCGGTAACGCATGACCTCCAACGAAGGCGCCTCTCCGGCACAGGTCATGCGTCACCCTGCCGATCACGTCCAACGGCAGTCGTTCGGGAACCGGCCCTACCGAGCGGCACTCCACGGCATTCAACCATCACCGCCGACTCCGCGTCCGTTACTCTGCCGGCCGGTTGCCTGCATCAGAAACAATGCCGAGTGCTCACGGGTCCCGACGGGTACTGGGTCACGCCAACGCTCCAGGTCACTGTTTCATGGTTCTGTGCCGATCAGGAGCCTGCAACACACTGGGCCACACACGACACTCCATGGCCACCCGGATCGCGGACAATAGCGGCATGACCGATCGTGTACCGCTGTTGCTGCTGCCCGGCCTGCTCAACGACGCCGAGCTCTGGCGCGCGCAGATTGCCGCCCTGTCCGACATCGCCGACTGCACGGTGGGCGACCAGTCCCGGGGCGAAACCCTGCAGGCGGTGGTCGAGGACGTTTTGGCCCAGGCGCCGGAACGCTTTGCCCTGGCGGGCTTCTCGCTCGGTGGCTTCGTCGCCCAGCAGATCCTGCGCGTGGCCCCGGAGCGGGTACTGCGGCTGGCGCTGATCGACACCTCGATCCATGCCGACTCGCCCGAGCGCGCCGCCCAGCGCCAGTCGCAGCGTTCCAGCGTGCGCCTGCCCGGCACCTTCCATGGCTTCGGCGACAAGCTGATGCGCAGCTACATCGATGCCTCGCGGCTGGACGACTACGTGCTGGTCCAGCGCGTGCGCGACATGACCGCGCGCCTGGGCGCAGAGGTGTTCCTGCGCCAGAGCGCGTTGGACCGCAGCGACGGCCGCGACGTACTGGCCGGCTACCGCGATCCGCTGCTGATCCTGTGCGGCGCCAACGACCGCATCACCCCGCTGGCAATCAGCGAGGAGATGCATGCCCTCGTACCCGGCTCAACCCTGGTGGTGCTGCCCGATTGCGGCCACCTCGCGCCCATGGAAAAGCCGGAAGAGGTCAGCGCCGCGATGCGCGATTGGCTGTTGGCCTGACCTGCGGCACACTCAATCCCACGCCGGCGCGATGCCTTCCGGGTTCGCCAGGCGCTGACCGCGATCCAACGTGGCGATCTGGGCCATGTCCTCATCGCTCAACGTCAGGTCCGCCGCCAACAGGTTGCTGGCCAGGTTCTCACGACGGGTCGACGACGGAATGACCGCAAAGCCCTGCTGCAGCGCCCAGGCCAGCGCGACCTGCGCCGGGGTGGCAGCGTGGCGTTCGGCAATGGCCTGGATCACGGGGTCCTTCAGCACTTCGCCATAGGCCAGGCTCATGTACGCCGTTACATGGATGCCCTGCTCGCGCAGGAACGCAACCAACGTCCGGTTCTGCAGGTACGGATGCACCTCGATCTGGTTGGTCGCGATCGCATCGGCGCCCAGGATCGCAATCGCCTGGCGGGTCAGGTCAATGGTGAAGTTGGAGATACCGATCTGCCGCGTCAGCCCGTCGGCCTTGGCCTGCGCCAGCGCGCCCAGGTATTCCTTCATCGACACCGCATCGTTCGGCGACGGCCAATGGATCAGGGTCAGGTCCACATGGTCGGTGCGCAGCTTGCGCAGGCTCTCGCGCAGGCTGTCCAGCAGCGCATCGTGCCGGAAGCTGGCAATCCAGACCTTGGTGGTCAGGAACAGGTCCTCACGCGCCACGCCAGACTCGGCGATGACCTGCCCGACCTCGGCTTCGTTGCCGTAGATCTGCGCCGTATCGATGGCGCGGTAGCCCACGTCCAGTGCGTTGCGGACCGAATCAATGACGGTCTGGTCCTTCAGGCGGAACGTGCCGAGGCCAAATGCGGGAATGCTCATGAAAAACTCCTTCAGCGGGGGAAGTGCAGGCTACGCAGTGCACCGTTAAACGAATCAAATGAGAAGGCTCAATGGGCGGCGGCAACCACGCCTTCGGCGCGGTCCTCGATCCCGTCACGCCGGTCCAGCCGCCCGCTCAGCACGGTCAGCCCCAGCGCACCCAGCACCACCAGCGCGCCCAGCCAAGGCGTGTGCATCAGGCCCAGGTGATCCACCACCAGCCCGCCCAGCGAAGCACCCATTGCGATGCCCACGTTGAACGCGGCGATGTTCAGGCCAGAGGCCACGTCCGCCGCCTGCGGCGCGAACCGCTGCGCCTGCTTCACCACGTACACCTGCAGCCCCGGCACGTTGCCGAATGCCACCGCGCCCAGCGCCAGCACCGTCAGCAGCACCAGCCAGGTGTTGTGCGCGGTGAAGGTCAGCGCGAACAGCACCAACGCCAGCAGCCCGAAGATCAGCTTCAGCGCCGGGATCGGGCCACGGCGGTCGGCCAGGCGGCCACCCCACAGGTTGCCGATGGCTACCGATACGCCGTACACCAGCAGCACGCCGCTCACCGCATTCGGCGAGAAACCGGTGACGTCCTGCAGGATCGACGCGAGATAGGTAAAAGACAGGAACGTACCGCCATAGCCCAGCGCAGTGATGGCATACACCAGCAGCAGCCGCGGCTGTGCCAGCACGGCCAGCTGCTGGCCGAACGTGGCCGGTTCGCTGCGCTGCAGGTTGCGCGGCACGAACAGCAGGCTGCCGATCAGCGCGATCACGCCCAGCGCCGCCACTGCCAGGAAGGTAGCGCGCCAGCCCAGGTGCTGGCCGATGAACGTACCCAGCGGCACCCCGGTCACCAGGGCCACGGTCAGCCCGGTGAACATGATCGCGATCGCGCTGGCCGCCTTCTCCTTCGGCACCACCGAGGTCGCGATGATCGAACCGATCGAGAAGAACACGCCGTGCGCCAGCCCGGTGAGCACCCGGGCCACGATCAGTGAGCCGTAACTGGGTGCCATCCAGGCAATCACATTGCCCACGGTGAACAGCACCATCAGCGCTACCAACAGGGTCTTGCGTGGCACCCGGCCGGTGAGTGCGGTCAGCACCGGCGCGCCGACCGCAACGCCCAGCGCGTACAGCGAGACCAGCAGGCCCGCGGAGGGTAGGGACACGCCGAGATCGGCGGCAATGGTCGGGATCAGCCCGACGATGACGAATTCAGTGGTGCCGATGGCGTACGCACCCAGCGTAAGCGCCAACAAGGCCAAGGGGATGCCACGGGACATGAGGGTTACCGGTGGGAGAAGAAGGTGCGCAGTCTGCGCGTCCCACTCTTGCTGAAAAACCGGTCTTCACGCCAATGACTCTTGCTTCATGGTCAATAATGCATCCATGAAGACCACCCTCGATGAAATGCAGGCGTTCATCGCCGTGATCGACAGCGGTTCGATCACCGCCGCCGCCGATGCTCTGGGCCAGACGACCTCCGGGGTCAGCCGGGCCCTGGGCCGGCTGGAGGAAAAACTGGGCACGACGCTGCTGACCCGCACCACCCGGCGGCTGCAGCTCACCGAGGAGGGCGATGCCTTCCTGGCCCAGGCCCGCGCCATCGTGGCCTCGGTGGAGGCCGCCGAAGAGCAGATGACCGCGCGCCGCCAACGCCCGGCCGGGCGCCTGCGCGTGGATGCGGCCACCCCGTTCGTGCTGCATGTGATCGCCCCGCTGGTGGCCGGCTTCCGCACGCGCTACCCGGATGTGCAGCTGGAGCTCAACAGCAGCGAGCGCTACATCGACCTGCTCGAGCGCCGTACCGACGTAGCCATCCGCATCGGCCCGCTGGCCGACTCCACCCTGCACGCGCGCCCGCTCGCGCACAGCCGGCTGCGGGTGCTGGCCAGCCCGGCCTACCTGGCCGAGCATGGCACCCCGAAAACGGTTGAGGATCTGGACGGCCACGCGTTGCTCGGCTTCAACGAGCCCGATTCGCTCAACCACTGGCCGCTGCCCGGGCGCACCGACGTGCTGCTGCACATTCGCCCGGCGGTGGCGGTGTCCAGCGGCGAAACCCTGCGCCGGCTGGCGCTGGAGGGGGCGGGCGTGGTCTGTCTGTCCGATTTCATGACCCACCGCGACCGAGATGCGGGCACGCTGGTGCAGGTGCTGCCGGCGCTGACCGTGGAAGTACGCCAGCCCATCCACGCCGTGTACTACCGCAACACCGCCGTATCGGCGCGGATCAGCAGCTTCCTGGATTACCTGGCGGACGCCATGACGGGACAGGCCTTCCTCCGGTAACGCCGGCCGTTCATCGGCCATCTGAACGGTAAGACGCGTACGTGGGCGGCCAACGGCCGGCGCTACCCGTCGGCGGAAGAATATGTAACTATAGTTGTTACATGAAATCGAACAATCAGTTCTCCGACGCGCTCCACATCATGGCCCACCTGGTCGGCCAGGACGGACCGCGCACCTCCGAACAGCTCGCTACCTGCCTGCCGACCCACCCGGTGGTGATCCGCCGCCTGCTCGCCGCGTTGCAGAAGGGCGGGCTGGTCCACACCGCGCGCGGCCATGGTGGCGGCAGCCAGCTGGCGCGCGACCCGGGCACCATCACCCTGCACGACGTCTATCTCGCCATCGGCTCGCCGGCGCTGTTGCATACCGGCGCGCGCGAAACCGGGCGTGGCTGCCCGGTGCAGCAGGTGGTGAATGCCGCGTTGGACGAGAGCTACCAACAGGCGCAGGCGCTGCTCGAACAGCGCCTGCGCGCCACCACCCTGGCCACATTGGGCGACGCCTTCGCCCGGCACCTGGCCCTGCACGCAACAGGAGTTGCCCATGACCTTTGATGCCGTGATCGTCGGCGGTAGTTTCGCCGGCCTGTCCGCCGCGATGATGCTGGCGCGTGCGCGCCGCAGCGTGCTGGTGATCGACAGCGGGTTGCCGCGCAACCGCTACTCCAGCCACTCGCACGGCGTGCTGGGCCTGGATGGCATCTCCGGCACCGACCTGCTGCGCCAGGCCAAGGCACAGCTGCTCGATTACTCCAGCGTGCGCTGGGCCAATGACACCGTCACCAACGCGCAGCCGACCGTGGATGGTTTTGCGGTCACCACGGCGGCCGGTGAGACCTGGGCGGCGCGCAAGCTGTTGCTGGCCACCGGCATCCGCGATGTGCTGCCCGAACTTCCCGGCCTGGCCGAGCGATGGGGCCACAGTGTGCTGCACTGCCCGTACTGCCACGGCTACGAAGTGGGCGGTGGTGCAATCGGGCTGCTGGGTGGGCATCCCATGTCGCCGATCATGGCCGGGCTGATCGCCGACTGGGGCCAGGTCACCTTCTTCACGCAGGGCATGGCGCTGGACGACGAGCAGCTGGGCACGCTGCAGCGGCGCGGCGTGCAGATCGAAACGGAAACGGTCGTGGCACTGGAAGGCGACGCACCGCAGTTGAGTGGTGCACTGCTGGCCGACGGTCGCCACATCGACCTGCGCGCGCTGTTTGTCAGTGCGCGCCAGGAGATGGGCTCGGCGCTGGTGGAGCAGCTCGGCTGTGAGTTGGAGGAAAGCCCGGTGGGCGTGCTGGTGCGGGTGGATGCGCAGAAGCAGACCAGCGTTCCCGGCGTCTACGCCGCAGGCGATGCAACCTTGATGGGCAACATCACCCTGGCCAGCGCGGAAGGGGTGCGCGCCGGGGTCAGCCTGCATCACGCGCTGGTCGCCGAGGATGGAGCTGCCCCGGGGTGATACGGAAACGGCCACCCTGAGGTGGCCGTTCGTTGAGGCGTCCGCGTCGAATCAGGCGGCGCTGGCGCTTTCCAGCTGTGCGATGTCTTCGGCGGTCAGACCTACCTGCGCGGCAGCCAGCACGTCGCGCAGCTGTTCCACGCTCGTGGCGCTGACGATCGGCGCGGTGATGCCCGGGCGGGCGATCAACCACGCAATGGCGACCTGTGCCGGGGTGGCGTTGTACGTGCCGGCCACGTCATCCAGCGCCTGCAGGATACGCAGGCCACGCGGATTGACGTATTTGGCCACCACGTTGCTGCCGCGCGAGCTGCTCTTGGCCGCATCGTCGGCACTGCGGTACTTGCCGCTGAGGAAGCCGCTGGCCAGCGAGTAGTAGCTGATCACGCCCAGCCCGTGCTCGCGCGCCACCGCCTCCAGCCCGCTTTCGTAGCCGGCACGGTCATACAGGTTGTACTCCGGCTGCAGCGTCTCGTAGCGGGGCAGCTTGTAGTCCGCCGATACCTTCAATGCGGCCTGCAGACGCTCGGCGCTGTAGTTGGAGGCGCCAATCGCACGCACCTTGCCCTGTTCGATCAACCGGCCGAACGCGGCCAGCGTGGTTTCCAGCGGCGTGGACTCGTCATCCTCGTGCGCCTGGTACAGATCAATGACATCGGTCTGCAGGCGGCGAAGCGAATCCTCCACCGCCGCACTGATGTTGTCGGCGGAGAGGCCCGGGTGCTCGGCCCACTTGGCCACCTTGGTGGCCAGCACCACCTTGTCGCGCTTGCCGCTGCGCTGGAACCAGCGGCCCAGGATCGTTTCCGATTCGCCGCCCTTGTTCCCGGGCACCCAGGCCGAATACACATCGGCGGTATCGACCAGGCTGAAGCCGGCATCGACGAACGCATCGAGCAGGGCGAACGAGGTCTTCTCGTCCGCGCCCCAGCCGAACACGTTGCCGCCGAACGCGATGGGAAGCACTTTCAGGCCGGAACGGCCGAGTTCGCGCGGTGCAGCCATGGGCAATCCTCCAATCAAAATCCAATGTCACAGCATAAGTGCCTGTCCATGACACCGCTGCGGCACCGGCCACAAAACAGTGTTCCGCTTCGCTGCACTGCACTAACGTTTTGTGAACACCTTTGACATCGCGGCTGCTAGTCTCGCCGCATCCCGCCACCGTAGGTGATCCGATGAAAGCCCGTTCGCTCAGCTGTGCCTGCCTGTTCACCGTCTCCACGCTGCTGCTTGCCGCCCCCGCCATGGCGATCAAGCCGGCCGGCCCCAACGCCCAGCCCGCCATTACCGCCGCCGTCCAGGCTGCCGTCGACGGCAAGGGCCGCACACCGGAAAACGTGAAGCGCGATGCCTACCGCCACCCGGCGCAGACGCTGTCGTTCTTCGGCGTGGAACCGGGCAAGACCGTGGTGGAAATCACTCCCGGTGGTGGCTGGTACTCGGAGATCCTCGCCCCGCTGCTGCGTGACAAAGGCACCTACGTGGCCGCCGTGGTCGACCCGATGGCCGTGGCCGAAGGCAAGGGCCGCGATTACCAGCAGCGCGGCAAAGACGGGCTGGAAAAGAAGTTCGCCGACGCCCCGGCCCTGTATGGCAAGGCAAAGGTCGTGGGTTACGACCCGAACGCACCGAAGTTCGGCGCGGACAACTCCGCCGATGTGGTGCTGACCTTCCGCAACGTGCACAACTGGCGCAGCGCCAACCAGGCCGAAGGCATGTTCAAGGGCTTTTACAACGTGCTCAAGCCCGGCGGCGTGCTCGGCGTGGTCGAACACCGCGCCAAGGCCGACGTACCGGCCGACGACAAGAGCGGCTACGTCGGGCAGGCCCAGGTCATCGCCATGGCTGAAGCGGCCGGCTTCAAGCTGGCCGGCAGCAGCGAGATCAACGCCAACCCGCGCGATACCAAGGACCACCCGAACGGCGTGTGGACCCTGCCGCCGGTGAACAACCACGACGCCGCCGACGATGCCAAGTACAAGGCCATCGGTGAAAGCGACCGCATGACCCTCCGCTTCGTGAAGTAACCCGGTCGCCACACACCGGTAGGTACCGACCGTTGGTCGGTACCACGGCGCCCGAAGCCGTGTAATGGGACAATGACACCTCGTCACCCACGTCCCGCCCCATGCTCATCGCCTTCAACAAGCCCTTCAACGTCCTGTGCCAGTTCACCGACAGCAGCCAGCCGCCGCGCGCGACGCTGGCCGGCTTTGGCCTGCCGCCTGACGTATACGCGGCGGGGCGGCTGGACTACGACAGCGAAGGCCTGCTGCTGCTCACCGACGACGGCAGGCTGGCGCACCGGCTGACCGACCCGCGCCACAAGGAAGACAAGACCTACTGGGTGCAGGTGGAGGGCGCGCCGACCGACGAGCAGGTGCAGGCATTGCGCAGGGGTGTGCAGTTGAACGACGGCCCGACGCTGCCCGCGCGCGTGGAACATCTGGAAGCGCCGACGCTGTGGGAACGCACGCCGCCGGTACGGTTCCGCAAGACCGTGCCCGATGCCTGGCTGGCCATCACCCTGCGCGAAGGGCGCAACCGCCAGGTGCGGCGGATGACGGCGGCGGTGGGCCTGCCCACGCTGCGGCTGGTGCGCGTGGCGATGGGTGCGCACAGCCTGGAGACGCTTCAGCCCGGCCAGTGGCGTCGGATCGATTGATCCAAATAAAAAACCGCCGGACATGCCGGCGGTTTTTCCAACTGCAACCTGCCTGATGGATCAGGCGTCGCTGCCGATATCGCTGTGCTCATCCACCACCGTGGTGTTGCGGCGGTTGCGCGCGCTGATGCGCTCGGCCTGCCCATTCACCACCTGGCCGTTGGCCAGCTTCTTCTTCTGCTGCTTGCGGTACAGCGCGTAGCCGAGCAGACCGACGCCCACGGCGGCAACGGCGATGGTCGCGGCCGGGTTGCGACGAACCGCCTTGGCCGCCACGCGGCTGCCGGTCTTCACCGCGCCGAGTGCGGCACCGGTCTTGATCCAATCGGTGGCTTGCGGCCCAAAGTGGCGCAGGTTGCTGCCGGCGTGCTTCAGGCCGTCTCCGGCGCTGCTTGCCAGGTCCAGTGCACGCTCAAGGGCGCGGTCGGTAATCACGGTCAGTCTGCTCATGGGGGATCCTTTGCCTCGATTCGGAATCCAGTGTCGCGCGGGGGCCGTGTAGGGCGTGTTATCCGCCAGCCACGGTCCGGTCACGACGATAACCAATCCGCAGGATCCATTCAGCTGGGCCGGCGGCGCACGGTCAGCCGGCGTTACGTCCCGCGTGGCTTGGCGCGATGGGTGGCGCTGGCCGTCCACGGATCATCCGGCCACGGATGCCGCGGGTAGCGCCCCTTCATCTCCTTTTTGACTTCGGCATAGGTGTTGGCCCAGAAGTTGCGCAGGTCCTGGGTGACCTGCAGTGGCCGACCGCCCGGCGACAGCAGGTGCAGCGTGAGCGGCACACGGCCATCGGCGAGGCGTGGCGTATCGGCCAGCCCGAACAGTTCCTGCAGCTTCACCGCCAGCACCGGTGGCTGCGGCGTGCTGCCATCGGCCTCCAGCGCATACGTGATCGGCCGCTCCATGCCCGACGGGACCGCGATGCGCACCGGCGCATGCCGGTCGATCAGCTGGCGCTGTGCCCACGGCGTGGGTGACTTCAGCGCCTCGCCGAGGCTGGATTCATCCAGTGCGTCCAGCCGCGTCCTGCCATTGAACGCCGGCGTCAGCCATGTCGTGAGCGTCTCCATCAGCGCCGCATCCGATACATCCGGCAGTTCCAGCTCCGGCATCCACGCCCGCAGCGAGAGGGCTCGCGCCTGCCACTGGCGCAGGCCGTCGGTCCACGGCAATGCCTCCAGTCCCAGCTCGCGCACCGCCTCGGTCAGCGCCTGTGCGGCCTGGGCCGGATCCACCCGCCCGGCCGAGCGGCTGTCCAGCACGATGCGGTCAAATCGGCTTTCGCGGCGTGCCACCAGCGCCCGCTTGTCCGCGTCCCAGCGCACCACGTCCTGCTGCTGGAAACGCTGCGGGAAATCCTGGCGCAGGCGGTTCTCATCCACCGGCGCGGCACGTTGCAGCAGCGCATCGCGGGCCTCGTAGCGCAGTTCCACCGCCACCAGCCACGGCTCACCCCGCAGGTCGCTGGGGTCGAACAGCCGCGCGCTACGCCCATTGGCCAGGAGGTAACGCAACGGGTCGGTGGGATGACGCGCGGCGACCCGGTCCGGGAAGGCGTGCGCCAGCAGGTCGCCCAGCTGGTGCGCCTCCACCGACGACGGCGGCGCGGTATCGCAGCGCAGGCGTCGCCGCCACTGCTTGCTTGCCGCATCGATGGCCGCCAGCGCGCCGCGATTGGCATCCAGCGGCACGCGCCCCTGGCGGAACGCCGCCAGCGCCCGCCAGCGCGCGTCCAGTGCATCGCCGCCGTGGCGCAGCGGGTCGCGTGCTTCCACCAGCGCGGCCAGGTCGCAGGCCAGCGCCTGTTCCGTCGCGTTGTGGGCTGCCAGCAGCATCGCCGCAAGCCGCGGGTGTGTGCCCAGCGTAAGCATGCGCCGGCCCAGCGCAGTGAGTACCCCGGTGTCGCTCAACGCGCCCAGCCGCTGCAGCAGCTCGCGCGCGGCAGCCATCGCGCCCACCGGCGGCGCATCCACGAAGCGCAGGTCCTCGCTGCCCCACGCCGCCAGCTCCAGCGCCAGCGCGGCCAGCTCAACCTGCGCGATCTCGGGACGGCGCTGGGCCTCCAGCCGCTGCGACTGCGGCCACAGCCGCCACGCCCAGCCCTCGGCCACGCGCCCCGCACGGCCGGCGCGCTGGTCGGCCGAGGCCTGCGCGATGCTCACCACGTCCAGCCGTGAAAAGCCGCTGTTGGGGTCATAGCGCGGCTCGCGCGCCAGCCCCGCGTCCACCACCACGCGCACGCCGGGCAGGGTCACCGAGGATTCGGCCACGTTGGTGGCCAGCACCACCCGGCGCTGGCCCTGCGGATCAGGCTGCAGCACTCGTGACTGTTGCTCTACCGGCAGCTCGCCGTGCAGCGGCAGCACCTGGATATCGGCGGGCAGCGCCTGCTCCAGCGCCGCCTGCGTACGCGAGATCTCGCGTTGGCCGGGCAGGAACACCAGCACGTCGCCCGGGTGCTCGGCCAAGGCCTGCTCAACCGCGCGCCGTGCCTGCGCTTCCAGCGATTCGTCGCGGCGGGCCGGGAAATGGCTCACCGCGACCGGGAAGCTGCGCCCGGCGCTGCTCAAGCGCGGCGCCTCCAGGAACTGCGCCAGCCGCTCGCCATCCAGCGTGGCCGACATCACCACGATGCGCAGGTCCTCGCGCAGCTGCGCCTGCACATCCAGCGCCAGTGCCAGCCCCAGATCGGCGGCCAGGTGGCGCTCATGGAACTCATCGAACAGCAGCGCGCCCACGCCTTCCAGCATCGGGTCGTCCTGCAGCATCCGGGTCAGGATGCCCTCGGTGACCACCTCCACCCGGGTGCGCGCCGACACCTTGTTCTCGAAGCGGATGCGGTAGCCCACTGTCCCGCCGACCTCTTCACCCAGCTGCCGTGCCATGAACTGCGCAGCGCTGCGCGCGGCCACCCGGCGCGGTTCCAGCATGATGATCTTGCGGCCTTCCAGCCACGGCGCGTCAAGCAGCGCCAGCGGCACCTGGGTGGTCTTGCCCGCGCCCGGGGGCGCTTCCAGCACCAGGCGCGGGTGCGTGGCCAGCTGCGCGGCGATCTGCGGCAGCAGCTCGGAAATCGGAAAACTCGGCGTACTCATGGCGCAAGGATACGGGCCGGCGGCGGTGCCGCACAGGCGGCACGCTACAATGGCGCGATTCATTGCCCTGTAGCTGCCCCATGCAACTGATCGATATCGGCGCCAACCTCACCCACGATTCGTTCGACCGTGACCGCGATGCCGTGCTGGCCCGCGCCCGCGACGCCGGCGTGGTGCAGATGGTGCTGACCGGCGCCAGCCGCGAGCATTCGCCGATGGCCCTCGAGCTGGCGCGCCAGCACCCGGGCTTCCTGTATGCCACCGCCGGCGTGCACCCGCACCACGCGGTGGAATACACCGACGAATGCGACGGCGAAATGCGCGCGCTGCACGCCCACGCCGAAGTGGTGGCGGTGGGCGAGTGCGGCCTGGACTATTTCCGCGATTTCGCCCCGCGCCCGGCCCAGCACCGCGCCTTCGAGCGCCAGCTGCAGCTGGCCAGTGACGTGCGCGCCGCCGATGGCCAGCGCAAGCCGCTGTTCCTGCACCAGCGCGACGCGCATGCCGATTTCATGGCGCAGATGAAGAACTTCGACGGCCGCATCGGCGCTGCGGTGGTGCATTGCTTCACCGGCGAGCGCCAGGAGCTGTTCGATTACCTGGACCAGGACTGGTACATCGGCATCACCGGCTGGCTGTGCGACGAGCGCCGTGGCGCGCACCTGCGCGAGCTGGTGAAGCACATCCCGGCCGAGCGGCTGATGATTGAAACCGACGCGCCGTACCTGCTGCCGCGCAGTTTGAAGCCGATGCCGAAGGACCGGCGTAATGAGCCCATGTTCCTGGCGCATATCGTCGAGGAACTGGCGCGGGATCGCGGCGAGGATGTCGAAGTGACCGCAGCGAATGCGACCGCAGCGACGCGCACGTTCTTCCGCCTGCCGGACGCGCGCTGACCCGCGCCTGTCGCTGCCTTGGTAGGGTCGCATCCCGATCGACCGCCGATACCAATGGGCAGGCCGTCGAAGGCATGACCCAAGGCGAAGGCGCCTCGCCGGAGAGGTCAATGCGTCAAAGCACCGATCACCGCTATCGGCGGTTGTTTGGGAACCAACCCTGCCGGATGGCGTCCTGCAGCCCTTCGCGGTATGTCGCGAATGTTGGCTTCCAGCCCAGCGCCTCGCGCGTGCCCCGGCTGTCGATGCGCTTGTTGCTCGCATAGAACCGCCGTAACGCCGGGCCTACCGATGGGTCATCCCACGCCACCGCTGGCGGCATCGCAAACCCACCCAGCTTCGCCGCGAACGCCAACACGTCCTGCGGCGCCGCCGGCTCATCATCGGCAGGCAGATACAACGCCTCACCCGGGCGATCCATCGCCGCGACAACCACCGCCGCCAGATCCTCCACATGCAGCCGGTTGAACTTCAACCCCGGCCTCACCACATGCCGCGCCCGGCCTTCCGCCAACTGCACGAGCGCATTGCGCCCGCGACCGTAGATCCCCGGCAAGCGGAACACCGCAGACGCCACGCCTTTCCCGCGAGCAAATTCGCGCCACTGCGCCTCGGCCAGCAACCGCCGCCGCGCAGTGTCATCCACCGCATCGGCTACCGACGTCTCGTCGATCCAGCCACCCTCGCGGTCGGCATACACCGCCGTTGAAGAGAGATAGCCCACCCAGCCAAGTGCCGGGCTCTCCTGCAACTCCGCAGCCACCAGCCGCAATGCGGGATCGCCGCCTTCATCAGGCGGCACCGTACAGATCACGGCCTCCGCGCTGCGGATAGCCTCACGCAGCGCATCATCAATGGGCTGCCCAGCCACCAAGCAGTGGCGGACAACACCATCATCAGGCGCTGCATCCGGCTCCCGCACCGTGCCACTGCAGGCCACGCCCCGCGCCCGCAACAGCGCCGCCACGCGCCGCCCGCTGTACCCAAGCCCCAACACCAGAACCCGCGTCGGTGCACCGCCGGCGGCCATGATCAGCCCGCGCGCTGGCGCTGGTAAGCCTGCAGGTGTGCATACGCCACCGCCAGCAGCGGCGCCGCCTGGCCGGCCGCGCGTGCCCGCACCAGCATGTCGCCCACGATCTGCTCGGCTTCCACCTGCTGGCCGGCCTCCAGATCGCGCAGCATCGACGCCTTCAGCGCCGAGCCTGCCTGCGTGGTCGCGGCCAGTGCCACGGCCTGCGCCTTCTCCGGAATCGGTTCACCCGCCGCCTCGGCCACCGCCAGGCATTCGGCATACAGCGCGCGCACGATCTCCGCACCATCATCCGTGGTCACGATCGTGCCCACATCCGCCCGCATCAGGCAGGTTGCCGCCGCCAAGGTGGTCAGGAACGTGTACTTCACCCACTGCTCCTGCCCAATGGCATCGCTGGCCACATGGTCCACCCCGGCCTGCACGCACGCCGCCGCCAGGGCCAGTACCCGCGCACTGCTGCCCGGCGTATCACGCTCGCCAAAGGTCAGCTTCGCCGCAGGGGCCAGGTGCAGTACCGCGCCATCGTCGGCCTTGGTCGCACTGATGAAGCACAGCCCGCCCAGCACCGCATCGCGGCCGAAGCGTGCATCCAGTGCCGCGTAGTGGCGCAGCCCGTTGAGGATCGGCAGCACCGTCGTACGCGACGACACCGCCGGTGCAATCGCCTCGATGGAGCTGTCCAGGTCGTAGGCCTTGCAGCTCAGGATCACCAGATCGAAGGGCTGCTCTGCAGCAAGCGCAGGCAGCGCATCAGCAGTGACGTGGGCGACCGGGAAGGTCGCATCACCCAACGGGCTGCGGATGACGAGCCCTTCGCTGTCCAGCTGTGCTGCGCGGGCAGGGCGCACCAGGAAGGTTACGTCGACCCCAGCCTGGGCCAGACGACCGCCGAAATAACCGCCAGTGCCACCGGCGCCCAGTACAAGAATGCGCATTACCTTTCTCCATTAATCCTGAGGGCCGGCCAACGGCCGGCGCTACCGGTAACGTCGCGGTGAGCTTCTGCCTTTCGCTCCGTCACCGACCAAATGTCGAAGGTGGGGCGGGGTGGGTTTGCGGGGGTGTGAGCCGCATGGATGCGGCGACCAAGCCCCCAAGGATGGGTTCACGGCGTCCCCCGCAAACCCACACCGCTCCGCCAAACCGTCAGGAATCACAGAGCCGACGCCTTTGCCTTTGACGTTAGCCTCAGCTCCGCATACCCACGCCACGCTTGAGCAGCCACAGCGCCAGCGCCGTCAGCACCACCACGAAACCGATCATCAGTGCGTAGGCCACCCACAGCGGCACATCGCTCGTACCCAGCAGGCCATAGCGGAACGCGTTCACCATGTAGAAGATCGGGTTCGCATGCGTGGCCGCTTCGGCCCATGTCGGCAGCAGCTTCACCGAATAGAACACGCCGCCCAGGTAGGTCAACGGGGTCAGGATGAAGGTCGGCACGATCGCCACGTCATCGAACTTCTTGGCGTACACCGCATTGATGAAGCCGGCCAGCGAGAAGATCGTCGCGCCCAGCAGCACCGTGGTCAGCGTCACCAGCGGGTGCGGAATGCGTACCGGCGTGAAGAACATCGCGATGAGCAGCACGATCACGCCCACCATCAGCCCGCGCAGCACCGCACCGGCCACGTACCCCCACAGGATCACCCAGTTCGGCATCGGGCTCACCAGCAGCTCTTCCACGTGGCGCCCGAACTTCGCCCCGAAGAACGACGAACTGATGTTGCCGTAGCTGTTCTGGATCACGCTCATCATCACCAGGCCCGGCACGATGAACTGCATGTAGCTGTAGCCGCCCATCTCGCCCACGCGCGAACCGATCAGCCCGCCGAAGATCAGGAAGTACAGCGTCATCGTGATCGCCGGCGGCACCAGCGTCTGGCCCCAGATGCGCAGGATGCGCGCCACTTCGCGGCGCACGATCGTCATCAGCGCAATCCGGTTGCGCTGGCCGTCGGTCAGGACCGGGGTCGGGGTGCTGCTCATGCCGCGTTCTCCTGGTTGCCGGTGAGGCGCACGAACAGCTCCTCCAGGCGGTTGCTCTTGGTCCGCATCGACCGCACCCGGATGCCCGACGCGTTCAGCGCCGCGAACACCCGGTTCAGATCCATCGCGCGCGGCATGTCCACATCCAGCGTGTGCCCGTCGATGGCCACCATCGTGGTGCCCTCGATCACCGGCAGCTGCGCCGGCAGCTCACCGTCGATATCGAACAGGAAGCCTTCCACGTCCAGCTTGGCCAGCAGCTCGCGCATCGGCCCCTGCGTCACGATCTGGCCGTGGTTGATGATCGCCAGGTTGCGGCACAGGTGCTCGGCCTCTTCCAGGTAATGCGTGGTGAGGATGATCGTGGTGCCAGCCGCGTTGATCTCCTTGAGCACCCGCCACATGTCGCGGCGGATCTCGATATCCACGCCCGCGGTGGGCTCATCCAGGATCAGCAGGCGCGGGCGGGTCATCATCGCCCGGGCGATCATCAGCCGGCGCTTCATGCCGCCCGACAGCGTGCGGCTCATCACCTGCGCCTTTTCCCACAGGTGGGCGCGCTTGAGCTCCTCTTCGGCCATCTTCTCGGCCTCGGCGCGGGCCACGCCATAGAAGCCGGCGTAGTTGACCAGGATGTCGAAGGGTTTCTCGAACAGGTTGAAGTTGATTTCCTGCGGGACCAGGCCGATCAGGCGCATGGTGGCGCTGCGGCTGCGCACCAGGTCGCTGCCGAAGACCTCCACCTGGCCCTCACTGAGGTTCACCAGCGAGCTGATGATGCCGATCAGGGTGGACTTGCCGGCCCCGTTCGGGCCCAGCAGCGCGAAGAAGTCGCCCGGGGCAACATCCAGCGAAACCCCTTTCAGGGCCTGGGTGCCGTTGTCATAGGTCTTGCGCAGGTCGCGCACCCGCAGGGCGGGGGCGGTACTGGTCGCGGGAGTATTCTGGGATGCCAAGCTCTTGCCTTCGCGCCCATGGGACGGCGCTGGATAGGGGCGGGGGAGCGGCTATTATAGAAGGCCTCAGGGGTTTGCCCCGGCTACACACTGTTTCCCAAATTCGTGCCTGTTCAATTCCCCCTCAAGCTGATCGACCGGCGCATGCTGGCCCCCACCGTCGGCCACTACCAGTTCCTGCGTGATGACGGCCAACCGCTGGATTTCCAGCCCGGGCAGTTCATCCAGGTCCATTTCGAGTACGCCGACGGCACCGCCACCAAGCGCAGCTATTCCCTGGCCACGATCCATGACCACGCCCTGGGACCGGGCGAAGCCGTTGATATTGCAGTCAGCTTTGTGCCCGGCGGCGCCGCCACGGCCCTGTTCGAGGGCCTGGACCTGGGCGGCCACGTGACCGCCAGCGGCCCGTTCGGCCGGTTCTGCCTGATGCCGGGCGACCACAACGCCCGCTACCTGCTCATCGCCACCGGCACCGGGGTCACCCCGTACCGCTCCATGCTGCCGCTGCTGGCCACCGCCATGGCCGAACGCGGGGTGGAAGTGGTGCTGTTCCAAGGCGCCCGCAGCCCCGAAGAGCTGCTCTACAGCGAGGACTTCTACGCCTTCGCCGCCGCCCACCCGGGCTTCCGCTACGTGCCGTGCCTGTCCCGCGAGCTGCCCGAGAACCCGCACCCGGACGTCCGCCATGGCTACGTGCAGCAGCACCTGGCCGAATTCGCCCCGAACCCGGCCACCGACATCGCCTACCTGTGCGGCAACCCGGACATGGTGGATGCGACCTTCGAGGCATTGAAGGACGCGGGCTTGCCGACGCCGCAGGTGCGGCGGGAGAAGTACGTCAGCAGCAAGTAACGCTGGGCTGGAGTAAGGGGGCTAGAATGCCCCCATCAGATCCGGAGCTACCGCCATGACGCCCCCCGTGACTGCCAAGCAGGAAGTCGCCCAGTTGCTGAATCAACTGCCGGACGATTCCACGCTCGAAGACATCCAGTACCACGTCTATGTGTTGGAGAAGATCCAGCGCGGGCTCGCTGATGTGGATGCTGGCCGGGTCCACACCACAGAACAGGCGCGCGAGCGGCTGGGTAAATGGCTGGACCGCTGAATTGGACGAGCGAGGCGCTCGACGATATCGACGCCATCGCAGAGTTCATTGCACGAGACTCCCCGCGCCACGCCAGACGGATCATCGAAGCGCTGTTTGAGCTGGGCGATGTGATTGAAGTCCATCCCTTTGCGGGCAGGGTAGTGCCTGAGGTTGGCCGTACAAGCCTGCGAGAGCGGTTCCTCTACAGCTATCGAGTCATTTTACGAAATTCGTGCTGACCAGATTGCAGTACTCGCAGTCCTTCACGGTAAGCGACTGCTTGATTCTGTCGACGAGCGGCTGGGCGGCTGACGTTCGGGCATATGCGCTGGAAGCTTCAGCGGGCTGGAATCGACCCACTCGCGAGGTATGTTGCCAACACGCGGTCTTCGATCTCGTACTCGCCTTTCTCACCCCTGGGTGCCAGCACCAGGTTCTTCACCAGTCGATTGACGGCGGTTTGAACCCGCTGGGGATTACAGGCGTTCTTCTCCTCGAGTCGATCAGTGACCATGGCCCTGAAGTCCGGCCCGCTACAAGCTTCAGCAGATGCCCGCCTTGTGCGGGCATTTCGCTTTCTGTCTCGGCTGCGGCGAGCCGGTCTTCCAGTTCTGGCGAGGATTCGGCGAACACGCGCATCGAGTCCGACGAGGACTAAAGCAGAAATTATGGGTATTTGTGGCAGAAATCATAATTATGGTTTTCATCATAAAGGACCATAATTCTGACCGCTCCTATGAACGGCAGCCTCAGCGCGACATCCGCCGCATCCCTTGCGGCCAGCGGCGCGGGCAAAAGCGTCACCTCGCTTGATCGAAATTACCAAAGAGTTCTGGCGTTGCGATTGATGCCGTATCGGGTGGGTCGCCCAGGTGCCTGATTTCCGGTCCTTGGCCGGCAATCGCCGCTACGGCCGCGGCGACAACGCAAGCAAACACCATCGGACAGCAGTGCTACGTTGAGACAATGCTCAATGCCCGGACCGCGTATGGCCCGTTGCACACACTGAGGTTCGCGAGCATGTCAGTACAGGGAGAGTACGAGCTGGCTGCTCGCTTTCAGAAGCTGGTTGAATCCGTTGATGATTCACGGCGGAAGAGTGATGCGGATGCCTTTGCTTTTGCCTACCTGCTGACCCCCAAGCAGGCCGATGAAATCGACAGGGTCTGCGACGAAAACAGGTGGGAACGAGTGAACTGCTACGCGATCATGATCAAGCCTGGCTACATCCGGCACGTAATCGCAGCTCGAAGAAACAAAGATGGCCTTTCGGTGGCCGAAATCGCAACCATCGTTGCGAAGGCATACAGCCCGCGAAGCCTGTTGCGGTTCAATCCCCCAAGCGGCGAGACCGGCAGCGACAGGAAAAGTGACCGTCAGTCGCTAATTCTCAACACTCACCAGAAAGTGCTGTTACGTGGAACGCCGTACTATGCCGCCGCGATCCTGGAGATCCGAATCGAAGGGTCTAGAAGGTATTTGGCCCCGGTAACGTGCTATCACGCGACCGAGGCCAAGAAACGCAGAATACTGAAGTGACTACGTAGGAAGGACGGCCTCACTGGCAGGTTTCCACACTCAAGTGAACAACCCATCCGCCAGCAATTTCCCTTCATGTGCCCCTTGAGAGGCTTCGCAGCTCCGCCGACAAATTTTCTGCTGTCTGCGTAGTCAAGTTAACTATAGCTGCCGGGAGAGGCCCCTTCAAGCGTCACCAATATCCGGTGCGCAAAGCTTTGGACTCCGTCCCACCACGTCGCAACACTTTGTGAGATTGGCCGTATTTGATGGCTCTGTTTCCTGCCGCGATGTCGGCAATCGACCCTGACGGCTATGGGAGAGCCTGGGTTGATCGGCCCTACGAGAGGATTGCTGGCCTCGGGATACAGCAGTTCCGCTACGCACTGTGCTTTACGAACTCCCTTGGCACGTGGTCGGTCAGCCAAACGCCATTGCCAGCCTGGAAGAACGTATAGCCCTGTTGATGCATGCGAAGCGCATCAACTGTCAGCACGATAGGACTGCCGTAACGCTGGCCAACGGTCGTGGCGGTGGTGGTGTCCTCGGAAAGGTGCACATGGTGTCGCTGGCCCGGACGCAGCCCTTCCGCCAGGATCGACTCAAGGTTCCGCGTCGCCGTTCCGTGGTAGAGCAATGCAGGGGGAACCTTGGCAATGTGCTGTATGGCAACGCTATCGGTGGAGTGACCTTGCACTGCACGAATGCGGCTGTTGTCATCGGAGAGGGTGAAGCGCTTCTTGTCGTTTGTGCTCACGATCTGCTGGATGAGTGCCAGATCCAGCTCTCGGCCGGCGGACGTTGCGCCGGCGATCAGTGCATCAACGTCAGCCCACCCTTCGGCGTCCAGCGTCAGCCCGACAGCGTCGGGCTGATGACGCAGTACGTAGCTGAGGAACTTGCTGGTCTCTGTGAGTTGCTTTGTCATCTGTCTATTTCCTTAAGCCGGCGTGTACGCTGATTCAATTGGCAGCGCCGCCATGGCCTCATCCAGTCTTTCTTCCCGTACCAACCTGCAGATCCGATGGGCCAGCGGCGTGACATCGGTGACACGCTGGATCCACTCCCCGGTGTACAGGCGCACGGCCTCGCCACTCAATCCGATCTGGATGGCGCGGTGCTCCAGCGGCCGGTGGTGCAGGTCACGCTCCGGGTCCCATTGCACGCGGACCGGTGAGCGGCTCTTGAGCGCCTCCCATTCCTGTGCGTCCATGCCCGGTTCGGGGTGGCTGGTACAGCCGTGAGCCAGTGCCCATGCGAAGCCCTCATGGGTGATGTCGATGGCCAGGATGCGGGACTGACCCGGATCTTTGTAGCCCCATCCGGCGCGATACATCATCCACAGGAAGGAGGGCTTGATCCACGTCATCCGCTCCATCTTGAAGGTCGGGGCGACGAAGGTCTGGTGCTTGAGGGCGCTGTCGGCGATGGTGTCCGAGTAGGCCTGGTAAACGCGAAGGGTGGAACCGTCGTACTGGTCGCGGATCTGCCGCGCCGGAGTCGTTGTCGTTGTCATTTCGCTCCTTATAGCCGAGCTCGCGCAGCCGATCGCCCAGCGGGCGACGGGCGGTCGTTTGCATTGGATCATCGGCGGCGCCGCGGCCATCGATTCCTCTCGGGTATCAGGCCGGACGAATGCTGCTGGACATGCATCATTGGCGGGCTGAGGAACGCACCGTCGTACCTAGCGAAGCTTGGATTGATTGTTACTACTGAACCCGCCCTCTTCATATGCGGAGACTGTTGGTAGCTGCGCTTTCAGCGCCATATGCGTCATCGAGAAGGTTTTGCCTACCGAAGTCTGGAAACCAAGAGGCACAAACAATTTCCCATCGTTGGCAGCGGCGCGCATGGTGTGTTCCGGAGCGTAGAAACTCCAAAAACACGAGAATTGGATGTCCTGCGTCGGGAGGGTGGCTAATACAACACCCTCGTGGAAATACGCCCGCCGAGTTTTCGTGTTTTACGGTTTCTAACCTCCCGACTCCCTCGCCATCCCGGCGAGGGATCTTCCTACTGGAGGCACACCATGAAAAGGCAGCGACCCGACGACAGCTACAACGACTACCCTTCCCAATCCGCGATTGCCCGGCGCGCACGCGAACGCCGTACGCAATCCCCGCCGTGCACGCCACCCGCACACTTCCACGAAGAGCTGAAGGTTCCCTACCTTAAGATCCGCGGCCAGTGGCTGCGGCAGATGGGCTTCAACGTGGGTCGCAAGCTGCAGATCGAAGCCTGCGCTGGCGTCATCACCATCAAGCTGCTGGGCACGCCGGCAGTCGAAGATCCACGGGTGCCCAGGTTCGTGGAACGCACGATCTTCCACGGCGAAGTCAACGCCGACCTGGGGCAGTTCTTGCCCGAGGACGTCATCCCATGAAGAAGCAGGTTTACTTGCGGGTGAAGGTGGATCCCGTCCTACGCCGCGCCTTCCAGCTCTCCGCGTGGCGCAGCGAACGATCACCCAGCTACGTGCTCCGGTCCTTGATCCAGAACTGCGTGTCCTTGGATCGGAACCTCAATGGCCTTGATATTGAGGTCTGGGGCGATTCCTTCCCGCTGGAAGATGAAGCGACGAGGCAGCCGATCCGGCAGCGCTCCCGGTGAAGAGGTGGCAACGCCACCGCTACCCGGAGCGCTCTGCCATGTAAGTGTTCGCACCACGCACCACTGCAAATCCGGTTACGGGCCCGTCTCCGGCAAGTTCAGCACCCTATCCTGGTCGGTCTCCTCGCGCTGGCGCAGGGACGAAACCCCTCGTCGAATCGGGCATGTCACATCCAGCCGCCCATCCGTCATGGCATGCTGAGACCCTTCAATCCAGGATGCGATCGAAATGCGACTTTCCTGCCGTCCCCTGGCCACCAGTGCGGCGTTGCGGCTGCTGGCGGCCTGCCAGGCCACTCCGGATGCACCCCCGGAAGCGGCTGAGCGCCAGTACTGAACACTGACGTTCATGCCCTGCACCCTCACCAGCGCCCAGGCCAGCAACAACGTCGAAGCCGAGTGCGCCACCCTGCAGGTGCCTGAAAACCCAGAGGCGCCCGATGGCCGCTACTGCGATGGCTGGGCGCACACAAACCTCGCCCTACGGATGTCCCGACCCGGCTAAAGGGGCATTGGCCGCCACTAAAGTGGTACCACCAAGAGTGGTTAAGAGAGTCCGGCCCGCTTCACGCTTCAGCAGATGCCCGCCCAAAGCGGGCATTTTGCCTTTCACACCTTCAGATGGGATCGACTATTTTTTCAAGGCGTCCCGCGCTGTCGTAAAGGAAGTATCTTTCATCATGGAGGCCGTAGGAGCAGCGACCCTCCGCGGAGCGGGAAAATGAGGCCACGACTGTCAAGCCACCCTCCCGCGGTAGCACTTGATAGTTGCACCCGCTGAAGTCGCCCGTGCAGAACGATCTGGACTCCGTGCGTGCCGATGCTAAAGCCGCTTCCGCCTCGGGGCCAGAAGCGAACATACGCACTTTGCCCCCGCACTCGACGGTTGGAGGCTCCTCGGTGCATCCAATCAAGGTGCATCCTGTCAATAGAAGCGTTATCAGCGGTTGTCTCATGGCGCTGTCCGGTCAATCCCAGTACGTCCCATTCTCCACGCGCGGAATGAAGATCTGTTCAATCTGATTGATCCGGTCCTGGATCACATTCCGGCAGACATCGTTGTCGCAGCTCAGAGGGGAACGCTTTGACTTGAGACACTGCAATTCCACACGGTGTGCGGCGAGTTCGGTAGCCCTCAATTCTTCCATTGTATCGAAGGTGACATCACCGAGAGGGCCAATTCCTCCCAGCCACGAGTAGTAGCGACAAATCCCTGGATCGGCGCGGTTGGCATCCGCGGCGTGGCTGCGCTCATGCGCGAGTAGGCAGTCACCCAAGCACTCTTTTTGGTATGAATCCAAAGCTCCCCAGCGCACATAGGGGACGACGGAGCCCCCTTCACAGCGGATGGATCCCTTTTCGCCGCGTTTCGGTGGTGTTGACGGCTGCCTGATGGCCTTGAGTCCAAACGGGTCGTACGCGCCGGTGGGCATGCCATTGGCATAGCCGTACGTGCTGGGACCGGCAGCAAGGCCAAGGGGATCGCTCTGCACATAGCGCCCGATGCCAAAATCGTAATCACGGAAGTAATTGTGATTCAGGCCCGTGGCCGAGTCATAGCGTTGGCCGGGGAAGCGCATATCGAACGTGAATGCAGTGCCGTCTCGATCCGGGTCTTCATCGGGTGCACTGTTCCCGAAGGCTTCACCTGCCATATCCCACGTCCAGATGGGCACGTTCCGGTAAGTATCAATCACGGCGCGCGGCGTACCCAAATGATCGGTCTCGATGAAATGCACCTTTCCCTGAGCAATCACGCTCACGGGAAGATCGTCCATCCAGACCACCAGCTGCACCGCCGCTTCGCCGTCGAAGTCTCCCAACCAACGGCCGTCCTCGTCGAAGATGCTGTAGATCCGTGTGTCGGCTAGACCCCTGCAGACGCGCTCACCGTGTCCGTTATAAATGTACTCCACCACCGACCCAGTGCCACGCTCGGCACGGCTCATGCGGCCAGCGGCGTTGTACTGGAATGCTACGTTGTCTTGGCCAATGAAAACCGTGTTGCCGGCCGCGTCATAGCGCCGGTCCACGTCTCCCACCGACAGCAGTCTGTGGCTTGCCGGTGCATACCTGTACGTCTGGACGCCAATGGCATTGGACACCGTAGTGCGATTGCCTGTGGCATCATATGTGTAGCCTTCGATGACGGCGCCGGTTACCTTATCCTTGAACTCGGTGAGCCGGTTCAGCCCGTCGTAGGCGAATTCAATCGCGGCGCTACCAGGCGTCTGATTAGCGCCCAGCGAGGTGAGGTTGCCCGCTGCATCCCAACCGTATGCGTATTGCGACCCTGGTTGTCCGGGGGCCGCGCTAGAGATGGTCGACGGGCGGTAGTTGAGGTCCACCGTTCGCGTGATCGTGCGACCGCCTGCAAACGTCCAGCCCGCCACGTTCCCGAACGGGTGATGGGACACGTTGGTCACCAGTACTTGTCGGTCACCGCCGGCCTGCGTCAGCCCGATCTCCGTGGTGCGTCCGGCCGCGTCGCGCACATAGTCCACGCGCATGCCATCAGGGTACTGCAGTGACGACAATCTCCCCGCGGACGTGTAGGCGTATTGAACCGTAAATGCAAGTTCGCCGATCTGCTGCACTTTCCGCGTGACGTTGCCGAACCGGTCGTTGCAGTAACGAGTTTCTCCGCTGGCATCGGTCATGCGGGCCAACCGTCCGGCCGGGAACGACTCGAAAGGATCGCAGTCAGATGGCGCAACGTCGTAGTCGTACGCCATATTGAGCCGGGCGTCGCTGAAGGTAGTGGAGATCAAGCGATTCAGCGCGTCGTGCTTGAAGGCCGTCGTCTCGTCGCGTGCGTCCTTCGTAGACAGCGGGTTGCCTGCACTGTCGTAGGCGTAGTTGGTTTGACCGGTATCCGGACTGGACAAACGCACCAGCTCACCGAATGCGTTGTACTGGTAGAGGGTGCGCAGGCCGTTGGGATCAACGACTTCCCTGATCGCGTCGTTGGCATTGCGTACCACGCCGGTGGTGGCGCCGATGCCGTCTGCATCTTCAGTCACCGAGAGCACTTGACCCCGCGCGTCGTACTCCCTCTTCGTCACGCGACCAAGCGCATCGGTGGCGCGATTTAGGTTGCCGTTGGCGTCGTATGAGAACAGCGCGCGGTTGCCGGTGGCATCGGTAACGGCGTTCAGTCTGCCGAACGCATCGTAAGTGCGCGACATCGTGCGGCGAAGCGTGCCGTGTTCGTCCCTCACATCCTCGCCGATCCGCTTGCCGGCCGCGTCCAGTGTGTAATGAATCGCATTGCCGTCGGCATCCACAACTGCAGCCAGGCGATGGGCGCCGTCGTACGCATATGACGTGAAGCTCCCATCCGGCAGCGTGATGCTGCTGACCAGTCCATTGGGGTAATAGTCGATGCGCGTGGTCTGGTCCGGGGTGCCGCCCCCGGCAACAACGCTGCTGGTCAGGCGTCCGTGAAAATCGTAGATGAAATCCGTCGTGACACCGTTCGCGTCGCGGAGGCTCGCCGCGCGACCCATCGCGTCGTAACGCAGCGTCTCCGACACTTGGCCCGCCGCATTCATCACCTTCCACAGATCGCCCTTCCGCCACAAGCAGTCCGCAATCCTAACCGCGCAGTCAGGATGATCCGATGGGTAGTATTGAAACTTAGTGGTATCGACCACATCGGACCGCGGGCCGTCGATCGCCACTACTAAGCCGGTTAGCGGGCACACCCCCATTTGGACGTCGGCATCGGCACAGTACGTCAGCAGTGTCTGCCGGACACCTGCCGGTGCCGGGGTCTGCGCGCCGCACACATAGGCGGAGGCGCCGCTCACGGCGGGATCCACCTCGCACGTCGCGAAGCGCGCGCCGCTGGCAAGATAGCCGTGCTTGACGGTAGACAGCACGGCTAGGCTCGAACCGGTTTCGCTGCCCCGTATCTCACGCTTGGTCTCGCGTCCAAGTGCATCTCGCGTGTAGAACACCTTCCGCCAACTTTGCGTGGATGCGGCGGTCTCCACCGACGACAGGAACCCGCCTTCGTACGCGTAGGTCGTGGTGTTGCCGGTACGGTCCACGTTCCTGATCAGCTGCGCACTGCTGTAGGTATTGGACACGGTTCCCCTGACGTCGCTAAGGGTCAGGGGTCGGCGATACTGGTTGCTGGCATAGGTGATGGTTCGAGTCCCCAGCCCGTCGGTCGATACCTGTACGGTGTCGGCCCCGGTGTAAGTCACCCGCGTTGCCTCCACCGGGCCGTCGTCTCCTTCAAGCTGACTGCCCGTCACCCTGCCGTCACCATCGTAGGAAAAGGTGGCGTATCGATGGCCGGTTTCGTCGATGATGCCAGTCAGTAGGTGCGTTTTGTCGCTGCCGGACCTGCCAGACTCATTATAAATGTACTGTTTAACGCCCCCCGCCTGACGCACGGCAGAGAGATTTTCAGCAGCATCGTACGCGTACTCTATGGCAGAGCCGTCGGGTCGAACGATGCGCGAGAGACGTCCCGCTTCGTACTCGAACATGGTCCGACGGCCCTGAGCAGTGAGCAGCTGCGACACATTGTCACCTGCATAACTCACAGTGACATTCCTGCCCGCATCGTTGGCATCCCGCAGCAGTACCAATCGACCATCTACATCGAATTCCCGGATCTCGCTGCCGTAGGTGACCCGGTAGCCGATCAGCGGGCTGCCAATCTTCTCGATCACTCGCTCTTGATGTACCAGACTGCGATATCGCGAGCCGCCGGCCGACACGCTTCCCTCGTAGAAGCCGTCCGGGGTGACATAGGCGGGCAGCACGCCCGCGATGACGCGATCAGAAAATGTGGTGCTCCAGCCCGTCGAGATGTTGCCCGAATCCAGTTCCGCCAACGAGTGATAGACCCGTGCGAAGGTCCACCCGGAAATTTGGAAGTCCGGCTCCAGTCGCATCTTGTCGCCGGTGCCCGGGAAGCAGGGGTGTGCGTTGACTGGGCAGGAATCGTACTGCCGCAGCGTCACCTTGATGCTGGGCAGGGGATCCATCGGCACACACCATCGCGTTCCTTCGATCGGCGGTTTGGCTGCGGTAAACCCAACAGACGTGCCCTTGAAGCCCAGAGGGCACAGGTAGACGATCTTCTGGTCGATGGTGAAGAACCAGGTCTTGCTGTTGCCGCCGCAATCGATCTGGTAATCGGCGCGCCGGAAGGTGTCTCCGGGCGTGGTGATGCCCCCGCCGCGGATCGTCTCGAAATGGAATGCGCCATAGCGTCGCCCGTTGAGTGGGGCTTCGGTGGCATACACATACGGGTTTACGTAGCTTCCCGCCAAAGCAGGAGTGCCAACATTGCATTCCTTTGGTCTATATACGCCGCTCTCCCATCTGGACTGCATGGCCTGAGCTTCGGTGGAACAGGAGCGTGGGTAAAGCGGGTTATCGCTTGTGCAGTCCGGCATTGCAGAATCGAAATCCGTGGATGCAAAGGACTTGTAGAACGTTTCCGGCTCCTGATTGTCCACCTTGTAGGTCAAGGTGTAGGTCCGGTCAGATAGAAGCGGCGTCCGACCTGCGCGCTGCAGCAACGAGCCGTAGTTGGAATCGCCCCCCTCAGCGCTTCGGCCTGTGACAGGTCGGGGACGCAGGTGGACTTGTAGCAGTAGGAGGCCTGTTGCGCCAAGGCGCCCTTTGGGGCGAACAGCAACATGCTCGCCATCAGAATTGCTGATCCAATACCGCGCATCTTCATCTTCCATGATCTGTGCCGTAACGGCAGAGAATTGGCCAGCACCTTGACGTTGTCAAGGCAGCGGCGTGCTGCGGTGTGGCGGGGCTGCAGCGGCGACCGTACACCGGCTGACGGTCACATCCGCCGAACCCGTCCGTCATGGCATGCTGAGACCCTTAACTCAAGGACGTGACCGAGCATGCAACGTGCGATCCGACCCCTCGCCACCGGCGCAGCCCTGCTGCTGCTGGCGGCCTGCCAGCCCACCCCGGAAGCGCCGCCTGACGGCGCCCAGCGCCAGTACGGCCAGCTGACCTTCAAGCCCTGCACCCTCACCAGCGCCCAGGCCAGCAACAACGTGGAAGCCGAGTGCGCCACGCTGCAGGTGCCTGAGAACCCCGATGCGCCCACTGGCCGCAGGATCGGGCTCAACATCGCTTGGCTGGATACCGCCAACGAAGGCGAGGGCAAGCAGGACCCGGTGTTCTTCCTGGCCGGCGGGCCGGGCCAATCGGCCACGCAGGTGGCGGCCATCATCAACCAGTCGCTGCGCGAGGTGCGCAAGAAGCGCGACATCATCCTGGTGGACCAGCGTGGCACCGGCAAATCCAACCCGCTCAGCTGCGTGGATGCCGAGGGCAAGGAGCTTTCGTTCGACGAGAACGCGGCGGCCACGCCCGAGGTGATCGCCGAGTTCGCCACCCGCTGCGCCGCCGCGCTGGTCGACCGTGCCGACACCCGCTTCTACACCACCACCCAGGCCATTGGTGACCTGGATGCCGTGCGTGCGGCGCTGGGCGTAGACAAGATCAACCTGGTCGGCGGCTCCTACGGTACCCGCGTGGCCCAGCAGTACGCCGCGCGCTTCCCGCAGCACACCCGTGCGGTGGTGATCGACGGGGTGGCGCCGAACGACCTGGCGGTGGGCGGCGATTTCGCCAACACCTTCGAATCGGCGATCGAGCTGCAGTCCGCCCAGTGCCGCAAGGACGCGGCCTGCGCCAAGCGCTTCCCGGTCGATACCCGCACCCAGCTGCGCAACGTGATGACCACGCTGGCCAAGGCCCCGGTGGTGGTGGAATACCGCGACCCGGGCACCGCTGCGGTACGCCGCGACCCGGTCAGTGCCAACACCGTGACCAGCCTGGCCTTCATGTTCTCGTACATGCCGGAACTGTCCTCGCTGCTGCCGGTGGTGCTGGACGAAGCCGCGCAGGGCCGCTACGCGCCGCTGATGTCGCTCAACAGCCTGGCCACCCGCAACATGGCCGGGCAGATGAACCAGGGCATGCAGTGGTCGGTGATCTGCGCTGAAGACGCCGACCGCTACCAGGAAGGCCCGGCCGGCGACCGCCTGCTCGGCCCGGAAGTGGCGCGCATGTTCTTCGCCGCCTGCCCGGTGTGGAACGTGGGCACGCGCCCGAAGAACTTCACCGCGCCGCTGAGCACCGACGTGCCGGTGCTGCTGCTGTCGGGCGAGTTCGACCCGGTCACTCCGCCGCGCTACGCAGAACAGGTGCTCATGCACCTGCCCAACGGCCGCCACATCGTGGCCAAGGGCCAAGGCCATGGCACCCTCGGCGCCGGCTGCATGCCGCGCCTGCTGGCGCAGTTCATGGACAAGGCCGACGCCAAGGCACTCGACGCCTCCTGCCTGGATACCCTCACCGCGGTGCCGGCCTTCACCTCGTTCAACGGATGGGAACCATGATCGTCGCCGAGAACCTGCATAAAGCCTTCAAGACCAAGAGCGGCCTGATCAAGGCGGTGGACAACGTCGGCTTCCAGGCCGAGGACGGCCGCATCACGGGCCTGCTTGGGCCCAACGGCGCCGGCAAGACCACCACCATGCGCATGCTCTACACGCTGATGTCGCCCGACCAGGGCCGGGTGCTGGTGGACGGTCTGGACGTGGCCACCCACCCGGTGGAGGTCCGCCGCCGGCTGGGCGTGCTGCCCGATGCACGTGGGGTGTACAAGCGGCTGACCGCGCGCGAGAACATCGCCTACTTCGGCGAGCTGCACGGCATGAGCGCGGCCCACATCCGCGAGCGCACCAAGGTGCTCTCTAAGGCGCTGGACATGGAAGACATCCTGGACCGCCAGACCGACGGCTTCTCCCAGGGGCAGCGCACCAAGACCGCCATTGCGCGCGCGCTGGTGCACGACCCACGCAACGTGATCCTGGACGAGCCCACCAACGGCCTGGACGTGATGACCACCCGTGCGCTGCGCGGGTTCCTGCGTGAGCTGCGCGATGAAGGGCGCTGCGTGATCTTCTCCAGCCACATCATGCAGGAGGTGGCCGCGCTGTGCGACACGATCGTGATCATCGCCAAGGGCACGGTGATGGCCGCCGGCACTGCCGATGAACTGCGCGCGCTGACCGGCGAAGCGAACCTGGAAGATGCCTTCGTAAAGGCAATCGGCAATGAAGAAGGACTGCACGCATGAGCGCGTTTGCCACGTTGTTGACCGTCATGCGCAAGGAACTGCGCGACCTTTCGCGGGACCGCCGGACCTTGGCGCTCACCCTGCTGCTGGGGCCACTGCTGTACCCGGTGCTGATCCTGGGCATGGGCAAGCTGGCCGAAACCCGGTTCAAGACCCAGATCGACACCCCGCTGGACATTCCCACCATCGGCCGTGAGCACGCCCCCAACCTGGTGCGCTTCCTGGCCTCGCAGGGACTCAACGCGGTGGACCCGCCGAAGGACCTGACCGCGGAGATCCGTGACCAGAAGATCGACATCGCGCTGCGTATCAGCCCCGAGTTCGGCAAGGACTGGGCCGAGGGCCGGCCGGCACTGGTAGAGATCGTGCAGGACAGCACCCGCCGCGATGCGGACATTCCCACCGCGCGCCTGAAGGCGGCGCTCAACGGCTACAGCCAGCAGGTGGGCGCGCTGCGCTTGCTGGCGCGCGGGATCGACGCGCAGGTGGCACGCCCGCTCGATGTGGCCACCCAGGACCTGGCCACGGCCGAGGCCAAGCGCGGTGTGATGCTGTCGCTGCTGTTGCCGATCCTGCTCACCATCACCTCGTTCCTGGGCGGCGCCTACCTGGTGATGGACACCACCGCGGGTGAGCGCGAGCGGCAATCGCTGGAGCCGTTGCTGGCCACCCCGGCCAAGCGCAGCGCGATCGTCAGCGGCAAGATCGCCGCGGCCTGCGTGGTGGGGGTGGTGTCGCTGCTGCTTACGTTGACGGCTTTCAAGCTCAGCGCGCAGCTGTCCACCGGCGCGGCGGCGCGGCAGCTCAACATGGGGCTGCTGTCGATGCTGCAGATGCTGTTCGTGATGATGCCGATCCTGTTCATCGGTACGTCGCTGCTCACCTTCCTCTCGGCAGCGGCCAAGAGCATGAAGGAGGCGCAGAGCCACATGACCTGGCTGATGCTGCTGCCGATGCTGCCCGGCTATGCATTGATGGTGTACCCGGTGAAGAACGAGCTGTGGCAGCTGGCGGTGCCGTTCCTGGCGCAGAACCAGATGCTGCTGAAGATCATCCGCCACGAAGCGATCAGCGCGCAGATGTGGGCGGTATACCTGGTGGCAGGGTTCGGCCTGGCCGCACTGCTGTGGTTCGCGGCTGTACGCCGTTACCACCAGGAGCGCCTCGCGATCTCCGGTTGATTTCCGGGCTGCTGCGTACCGACCAACGGTCGGTACCTACCGCCACGGCAGCCGATCGGTACCTACCGTCCCGGCCGCCGATCGGTACCTACCGTCCCGGCCGCCGGTAGGTATCGACCGTTGGTCGATACGGCGCCCACAAAAAACCCCGGATCGCTCCGGGGCTTTTTTTTGCCCGTCAACCGTGGATCAACCGCCCGGCGCGAACGACAGCGTGCGGCGGGTGGTGACCGGGGCGCTGACCGGTTCGAATTTCCAGCGCTTGACCGCGTTGAGCGCTTCGCGGTCGAACACGCGGGCCGGGGTGGCGCGCAGCACCCGCGAGCTGGTGACCGAACCGTCCGTACCCACGGTGATTTCCACCAGCACCTCGCCCGAGGTACCGGCGCGCAGCGCGTCGGTCGGGTAGCGCGGGGCCGGGGTGCTGATCGGGCGCAGGGCGGCGGCAGCGGCCGGTGCGGCCGCAGGCTGCCGGGCAGCGGCGGCCTGGGCGGCCGCTGCGGCCTGCTGGCGCTGTTCGGCTTCGCGGCGGGCCGCAGCCTGGCGCTCGGTGTCCTGGCGCTCGCTTTCGCGGCGGGCCGCATCCTGCTGCGCGGCGATCTGCTTGGCCGCTTCGGCTTCGGAGGCCTGCTGCTGGCGTTGCTGGTCGGCCAGCAGCTTGACCTTGTTCTCAGCGTCCTTCTTGACCTTGTCGGTCTCTTCCTGGGTGCGCTTGAGCGCGGTCTGCATGCCGTTGGTGATGCCCGACTTCAGGCGCGGCAGCGCCGGTGCGGTGGCGTCCACCTTTTCGATCAGCGCCACCAGGCGCTGGCCTTCGGTGAAGTCCTCGCGGGTCAGGCTCTGCTCGGCGGCAATCAGCGTGTACGGCAGCAGGTCGGTCAGCGCGCTCTTGATCGAGGCGTCATCCGGGGTCTTCTCGCGCAGCGCCAGGTAGTACTCCATGGCGTTGTCGCCGGCCGGGGCGTACATGCGGTTTTCGCGCAGGGCCTTGCTGGCCAGGTCGCGCAGCTCTTCGGTCCCCATCGACTGGACCTTGGCCGAAACCGCCGGTGCCGGCGGCGCGGCGGCGGGCGCGGCGGCCGTGGCCGCCGGTGCGGGCGGCGTGGCCGGAGCCGTTTCGTCCTTGCCCGAGCAGGCGGCCAGGGCCACCACCAGGGTCAGCGGCACCAGCAGGCGCGCCTTGGCGTTCGTGTTGACGTGCGACATCCAACTCCCCTTTGAAGAACGACGATACGTAAGGCCTGATGCGGTCAGGCCGACCGAAGCCCCGGTACGTTTCCCAGCGTCCGGCGCGGTGCAGCAGGTGCCCAATCTAGCATCCCCGCGCCCTGCTTTGCAGGGCCGGGGCAGGCAGGGCAGGCGCTTAGTGCGCCAGCGACTTGCTCGGGGTGTGGGCCATCAGCTTGTCGGTGTAGGCAATGCCGATCGCCGACAGGATGAATGCGGCGTGGATGATGGTCTGCCACATCACGCCGCTGCCGGTCATGGTGGAACACTTGAACGAGGCTTCCACGGCCGGGCCGTACTTGGCCACGGCATCCAGCACCGCGGTGACGTACTCGGGGCTGTTGCACGCCGGCAGGCCGTCCAGGTTGCCGGCACCGATGAAGGTCTTGAGCAGGTGGATGGAGGAAATGCCGATGATGGACAGCGCGAGCTTCACCTTCAGCACGCTGGCGTTGACGTGGCTCAGCCACTCCGGCTGGTCGGGGTGGTTTTCCAGGCGCAGGCGCGAAACGAAGGTCTCGTAGCCACCCACGATCACCATCACCAGCAGGTTGGAGATCATCACCACGTCGATCAGGCCCAGCACCAGCAGCATGATTTCCTGCTCGCCCATGCTGTTGGCCTTGTGGACCAGGTGCCACAGCTCCTTGCCGAACAGGAACACGTAGACGCACTGCGCCAGGATCAGGCCCAGGTACAGCGGCAGCTGCAGCCAGCGCGAGGCGAAGATCAGGGACGACAGGGGGCTGATGGGCTTTTCGGTCGAGCTCATGCTGGAATGCTGCGTTGCGGGGGACGCCGCAGAGTAGCGGGCCTTCATGACCCTGCCAAGCCAACTGACGCACTAGACTCGGCATTCCTGAACCGCTGGGCCCCGTCATGATCGATCTGTATTACTGGCCAACCCCGAACGGCCACAAAGTCACCCTGCTGCTGGAAGAGCTGGGCCTGCCGTACGCCATCAAGCCGGTGAACATCGGCAGCGGTGACCAGTTCAAGCCCGAATTCCTCGCGATCTCCCCCAACAACAAGATGCCGGCGCTGGTGGACCACCAGCCCACCGACGGGGGCGCGCCGCAGAGCGTGTTCGAATCCGGGGCGATCCTGCTGTACCTGGCCGAGAAGACCGGGAAGTTCCTGCCGGCCGATACCCGCGGCCGGGTGGCGGTGCTGGAATGGCTGTTCTGGCAGATGGCCGGGCTGGGCCCGATGAGCGGCCAGATGGGCCATTTCAATGTATATGCACCCGAGCAGATTCCGTATGCCATCGAGCGTTACGGCAACGAAGTGCGCCGCCTGCATGGGGTGATGGACAAGCGCCTGGCCAGCAGCGCGTACCTGGGCGGCGACGACTACAGCATCGCCGACATGGCCAGCTACCCGTGGATCGGCGCGTACGACAAGCTGCCGGTCGACTTCGCCGCGTTCCCGAACCTGAAGCGCTGGCACGACGCCATTGCCGCGCGCCCGGCGACCCAGCGGGCCTATGCGCTCAAGCATCAGGTCAACCCGGATGCCGGCAAGCCGCTGAGCGACGAAGAGCGCAAGCACCTGTTCGGCCAGCGGTGATCGTCGGGGCGGGCACCTCCCTGGGCACCCGCCTCCCGGTTTTGGTTAGGATGGTCCGCTCCCAACCGCCCCGCCGGAACGGGAACGCCCAGCCGCCGCCGGAAGATTCCATGCGCCACTTTGTTGCCTCGCTCGCCCTCATGCTCGCCTCGACCACCGCCGTCCACGCCGAAAAGCTCACCCTGGATGCCATCACCGGGCCGCTTCCGCTGTCCGGTCCGACCCTGATGAAGCCCAAGGTGGCCCCGGATGGCTCGCGCGTGAGCTTCCTGCGCGGCAAGGAGGCCGACCGCAACCAGTTGGACCTGTGGGCGTACGACATCGCCAGCGGCCAGACCCGCCTGCTGGTGGATTCCAAGGTCGTGCTGCCCGGCGATGAAACCCTGAGCGATGCCGAAAAGGCCCGCCGTGAGCGCCAGCGCATTGCCGCCATGACCGGCATCGTCGATTACCAGTGGTCGCCGGACGCGCGCACGCTGCTGTTCCCGCTTGGGGGCGAACTCTACCTGTACGACCTGGACAAGCAGGGCAAGGCCGCCGTGCGCCAGCTCACCCACGGTGAGGGCTTCGCCACCGATGCCAAGCTGTCGCCGAAGGGCGGCTTCGTCAGTTTCGTGCGCGACCGCAACCTGTGGGTGATCGACCTGGCCAGCGGCCGCCAGCTGCAGCTCACCCGCGATGGCAGCGGGACCATCGGCAATGGCGTGGCCGAATTCGTCGCCGACGAGGAAATGGACCGCCACACCGGATACTGGTGGGCACCGGACGACTCGGCCATCGCGTTTGCGCGCATCGACGAATCGACGGTGCCGGTGCAGAAGCGCTACGAGATGTATGCCGATCGCACCGAGATGATTGAACAGCGCTATCCGGCCGCCGGCGACCACAACGTCACCGTCAAGCTGGGCGTGATCGCCCCGCGGGCCGATGCCGCGCCGCGCTGGGTCGACCTTGGCTCCAATCCCGACATCTACCTGGCCCGCGTCGATTGGCGCGACCCGCAGCACCTCACCTTCCAGCGCCAGTCGCGCGACCAGAAGACCCTGGAACTGATCCAGGCCGACCTGGAAAGCGGCAAGCAGCGCACCCTGGTCACCGAAACATCGCCAACGTGGGTGCCGCTGCACAACAGCCTGCATTTCCTCAAGCAGGGCGGCTTCCTGTGGTCGTCCGAACGCAGCGGGTTCCAGCACCTGTACCGCGTGTCCGATGACGGCAAGACGGTGACCGCGCTGACCAGCGGCAACTGGCCGGTGGACGAACTGCTGGCCGTGGACGAAGACGCCGGCAAGGTCTACTTCCGCGCCGGGGTGGATTCCCCGCGCGAAAGCCAGCTCTACGCCGTGCCGCTGCAGGGTGGGGCGCTGCAGCGCCTGTCCAGTGAACCGGGCATGCACAGCGCCAGCTTCGCGAAGAATGCCAGCGTGTACGTGGACAGCTGGTCCAACACCACGACCCCGCCGCAGATCGCCCTGCACCGCGCCAATGGTGAAAAGATCGCCACGCTGGTGGAAAACAACCTGGCCGATCCCAGCCATCCGTACGCACGCTACCTGGACGCGCAGCGCCCGGTCACCTTCGGCACGCTCACCGCCGCCGATGGCCGCACCCCGCTGCATTACAGCCTGATCACCCCGGCCGGTTTCGATCCGGCCAAGCGCTACCCGGTGGTGGTGTACGTGTATGGCGGCCCGGCCAGCCAGACCGTCACCGACAGCTGGCCCGGTCGTGGCGACCACCTGTTCAACCAGTACCTGGCCCAGCAGGGCTATGTGGTGTTTTCACTCGATAACCGCGGCACGCCGCGCCGCGGCCGCGATTTTGGCGGTGCGCTGTACGGCGTGCAGGGCACGGTGGAAGTGGCCGACCAGCTCAAGGGCGTGGCATGGCTCAAGCAGCAGCCGTGGGTCGACCCGGCGCGCATCGGTGTGCAGGGCTGGTCCAACGGCGGTTACATGACCCTGATGCTGCTGGCCAAGGCGTCGGACCAGTACGCCTGCGGCGTGGCCGGCGCGCCGGTCACCGACTGGGGCCTGTACGACACCCATTACACCGAGCGCTACATGGACCTGCCGGCACGCAACGCCAAGGGCTATGAAGAGGCGCGCGTGCTGGCGCATATCGACGGCCTGCGTTCGCGCCTGCTGCTGATCCACGGCATGGCCGACGACAACGTGCTGTTCACCAACTCCACCGCGCTGATGAGCGCGCTGCAGAAACGTGGCCAGCCGTTCGAACTGATGACCTACCCGGGTGCCAAGCATGGCCTGTCCGGCAGCAACGCATTGCACCGTTACCGCCTGGCCGAGGACTTCCTGGGTCGCTGCCTGAAGCCGTAACGGGTCGGCCGGGTCATGGCTGGGGGGGCGGCCATGACCTCCGGCCGATTGCCGCTGCCCCCCTGAGTGCGTAGGGTCGCAGGCAACCGCTCACTGGAGTCCTGCATGAAGCCGCTTGCCCTTGCCGTCGCGTTGGCCCTTTCCGTCCCCGCCGCGCTCAGTGCGCCGCCGGCCTTCGCTGCCGTTCCTGCCGCCACCAAGGCCCCGGCCAGTGTGGCCTGGGTGACCCGCAGCAACGAACTGGCGCAGATCCTGCTCGACGCGCAGGGCCCGTTCCAGCCGGAAGAGACCGGCTTCTTCGGTGTGCCGGGCTACGACGACAAGGTGGCCGATTTCGGTCCGGACAACGCCAAGCGGTACCGCGCCGCGATGGCCAAGGCGCGCGACCAGCTCAAGGCCAAGCTGGCCACCGAGCGCGACCCGAACGTGCGCCAGGACCTGGCGATCATGATCGCCGCCGCCGACGAGAACATCGAAGGCAGCGAACTCAATGAAAAGTACCTGCTGCCGTGGAGCGACACCCCGCAGACGGTGTTCAGCGGCATCAACCTGCTGCTGTCGGACCAGGTGCCGGCCGAGCGCCGCGCCAAGGCGCTGGACCGCCTGAAGGCCTACGCCGGCCTGGCCCCGGGCAGCACCGCCATCACCACACTGTCGCGC
This sequence comes from Stenotrophomonas sp. 22385, assembly GCF_052045085.1. Classification (NCBI taxonomy): domain Bacteria; kingdom Pseudomonadati; phylum Pseudomonadota; class Gammaproteobacteria; order Lysobacterales; family Lysobacteraceae; genus Stenotrophomonas; species Stenotrophomonas sp. 22385. The sequence goes on from NZ_JBQEOG010000001.1 coordinate 168,015, forward strand.
CAGCGCTATGAAGAGCGCCTGGCCGACAAGACCCTGCTGCAGCCGACGAAGATCGAGGTCGAGCAGTCGCTGGCCAACGTCGATACCTACATCACCGGCATTGAAAAGCTGTTCGACAAGTACAAGGTCGCCGGCGCCGACGAGGCGCTGAAGACCATCGCCACCCAGCTGCGCGAGTACCGCGACTGGACGAAGAGCGAAGTACTGCCCAAGGCACGTGCCGATGCGCGCCTGCCCGAGCCGCTCTACGCCTTCCAGCTCAAGCGCGTGGGCATCGACATCGACCCCAAGCTGCTGATGCAGCGGGCGCAGCTGGAGTTCATGGAAACCCGCTCGGCGATGCGCCAGCTGGCGCCGCTGGTGGTCAAGGCCAAGGGCCTGAAGGTGGCCGACCCGACCGACCCGGTGGCGGTAATCCGCGCGCTGAAGGGCGACAAGATCGCCGACGACCAGCTCGAGCACCACTACCGTGGCGTGATCGATGCGATCGACCCGATCATCCGCGCCCAGAAGATCGTGGACGTGCCGCAGCGCCCGATGCAGATGCGGCTGGGCTCGGCCGCCGAAAGCGCGGCCTCGCCGGCCCCGCACTTCCTGCCGGCGCCGTTGGTGGGCAACACCGGCCAGCAGGGCACCTTCGTGCTGCCGCTGGGCAACCCCGCCGCCGGCGACAAGGCCGCGCAGTACGACGACTTCAACTTCGGCTCGGCCGCGTGGACGCTGAGCGCGCACGAAGGCCGCCCGGGGCATGAGCTGCAGTTCACCGCGATGGTGGAGCGCGGCGTGTCGCTGGCGCGCACGATGTTCGCGTTCAATTCGGTCAACGTGGAAGGCTGGGCGCTGTATGCAGAAGCCGAAATGGTGCCGTACGAGCCCTTGGACGGGCAGCTGATCGCCCTGCAGTTCCGCCTGCTGCGTGCCGCGCGCGCGATGCTTGATCCGATGCTCAACCTGGGCCTGATCGATCGGGCCAAGGCCGAGCGCGTTCTGATCGACGAAGTGGGCCTGTCGCAGGCGATGGCCACCCAGGAACTGGACCGTTACATGGTGCGGTCGCCGGGCCAGGCGGGCAGCTACTTCTACGGCTACACCCGGATCCTGGAACTGCGCATGCAGACCGAGCTGGCCCTGGGCGACAAATTCGACCGGCTGGCGTTCAACAACTTCCTGCTCGATCAGGGCCTGCTGCCGCCGGACCAGCTGGCCAAGGCGGTCAATGAGGTGTTCATCCCGCGGTACAAGGCGAAGTAATCACCTCCGCATGGGCCACGACCAACGGTCGTGGCCTACCCACCTAGTTCGTATGCACGCCCCGGCGGAACATGGGCGCTTTGGTAGGTCACGACCGTTGGTCGTGACCCGCTTTCACCGCGCCGGTTTAATGGTCTGCACCGGCAACCGCTCCGCCGGCGGCGGATTCGGAACCCAGATGGCCACCCCGGCCGCGCGCTTCTGCGTGGTCGGAATGCCGATGCCCACGCCGCCGCCACTGTGCGAGCCGTAGCTGCCGCCGCCCACCGACAGGCCGCCCCCCGAGCTGCTGGACTCCACGCCCATCAGGATCACCCCGTTGGCGCCGAGCGCGGCCGCTTCCTTCTTCAGCCGCATCACCGCCGCATCGGTCTGGCCCTGCGTGCCGAAGCCTGCGGCGCTGGTCGATTCCAGCTGGGCGATTTCAATCGAACCCGGCGGTGGCGTGGAGTAGATCTGTACCAGTGCCGGGTCGGTAGGCGCACGGGTCTGGCCCAGCATCACCCTGGAGGTGCTGGCGCAGCCGGTCACGGCCAGCAGCACACCGAGCAGCGGAAGGAGTCGAATGTTCATGGGTTCACCCTTGTTCGGCCTGGTCGGCCTGCGCCTGGATCATCCGGGCCGGCCACTGAATCGGCGCCAACCCCGTTCTGGCGAACGTTAACACCGCCGGGGTGAGCTTGCCGCATCCCGTTCTTGCCGCCGCCGTCACGCGCCACTGGCGCGGCTGTCGCTACGCTGCGGCCAGCATTTTCAGCACGGGGAGCGGGTCATGGGACTGATCAGTTTGTTGTGGGGCGTAGTGGCCCTGTTGTGGATGGTCCTGGCCCTGATCCCGCTGCTGGGCTGGGGCAACTGGTTCCTGATCCCGTTTGCCGCGATCGGTGCGGTCATCGGCGCGCTGGGCATCCTGTTCACCCACCCGACCAAACGGGGCCGCGCGTGGACCGGCCTGCTGCTCAACGCGGTCGTGGTGGTGGTGGGCATCGTGCGCCTGTCCATTGGCGGCGGGATCATCTGACTGCGACGCTCGGTCGCACCGGCCGGGATGTCGCGGGCAAGGGCGTAGAATGACCGCCCCATGATCATTCGTCCCCGCCCCCACGGCTGGCAGCTGCTGTACATCCTGCGCGGCTCCATCGTGCCTGCCATTGCGCCCAAGGTGGCCGCCATCTTCGTGCTGGCCGTCGCGGTGGCCACCTTCGCCGAACTGGCCCACCCGCCGGGCATCGAGCGTGTCTCGGTCGCGCCGTTCACCCTGTTGGGCCTGGTGCTGTCCATCTTCCTGAGCTTCCGCAACAACGCCTGCTTCGACCGCTGGTGGGAAGGGCGCAAGCTGTGGGGCCAGCTCATCTACGAATCGCGCAGCCTGGCGCGTCTGTGCAGCACGCTGCTGTCCGCACAGCAGCCGCGCGCAGACCGCATCTGCCGCCTGGCCATTGCCTTCGCGCATGCACTGGCCGCCCGCCTGCGCGGACAGGACGCCGCGCTGGCGGGGCTGCCCTGGGTAACCGAGGCCGACCGCGGGCGTTACGCGCAACGCCAGAACGTGCCGGACCAGCTGCTGGCGATGATCGCGGTGGAAACCACCGACGCGCTGCGCGCCGGTGAGATCGACAGCATCCTGTATGCCCAGTTCGAAACCCGCCTGCATGCGCTGTCCAGCATCCAGGCCGGCTGCGAACGCATCCTGCTGACCCCGTTGCCGTTTGCCTACACCCTGCTGCTGCACCGCTGCGCGTGGATGTTCTGCGTGCTGCTGCCGTTCGGCCTGGCCAGTTCGCTGGGCTGGGCCACCCCGGTGGTCTCGGCGGTGCTGGCCTATGCCTTCTTCGGCCTGGACCAGCTGGGCGAGGAAATGGAAGAGCCGTTCGGGCTGGAACCCAACGACCTGCCGCTGGATGCGATGGTCCGCACCATCGAAATCGACCTGCTCGACAGCCTGGGCGTGCGCCCGCTGCCGGACCCCCTGCAACCGCAGCGTTACCTGCTGCAGTAACCCGACACTGCCCGGAGCATTCCATGGCCCACCCCGACTATCGCCCCCGCCGCATGCGCCACGACGAGTTCTCGCGCCGGCTGATGCGCGAGAACACGCTGACCACCGACGACCTGATCTACCCGGTGTTCGTCCACGAGCTGGCCGGGCGCGCCCCGGTGGCGTCGATGCCGGGCGTGGAGCGGCTGTCGATCGAGGAGCTGCTGAAAGTGGCCGAGGAAGCCCTGGAACTGGGCATTCCGGTGATCGACCTGTTCCCGGTGATCGACCCGGCCGGCAAGAGCCTGGATGCGGCCGCCGCGTGGGACGAGAACGGGCTGGCGCAGCGGGCGATCCGCGCGTTGAAGTCGCGCTTCCCGGAACTGGGCGTGATGACCGATGTGGCGCTGGACCCGTACACCACCCACGGCCAGGACGGGATCATCGATGACAAGGGCTACGTGCTCAACGACATCACCGTGCAGGCGCTGGTCCGGCAGTCGCTGTCGCACGCCGAAGCGGGCGTGGACATCGTCTCGCCGTCGGACATGATGGACGGCCGCATCGGCGCCATTCGCCGCGCGCTGGATGCCCACAGCCACGTCAACGTGCGCATCATGGCCTATTCGGCCAAGTACGCCTCGGCGTTCTACGGCCCGTTCCGCGACGCGGTGGGCAGCTCGGCCAGCCTGGGCAAGGCCGACAAGAAGACCTACCAGATGGACCCGGCCAACGGCGACGAGGCCATGCGCGAAATCGCGCTGGACCTCGAAGAGGGCGCGGACATGGTGATGGTCAAGCCGGGCATGCCCTACCTGGATCTGGTGCGCCGGGTGAAGCAGCAGTTCGGCGTGCCGACGTTCGCCTACCAGGTCAGTGGCGAGTACGCCATGATGAAAGCCGCGTTCGCCAATGGCTGGCTGGACGAACGCGCCTGTGTGTTGGAATCACTGATCGGCTTCAAGCGGGCCGGTGCCGATGGCGTGCTGACCTATTTCGCGCCGCAGGTGGCGCGTTGGCTGCGCGAACGCTGACAATACACATCGACACGCAGACAGGAGCAGGGTGATGCAGACGATGGGATGGGTGCAGTGGCTGACGTGGGGCACCGGCGTGCTGGTGTTCGCGGTGGTGATCGGCCTGGTCATCCGCGGCGTGCTGCGCGCCGCCCGCCGCGCGCCGGAGCAACCCTCGGCCGCCGCCCGCCTGGCGCGCGAAGCCAACCTGCCGGTAGCCGTGCAGGCGCAGCTGGCCGCGCTGAACCAGCGCAAGGACCACGGCGAGATCAGCGAAGCCGAGTACGAACAGCAGCGCGCCGCGCTGCTGCGCGCGTACTGAACATCGCGCAGCCACGCAGGGCGTGGCTCTACGCCGGCTTGTAACGGTAGAGCCACGCCCTGCGTGGCTGCACCCTCACCGACAGCCAGCGACGGCCGGCGTCCGCAACCGATACAGATCCAACCCGTCCGCCTTCGGCGACTTTGCCTGCCCAGCCACCACCATCTCGCTGGGCTTGGACGCATCCACCACCGGCGCGCCGGTCTGCCCGTCGGCGGTGTTGAACGACAACCCCAGCGGCTCTGCGGCCTTGCTGTAGTCGCAGCCCACCACCCACACCTGCGAATGGCCGCCCGCCACCCGGGTCAGCGCCAGCGCCCCGCCATTGCCCAGCCAGTCGCCGCCCAGCTCATCGGCCGCACTGTTGAGCGGCGCCGGCAGCGGTGTCGCGGTGTTGAACCCGCGTCCCTGCGCGGTCGCCACGTACAGATCGAACCCACCCTGGGTGCCTTTCCCATTACGGGCAAACAGCAGCACCTGCCCATCCGGCCGCACCGCCGGGCGGCGCTCATCGGCGGCCGTGTTGACCGTTACCGGCATCGTCAGCACGGTGCCGAAGCTGCCGTCCTCGCGGATCATCACCCCGTACAGGTCGAACCCACCGCTCCCGCTGCCGCCGTTGGAGGCGAAGTACAGCCAGGCCCCGTCGTGGCTGAAGAACGGGTCCACGTCATCCCCGGCGGTGTTGAACGCCAGCGGCGCCGGGTCCTGCCAGCGCCCGTCGCGCAGTGTGGCCTGCCACAGGTCCCAGCCGCCGGTCCCGCCGGGCCGATCGCTGGCCCAGATGATGCGCTTGCCATCCGGCGCGATGGTCGCCTGGGCCTCGTTGGCCTTGGTCGACACCACCCCCATGCCTTCGATGCCGAACTCGGAAAGCGCCATCGCGCCCGGTGCGGAGAGTAAACTCAGGCTCAGCGCGAGCAGAGACAAGGGAGTGCGCATAGTCGCTTCCATTGGGGTTTGCGTTTCAATCCAGGCCCGGAGTTTAAGACACCCATGACCGCCCGTTACGCTGTATTCGGCCAGCCCATCGCCCACTCGCAGTCGCCGCACATCCATGCCGCGTTCGCCCGCCAGGAAGGCATCGCGCTGGATTACCGCGCCATTGAAGCGGCACCGGCCGACTTTCCGGCCGAGCTCGAGAGGTTCGCGGAGGAAGGTGGCGTCGGCGCCAACGTCACCGCGCCGCTGAAGGAAATCGCCTTCGGGCTGTGCAAGACCTTTACTTCCCGCGCGATGCTGGCCAGATCGGTCAACACGCTGCTGCGCAAAGGTGATGGCTGGCACGGCGACACCACCGATGGCGTGGGCCTGGTGCGCGACCTCACCGACCGCCACAGCCTGGACCTGCGCGGCCGCCGCGTGCTGCTGCTGGGTGCCGGTGGCTCGGCGCGCAGCGTGGCGCCGGCGCTGCTGGACGCCGGCATCCGTGAACTGGTGGTGGTCAACCGTACCCCGCAACGCGCCGATGAGCTGAGCGATGCGATCGGCGAGCCCGGCCGCGTGCTGACGCAGTACTGGGAACGCATGGACGAACTCGGCGACTTCGAGCTGATAGTCAACGCCACTTCCGCGGGCCGTGACCGCAATGAAGAGTTCAAGCTGCCGCTGTCACTGGTCAACAGCATGACCACCGCCGTGGACCTGAACTATGGCGAGGCCTCCTTCGCGTTCCTGGCCTGGGCCCGCGCCGCGCAGTGCCGCAACATGGTCGACGGCCTTGGCATGCTGGTCGAGCAGGCTGCCACCAGCTTCCAGCAGTGGCACGAAGTGCGCCCGGAAACCGATCCGGTCTACGCCGAGCTGCGCGCGAAGAACGCGCTGGCGGGTGACGCGTGAACATGGACCTGCTGCTCAGCCTGCTGGGCATGGCCGCGCTGCGCCTGCCAGTGCTGATTGCGCTTGCGGTGTCGCTGGTGTGGGTGGTGGATGCCCCGCGCGGCACCATCCGCAGTGTGGCGCTGTGGTCGTTGGCCCTGCTGCTGCTGGCCAGCCTGGCCGGGTTGGCGCTCAACATCGTGCCGACCTGGCTGGTCCAGCGCGGCGAGTACGGCAACGTGCAGATGCTGTCGTGGCTGCTGCGCGGCGGCCACTTCCTCATCGGCCTGGTGGAGGCGCTGGGCACGGTGCTGCTGGTGTGGGCGATGACCCGCGCGCTGCGCAACCGCACCGCCCCGGCCGCCTGAGCGGGCGACCCCGGTCACGGAACTGAACCGGCGCGGAAAAATCCGCGCCGGCCGCGGGCCCCGGGCATGAGAAAATACCCGCCTGATCCAGGCAGGACCTCCCCGGCGTGACCGAAAAAGTTGAAGCCCCGCGTGCGCTGAACGACGAGCTCAAGACCGTCATCCGCGATGCCTACGCCAAGCTGCAGGCCAACACCCCAGGCTTCAGCACGCGGCGTTCGCAGAGCCAGATGATCGGCGTGGTCTCGCGTGCGCTGTCGCAGAGCGGCGGGGTAGGGGTGGTCGAAGCGCCCACCGGCGTGGGCAAGAGCCTGGGCTACCTCACCGCCGGCGTGCCGATCGCGCTGGCCACGAAGAAGAAGCTGGTGATCAGCACCGGCACCGTGGCGCTGCAGTCGCAGCTGGTCGAGCGCGACATCCCGAACTTCCTCAAGGCCACCGGCCTGGAAGCCACCGTGGCGCTGGCCAAGGGCCGCACCCGCTACCTGTGCACGCGCAACGCCGCCGAAGCGCATGGCGATGGCGCGCAGGAAGGCATGTTCGAGGACGAGCAGCCGCTGTTCGACCGCCCGCTGGCGCCGATCGAAATGGACCTGGCGCAGAAGCTGAGCAGGGATTTCGTCGAAGGTCGCTGGAACGGCGACCTGGACAACGCGCCGGACACCATCAGCCCCTCGCTGCGCTCGCGCATCACCACCCCGGCCTCGGGCTGCGCGGGCCGCAAGTGCGCCTACTCGGCGCAGTGCGCGGTGCTGCGCGCACGCAACACCGTGCGCGATGCGCAGATCGTGGTGACCAACCATGCGTTGCTGCTGTCGGCGCTGTCCATTGGCGAAAGCGACAACGGCCAGCCGTTGATCGCACCGCCGTCGGACATGCTGCTGGTGCTCGACGAAGGCCACCATATCGGCAACGTGGCCATCGATCAGGGCGCGGCCAGCCTGGCCCTGGATGAAATGGCCAAGCGCACCGGCCGCCTGCAGATCCTGATCGCCGCCGCCTACCGCGCGGTGGACAAGGACAAGCTCGGCAACCTGCTGCCCAACGAAGCCATCGATGTGGCCGCGCGGGTCAGCAAGCAGCTGCGCGCGTTCCGCGATGTGATCGACCGCAGCTGGCAACCGGACCCGACCGCGCAGGAGCCGATGTGGCGCGCGCCGAACGGACGCCTGCCGGACATCTGGATGGCCGACATCGAAGCGCTGGCCGACGATACCCGCGCGCTGTTCAACTGGGCCCACGCCGCACTATCCCAGGTGGCCAAGGGCAAGCCTGACGATGCGGCGCGCGAGCGCCTGCAGCGCACGCTGGGCATGGCGCTGGAAATGATCGAACAGCAGCACAACCTGTGGACCGCCTGGCGCCGCGAAGACAAGGACGGCCAGCCGCCGTTCGCGCGCTGGGTCACCCTGTCGCGCGATGGCGACCTGATCCTGCACGGCTCGCCGGTGTCGGCTGCCAACGTGCTGCGCAAGCTGCTGTGGGATGAAGTGGATTCGGTGGTGATGACCTCGGCCACGCTCACCGGCGGTGGCGACTTCCAGGCGCTGGCGATCGACAACGGCATTCCCAGCGAAGCGGAGATGGTCTCGCTGGCCTCGCCGTTCGACCTGCCCAACCAGGCCGAGCTGATCGTGCCCAACTTCCCGGTCACCCCGGACGACCGCGAGCGGCACCCGAAGGAAGTGGCCAAGTACCTGGTCAAGGAACTGGACTGGAGCAAGGGCAGCATCGTGCTGTTCACCTCGCGCTGGAAGATGGAGAAGGTGGCCGAGCTGATGCCGGCAGCGCAGCGCAGGCAGGTGCTGGTGCAGGGCGAAACGGCCAAGCAGAAGATGATCGACGAGCACCTGCGGCGCACCTCGGCGGGCGAGGGCTCGGTGCTGTTCGGGCTGAACTCGTTCGGCGAAGGCCTGGACCTGCCCGGCGAAGCCTGTACCACGGTGGTGATCACCCAGGTACCGTTCGCGGTGCCGACCGATCCGCAGACCTCCACCCTGAGCGAATGGTTTGAAAGCCGTGGCTTGAACGCCTTCAACCTGATCGCCATCCCGCACGCCCTGCGCACGCTGACCCAGTTCGCCGGCCGCCTGATCCGCACCTCCACCGATACCGGCCGCGTGATCATCCTCGACTCGCGCCTGATCAGCCGCCGCTACGGCAAGCGCATCATCGATGCGTTGCCGCCGTTCAAGCGGGTCATCGGCTGACGGGCACCCCGTGGGACACACATGCGTGTCGGCGCGGTCTCACACCTTGCTCAGATCCCGCACCGCGCCCTTGTCGGCACTGGTCGCCAACAACCCGTAGGCCTTGAGTGCCCCGGTCACCTTGCGCGGACGCGCCTCGCGGGGCTTCCACCCCAACGCGTCCTGCTCCGCACGGCGCGCCGCCAACGTAGCGGCATCCACCAGCACATCAATCCGCCGCGCCGGAATATCGATCCGGATCCGGTCGCCATCGCGCACCAATCCAATCGTACCGCCCGCTGCCGCTTCCGGTGACGCATGCCCGATCGACAGCCCGGACGTACCGCCCGAGAACCGTCCATCGGTCAGCAGCGCACACTGTTTGCCCAGCCCCTTCGATTTCAGGTAACTGGTCGGGTACAGCATTTCCTGCATGCCCGGCCCACCGCGCGGGCCCTCATAGCGGATCACCACCACATCGCCCGCGCCCACTTCATCGGCCAGGATGCCCTGCACGGCCGCGTCCTGGCTTTCGAACACCTTCGCAGTGCCCTCGAACACATGGATGGACTCATCCACGCCGGCGGTCTTCACCACGCAGCCATCCTCGGCCAGGTTGCCCCGCAGCACCGCCAGCCCACCTTCGGCCGAGTACGCGTGCGCCACATCGCGGATGCAGCCCTCGGCGCGATCCAGGTCCAGTGACGGCCAACGCGTGGCCTGGCTGAAAGCCACCTGGGTGGGAATGCCGGCCGGGCCGGCACTGAAGAATTCGTGCACCCCCGCATCGTCGGTCACCGCCACATCCCAGCGCGCAATCGCGTCGGCCAGGGTGCGGCTGTGCACGGTGGGTACCTCGGTATGCAGCAGTCCGCCGCGTGCCAGCGACCCGAGGATCGCGAACACGCCACCGGCGCGGTGCACGTCCTCCATGTGGTACCTGGGCGTGTTCGGCGCCACCTTGCACAGCTGCGGCACGCGTCGCGACAGCGCATCGATCGCATGCAGGTCGAAGTCCACTTCGGCTTCCTGCGCGGCGGCCAGCAGGTGCAGGATCGTGTTGGTGGAACCGCCCATGGCGATATCCAGCGTCATCGCGTTCTCGAACGCGGCATGGGTGGCGATGCCGCGCGGCAGCGCCGTGGCATCTTCGCCGCCATACCAGCGGTGGCACAGCTCCACCACCAGCCGGCCGGCACGGCGGAACAGCTGCTCGCGGTCGGCGTGGGTGGCCAGGGTCGAGCCGTTGCCCGGCAGCGACAGCCCCAACGCCTCAGTCAGGCAGTTCATCGAGTTGGCGGTGAACATGCCCGAGCACGACCCGCAGGTGGGGCAGGCGCTGCGCTCGTACTCGGCCACCTTTTCATCGGAGGCGCTGGCATCGGCGGCGATCACCATCGCATCCACCAGGTCCAGCTTGTGCTCGGCCAGCCGGGTCTTGCCCGCTTCCATCGGCCCCCCGGAGACGAACACCACCGGGATGTTCAGCCGCAGCGCGGCCATCAGCATCCCGGGGGTGATCTTGTCGCAGTTGGAAATGCACACCAGCGCATCGGCGCAGTGCGCGTTGACCATGTACTCCACCGAGTCGGCGATGATCTCGCGGCTGGGCAGGGAATACAGCATGCCGTCGTGGCCCATGGCGATGCCGTCATCCACCGCGATGGTGTTGAACTCCTTGGCCACGCCGCCGACCTGTTCGATCTCCCGCGCCACCAGCTGGCCCAGGTCCTTGAGGTGCACGTGGCCCGGCACGAACTGGGTAAATGAATTGGCGATGGCGACGATCGGCTTGTGGAAGTCGGCATCGGTCATCCCGGTGGCACGCCACAGGGCGCGGGCGCCGGCCATGTTGCGGCCGGCGGTGGAGGTGCGGGAGCGGTATTCAGGCATGGGGGCTGGCAGGATCTGGCGGGCCGTGGGGGCGCGTTGCCACTCGATTCTGCCCAAAAATTCCGGTTGCTGTTGCAACCGTCGGCGCGGGCGATCCTGAAACGGCGTTCATCTTTTTCACTTTGCCGGTTTTGGTTGTTGGCGGCAATCAGGCATGATTGAGGCGATGACCGTAAAAGGGGGCACGACGCCATGAAACGTTCCAGGACCACCGCACTGCTGCTGATGAGCGCTGCGCCGCTGCTGTTTACCGCCTGCCAGAAGGATGAGGCGGTGCAGGTGCAGGAGGGGCTGTACACCTCGGTGCAGGCCTGTACCGACGCCACCGGCGACCCGTCCGCGTGCCGTACGGCCTTTGCCGAAGCGCAGAAGCAGTCCGCAGACGCCGCCCCCAAATACGCCTCGCGTGCCGAATGCGAAGCCGAGTACAACGCCGAGCAGTGCGTGGAACAGAAGACCTCCACCGGCCACTCGTTCATCGGCCCGATGATGATGGGCTTCTTCATGTCCCAGATGCTCAGCAACCGCGGCGCCGGCCTGGCGCAGGCCCCGGCCGCAAGCCCGGCCTACCAGGACAAGGCCAAGGGTTGGGCGCGCCCGGCCCCGGGCGGCACCGGTGGGCTCAACACCGCCAGCGGCATCGGCGCGGGCAAGGCCGGCCTGGCCCCGGTCACCAGCACCCCCAACCGCGCGGTGACCGCCAGCCGCGGTGGCTTCGGCAACACCAGCAGCAGCCGCAGCAGCTACGGCGGTTGATGCAATGAAGCGTGTGCGAATCGACGAGCGCAGCCAGTGGCGCGCTCGTGCTGCCGAGTCCGGTTTCCGCTTCCACACCATCGATGGCCTGCCGTACTGGGATGAAACCGCGTACTACGCCTTCACCCTGCGCCAGATCGAGCAGGACATCGAAGACCCCAGCGCCGAGCTGCACGCGATGGCGATGGAGCTGGTGGACGAGGTGGTGCGCAGCGAACAGCTGATGGACCAGCTGGCGATTCCGCCCGCGTTCCGCGACTGGATCGCCAACAGCTGGCGCCGGGGCGAGCCTCACCTGTACGGCCGGCTGGACTTCGCCTATGACGGCACCGGCCCGGCCAAGCTCTACGAGCTCAATTACGACACACCGACCTCGCTGTTCGAGGCGTCGTTCTTCCAATGGCAGTGGCTGGAAGACCAGCGCAACCAGAACCGCCTGCCGCCGCAGGCCGACCAGTTCAACGCCATCCATGAGGCACTGGTCGAGCGCTTCGGGCAGCTGTCGGCGCAGTTGCCGCCGCCGCTGTACTTCACTGCCGTGGGCGCCTCGGAAGAAGACCAGGGCACCGTGGCTTACCTGCGCGACTGCGCGGCCCAGGCCGGGCTGCGGGGCGAGGCGATCGCGATCGAAGACATCGGGCTGTCCGAGGACGGCCGTTTCACCGCGCTCGACGACACGGTGATCGGCAGCCTGTTCAAGCTGTACCCGCTGGAAGACCTGATGACCGAATCATTCGGCCAGGCGCTGCCGGGTTCGGGCGTGCAGCTGCTGGAACCGGCGTGGAAGGCGATTCTGAGCAACAAGGGGGTGCTGCCGCTGCTGTGGCAGCGGCACCGTGGCCACCCGAACCTGCTGGCGGCCGAGTTCGACGATGGCAGCGCGCTACCGCCCGGCTGGGTGCGCAAGCCTCTGTTCTCGCGCGAAGGCGCCAACGTGGCCATGCACCTGGCCGACGGCAGCTGGCAGGAGAGCGAAGGTCCCTACAACGGCCCGGCGATCCGCCAGGCCGCACACCCGCTCACGGCATTCGATGGCGGTTACCCGCTGATCGGCAGCTGGATCGTGGGCGACCAGGCCTGTGGCATGGGCATCCGCGAAGACAACAGCCGGATCACCCGCGACAGCGCCCGTTTCGTGCCGCACGCAATCATCGACGAAGCGCCGACGCGCATTTACGTGTGATGGTTCAACGGCGTCACGACCAACGGTCGTGACCTACCGGCGCACACGATCGGCGCACACCGGCCGGTCAACCCGGTCGGTATCGGTCAACCCGGTCGGTAGGTATCGACCGTTGGTCGATACGTGGCTACAGCAACCCGTCGCGCTTGACCGCCAGGTAGCGCTCCACCAGCGCGCCTGGCAACGCTTCGGCCGTGACATCAAGCACCATCACCCGATGACTGCGCAGCGCCTCATGCGCGTCGTTGCGCTGCTGCAGGTAGCGCGCGATGGCACCGGCCTGGGTCGCGTCCTGCAGGGTTTCGACTTCCCGTTCCAGCGCCACGTCCAGCTCGCGCTCGCGCAGGCTGGCCACGCAGACCAGGTGTTGCCGCTGCAGCAGGCGTACCGCCACCAGCAGGTCCTCGATATCCTCATCGCGCACGTTGGTGACCAGCATCACCAGTGAACGCCGGCGCTGGCGCAGGCTCAGTTCGGTGGCAGCGGCCAGGTAATCGGTGGCCACCGGTTGCGCCTGCAGGTCGTAGCTGGCGCGCAGCAGTGCGTCGATCGCACCCATGCCGCGTTGCGGTGCCACCCAGCGGCTTTCACCGCCACTGGCGAACAGACCCACGCCATCGCCCTGGCGCAGCGCCAGGTAGGACACCACCAGCGCCGCGTTGAGCACGTGGTCGAAGTGCGACAACCCGCCTTCGCTGGCCATCATGCGCCGGCCGGTGTCGATCATCAGCACCAACTGCTGGTTCTTCTCGTCCTGGTATTCGCGGGAAATCAGCTTGCGCGCACGCGAGGTGGCCTTCCAGTCGATCTGGCGCAGGCTGTCGCCGATGCGGTACTCGCGCATCTGGTGGAAATCGGTGCCTTCGCCGCGGCGCCTTTTGAGATGCGCACCGACCAGGCGTGAGGCCTGTTCGGCACTGAACAACGCGAAGCGGGTGAGCGGGGCGAAGTTGGGGTACACGCGTACGGTCAGTGCCGGCGGCAGCAGGCGGCGCTGGCGCCACATCCGCCACGGCGAATGCAGGCGCAGGTGGACGCCATCGAACACGAAGCGGCCGCGCGCGGTCGGGGTCAATGTGTAGTTCACGCTGCTGGCCACCAGCGGCTTGAGCGTCAACGCACGCGGCAGACCCTGCAGCGTCCATGCCCCCGGCACCAGGTCGAACACCTCCACGCGCTGGCGACGGCTGGATTCGAAGCGCAGCGTGGTACGCCGCTCGACGTTCAACGCCAACGCCTCCGGCAGTTCGCGCTGCACGGTGGGCGAGGGCTGCGCGCGCAGCCGCAGCAGGTCCACCAGTGCCAGCACCGTGATCACCGCCGCAACAGCCCACCATGCCGACACCGGCAGCAGGCCGAACGCCACCGGCAGCCCGAGCAGTGCCCAGCCGACCAGCAGGATCAGCAGCAGCGTGCCTGGCCTCATTTGCGCGGCGCTTCCACCTTGGCCAGCAATGCGGTCAACGCATCGTCGGCCGACTGGCCTTCGATCTGCAGTTCGGGGGCCAGCGCAATACGGTGTCGCAGCGCCGGCCGCGCGATCTCGCGCACGTCATCGGGGGTGACGAAGTCGCGGCCGGCCAGCACCGCCTGTGCACGTGCCGCGCGCACCAGCGCGATGCTGCCGCGCGGGCCGGCGCCGAGTGCGATGCCAGGGAACTGCCGGGTGGCGGCAACAATACGCACCGCATAATCCACCACTTCCGGATCCACCGTGATCGCCGCGGTCGCCTGCTGCAACGCGATCACCTCGGCGGCATTGAGCACGCGCGGCACCTGCGACAGGTCGAAGTCGGCCGCGCTGCGGCCGGTGGTGATCGCATCGACCATGCGCTTCTCATCCTCCAGTGCCGGGTAATCGATGATCACCTTGAGCAGGAAACGGTCCAGCTGCGCTTCGGGCAGCGGGTAGGTGCCTTCCTGCTCCACCGGGTTCTGCGTGGCCAGCGTCAGGAACGGTGGGTGCAGGGGGAACGCCTTGCCTTCGATGGTGACCTGGCCTTCCTGCATTACTTCCAGCAATGCCGACTGGGTCTTGGCCGGCGCGCGGTTGATCTCATCGGCCAGCAGCAGGTTGGTGAATACCGGGCCGCGGCGGATCTTGAAGCTCTCCGATTTGGGGTCATACACCGCATGGCCGCTGACATCGCTGGGCATCAGGTCGGGGGTGAACTGCACACGGCCGTAGTCCAGCTCCAGTGCCTGCGCCAAGGCACGCACCAGCAGGGTCTTGCCCAGCCCGGGAACGCCTTCGATCAGCACATGGCCGCCGGCCAGCAGCGCGATCAGGATCTGGTCGAGCACCTCGGGCTGGCCGATGAAGGCGCGGCCCACGGCGTCGCGCACGGCATCGACGCGTTCGACCAGGCTCTGGCCGGTCAGCGCGGGCGGGGACAACGGCGGCGGGGCGGATTGATCGGTCATAGCAGGTTTCTCATCTGGATCAACAGGCGGATGCGCTCACGCAGGGCCGCCACATCCTTCGATGGCGGCACCTGCAAAGCGGTCTGGACACGGGAATGCGGCCACTGCAGCAGGCTGGCGATGGCATGCACCTGCGCCTCGCCGCCGAGGGCGGCAGCGGTGGGTGCACGCCGCCGCAGCCGGGCCAGGAAGGCGCGGCGGGTGGCGTCGTACAGCAGCGGTGCCTTGCCATAGCGCAGCAGGTGCTCGCCGCTGGCACGCACGTGTTCCAGCAGCGAGCGGCGTTCGGTGGCCGGCGCCGGCAGCAGGCTGCCCAGCCGCTGTGCGCGCTGCCAAAGCCAGCCCAGCAGCGCCAGCAGCAGCGGCACCCACACCGGCCAGCCCTGGTAGAAGAGGCGCGACCACAGGGTGGGCGGGCGCGAGCCGTAGATCAGCCAGACGGTGCCTTCGGCATAGTTCGGGTCGAGCACATGGCGGGTCAGGTCGCGGTGGGCAATGTCGTGCAGGCCGTCGGCCAGGCTGCCTTCGGGGTCCGCCGCATCGAAGCTGCGCGGGGTGCCTTTCAGGAACTCCATGTCCGACAGCACATCGACGCTGCCATCGCCCCTGCGCAGCCGCGCGAACACCAGGCCCTCGTCATCGCCCCATTCGCGCTCCACACGAATGCCGTCGGGCACGTCCACGCCGAAGCGGCGGCCACTGCAGAACTCGGCATGGCCCGGGTCGTCGGCAATGTGGAAGGCCTTGCAGGCGCTCTCGTAGTACTCCGTATCCACGCCCAGCGCATCCAGCAACGGGCCCTGCGGGGCGTCTTCGTCATCGGACAGCGGCGGCGTGCGCAGCAGCAGGTGGCCGCCCCGTTCCACCCACGCGAGCAGTGACTGCGCGGCAGGGGCGGGCACGTCGGCGGTGTCCTGCAGCAACACCACGGTGTCGGCCGGCTTGAGCTGCATGCGCGGCAGGTCCAGGCGCGGGCTGGAATGCACGGTGATACCATCGGCACGCAGCGCCTGGCCCAACACGTACAGCGGGTTGTAGCTGGCTTCGCCCTGCGGCGGCAGGTGCTCGGTATGCACCACGCGTTCATGGCTGCGCAGGAACAGGATCGCCAAGGGCACGCCCAGCACCAGCAGCACGCCCAGTACGATCAACCAGCGCAGGCGGGCACTCATGCGCGCCACCGGAACTGGGTCTGCAGGGTGGTGGCCAGGGCGTCGAATTCGTCCGGCTCAGGCAGGCGCCCGGCGTAGGCGGCGTACTGCCAGACCCGCACGATGCGCGCGAACAGGCTGCGGTCGGCCTCCACCGGCATGCGTCGCGAGGCGCGCAGGCACTGTGCTTCGGTCGCGCCCGGTGGCAGCACCACCCCGGCACGTTCGCTCATCGATTCCACGCTGGCGCGGTACAGCAGTGCCAGTGCCTGGCGCGGACGGCCCTGCTGCCACAGCTCGCGTGCGCGCGAGGCCGGATCCGACGGAATCACGTCGGGCAGTTCCACCGTTTCTTCGACCACCGGCTCGGCTGTCCCGCGTCGTGTCCCGCCGGTACCGCGCAGCCAGCGCAGCCACCACGGCGCGGTAGCGATCAGCCCCAGCACCAGCAGCCCGACCAGGCCCCACAGGATCCATTCGGCGATCTGCGCGGGCAGGCGCGGGCCGCGTGCGAAGGGATTGCGGTCCTCGTTCGCCTTGGGATCCTCCTTCTTGTTCTTCCCGGCCTCGCTGAGCGTGCGCTCCCAGCGCTTCACCTCACGCGTGGGCGTCACCAGCGGATCTTCGTAGGCGCGCTGCACGGCCTGGCGAAAGCCGGCGGTGTCGGCACTGCCGCCGAAGATCACCGCCGGGGTGTTGGACGGATCGTCGGCGGGCACCGCCTCGGGGTCTTCCTCTTCCCCGTCACCGGCGTCGTCATCGGTACCCGTGGGTACGGCGCAACTGGGCGCTTCTGAAGGCTCCTGCGCGCGCAGCCCGCCCATCGGCCAGCACAGCACCAGCGCCAGCACCAGCAGCGGCGCCGCCTGCTGCAGGCGGTCACGCATGCGGCGGAACGCGATTTCCACGTCCCATGCTTCCATCTCGGTGCGGCGGTTGAGGTACAACGCGAAACCGGCACCGGCGTAGAACGGCCCGATCAACGTGGCCGCCAGCCAGAACAGGGCATTCACTCCCAGCTGTGCCCATGCGGGCATGTTCTCGCGCATCATCTCCCACGCCGCGCGCCACGAATCGGACAGCAGTTCGAGGGGGACGAACAGGAAGATCGCCGCGATGCAGCCGCTGACGATCACCAGCTCGAACACCATGCACATCAGCGTGAGCAGCACGGCATGGCCGAACGTGCCGCCGAGCACGGCGCGACGCCGGACGCTGCGCTGCGGGGCATCGCTGCCTTCCAGCAGGTTCACCGGCATCAGCAGCGAGCGGAACGGGCTGAAACGGCGCCAACCGAGGTACCCCCAGAACCCGTTCCAACCCCAGTGCCGCTGCGCGCGCAGGGTCTGCAACGGACGTGGTTCGTCGCCGAACACGCCGCGTGAGATCACATACAGCGCGATCCGGTCCGATATCGGCTTGAGCCACCACATCAGCAGCCATGCCCAACCGAACGCATCGGCCCACCATGCAACGGCGTTGATCACGGCGAACAACGGCAACGACACCGCGACCAGCGGCAGCCAGATCGCCCGCGCGTGCCGGCGCACCAGGGCAGTGCCCAGCTCCATCGCTTCCCATCCGGAACGCGCGCGCAGGGTGACGTTGAGCTGGTCAATCCGCATGACCGTCCCCTCGACCACCGCGCCACAGCCACACGAACACCAGCGTCCACAGCACGGCGGCCACGCTGTACTTGCCCCATGCGGGCACGGCCGCAATGGAGGACCAGAACGCCTCGATGAAGGCGGCCACCAGCAGCATCGCCGCGACCCCCAAGCACAGCCGGGCGCCGATGATGCCGCCTTCCACCAGCGCATCGATGCGCCGGCGCCGGCCGGGCGCCAGCAGCTTCATGCCCAGCTGCAGGCCGGCACCGCCGGCAATGACGATGGCGGTGAGCTCGAACGCGCCATGGCCGCAGACGAAGCGCCAGAACGGATCGCCGTGGCCGATGTGCTGCAGGTGGCCGGCCGCCGCGCCGATGGTGAGCCCGTTGAACAGCAGCACCAGCACCGTGCCCAGGCCGGCCAGCAGCCCGCTGGCGAACGTACGCAGGCCGATGCTGATGTTGTTCATGATGTAGTAGCCGAACATCATCCAGTCCGTGCCACTGTCGCGGCCCAGGTTCGGCGAGGCCGGGTCGTACATGCGTTCCAGCGAAGCGATATCGCCGTTGTCCATCAGCATGTGGATCACATCCGGGTGCCACTGGAGCAGCGCGAAGCTTCCCACCAGCGGCAGCACGAACAGCGCGGTGGCCACCCACATGCTGCGCGCCTGGCTGCGCACCAGCTGCGGGAAATCGGCCAGCAGGAACTCCAGCGCGCGGCGCCAGCGCGGCGGCGGCGTGCGGTACAGCAGGCCATGGCCCTGCTGCATCAGCAGTTGCAGGCGCGCCACCAGCTGCGGGCTGTAGCCGCGCTTGCGCGCAAGCGCCAGCTGCTGGCACAGCCGGCGGTAGTGCTGCGGAATGTCTTCATCGTTGAGCGCAGACGGATCGGGCGAACGGCGCGCATGCCGCGGCCGGTCACCGCGCAGCGCCAGCCAACGTTCCAGCGCCTGCCATTCGGCCTGGTAGCGGGCCACGAACTGTTCCTGCCTCATCGGCGCCCCAGCAGCCAGTTGGCCATGGCATACAGGCGCAGCACGCCGACCTGGCCCTGGCCACCGCTGATCGGCGCGGCCACCGCCGCCAGTTCCTGCTGGCGCGGGCCGGACAGACGCGGTGCACGTTCGGCGAATGCGATGATCGCCGCCTGTTCGGCCGGCTGCAGCGGCTGCGGCGGCGCCAGCACGGTATCGATGGCCACGCTGGCCGACCCCGGCCGGGCACTGTCATGCACGACCACGGTGCCGGCTACCAGGTCGCCCAGCCGCCGGCCATTGCGGTCGAACAGGCTCGACAGCAGCCCCAGCGCATAACCGAACGGCAGCATGTCCACGGTGCGCAGCAGGTTGCGTGTGATGGCGGCCATCCAGCCGATGGGCGCGCCGTCCTGGGCCACCACGCGCAGGCTCATCGCCCGTTTGCCCAGGGTGCGGCCCCAGCAGGCTTCCTGCACGATGGTGTACGCCCACATCAGCAGGAACATCAGGCCCAGGTAGAGGCCCTGGCCGAATTGGCCCAGCAGGGTGAGCGGAATGCTCAGCAGCATCAGCGCGGCCACGCGGATCATGAAGTCGATGGCCCAGGCCAGCGCACGCGGCACCGGCCCGGCCGCCGGCAGGTGCAGTGGCACGCCTTCGGGCGTGATCACTTCACGGTAGGTATCCAGCATGGGTGCGCTCATGCGCACGCGTCCCTCCGGACGGCTGCCAACGGCATGCGGTTCTCGACTGCTTCCTGGGTCGGACACCGACTTTACCGTGTGCGGGGTCACATTCCCAAATACTTGTCCTTCAACCGCACATAGTGGTCGGCCGAATAGTGCAGCGACTCGATTTCCTGCTCGCTGAGCGTACGCACCGGACGCGCCGGGTTGCCTACCCACAGCTCGCCTTCGCCGACCACTTTGCCCGGCCCGATCACCGCGCCGGCGCCGACGAAGCTGTGCCGGCTCACCGTGGCACCATCGAGAATGCACGCCCCCATCCCGATCAGGCTGTACTCGCCGATGGTGCAGGCATGGATGATGGTGCCGTGGCCAACGGTGACCCCCTCACCGATCAGGGTGGGGTAGCCGCCCTTGTTGTAGGGGCTGTGGTGGCTGACATGGATGATGGTGCCATCCTGGATGTTGCTGCGCGCGCCGATCCGCACATGGTTGACGTCGCCGCGGATCACCGTGCCCGGCCACACCGACACATCGTCGCCGAGCACCACGTCACCGATGATCGTGCAGGCCGGGTCGATCCAGGCGCGCTCGCCGACGATGGGAAAGGTATCGAGGAAGGGACGGAGGGGGGACATGGTGACGCTCCACAAGGCAGGCCACCATGATACCGCCGTGGTTACGCCACCCGGCTGCGCCGTGCGCGCTCCAGGTGCACGAGCAACAGCGAAATCGCGGCCGGGGTCATGCCGGGGATGCGCTGGGCCTGGCCGATGGTCTGCGGGCGTACCCGCTCCAGCTTCTGCTGCACTTCGGCCGACAGCCCGCGCACGCTGGCGTAATCGAAGGCCGCATCGATCGCGGTGTTCTCATGGCGCTGCTGGCGTTCGATCTCCTCGCGCTGGCGGTCCAGGTAGCCGGCGTACTTGACCCCGATCTCGACCTGCTCGGCGACCTTCGCATCGGCCACTCCCGGGCCCAGCGAGGGCACCTGCATCAGCCTGGCGTAATCCAGTTCCGGGCGCTTGATCAGGTCCAGCACGTTGGTTTCGCGGCTGACCGCCACGCCCAGCGCGGCTTCCACTTCGCGGCCCAGCGCGTTGGCCGGGGTCGCCCACAGCGCACGCAGGCGCGCCGATTCCTGCGCCACCGCCTCCTGCTTGGCCTGGAAGGCTGCCCAGCGCCGGTCGTCAACCACGCCCAGCTCACGGCCGATGCCGGTCAGGCGCACGTCGGCGTTGTCTTCGCGCAGCTGCAGCCGGTACTCGGCGCGGCTGGTGAACATGCGGTACGGCTCGGTGGTGCCATGGGTGATCAGGTCATCCACCAGCACGCCCAGGTAGGCCTCGTCGCGGCGCGGGCACCAGCCCGCTTCGTCGCGCACCCGGCGGGCGGCGTTCAGGCCGGCCAGCAGGCCCTGCGCGGCGGCCTCCTCGTAGCCGGTGGTGCCGTTGATCTGCCCGGCGAAGAACAGCCCGGAGACCGTCTTGGTTTCCAGCGTATTGTTCAACCCGCGCGGGTCGAAGAAGTCGTACTCGATCGCGTAGCCCGGCCGCGTGATGTGCGCGTTCTCGAAGCCGCGGATGCTGCGCACCAGCGCCAGCTGCACATCGAACGGCAGCGAGGTCGAAATGCCGTTGGGGTAGATCTCCACCACGTCCAGCCCCTCGGGCTCGACGAAGATCTGGTGACTGGCCTTCTCGGCAAAACGCACCACCTTGTCCTCGATGGAGGGGCAGTAGCGCGGGCCGATGCCCTCGATCTGGCCGCTGTACAGCGGGGAGCGGTGCAGCGCGCTGCGGATGATCTCGTGGGTGTGCTCGCTGGTGTGGGTGATCCAACAGCTCACCTGGGCCGGGTGCTCAGCCACGCTGCCCAGGAAGGACATCACCGGGCGCGGGTCGTCGCCGGGCTGCTCGTCCATCACGCTGTAATCCAGCGAGCGGCCGTCGATGCGCGGCGGGGTGCCGGTCTTGAGCCGGTCGATCGCGAACGGGCGCTCGCGCAGGCGCGCGGCCAGCGTGGTGGCCGGCGGGTCGCCCATGCGGCCGGCGGCGTACTGGGTCTGCCCAACGTGGATCTTGCCGGCCAGGAAGGTGCCGGCGGTGAGCACCACGGCCGGGGCATCGAACCGCAGCCCGGTCTGGGTGACTACGCCACGCACGGCGTCGCCTTCGATGACCAGGTCGTCCACGGCGGCCTGGAACACGGTCAGGTTCGGCTGCGCTTCGACCATGCCACGGATGGCCATCCGGTACAGGTTGCGGTCGGCCTGGCAGCGGGTCGCGCGCACGGCCGGGCCCTTGGAGGCATTGAGCGTACGCCACTGGATACCGGCGCGGTCGGCGGCATTCGCCATGGCGCCGCCCAGGGCATCGATTTCCTTGACCAGATGGCCCTTGCCGATCCCGCCGATGGCCGGGTTGCAGCTCATCGCGCCGATGGTTTCCACGTTGTGGGTCAGCAGCAGGGTGCGTACGCCGCTGCGGGCAGCTGCCAGCGCGGCTTCGGTGCCGGCATGGCCGCCGCCGATCACGATGACGTCGTAGCCGTAGAAAGAATCGGTCATGGGGTGCTCTGGGCAGGGCCGGTACGGCCCGGAACCGCCCTGGGACAGGGCGCGGTGGTCATTTTAGCGCCGTTCGCGCCGGGTCCGTGAACGGGGGCCTGCAAAAAAATTCGCAATCAACCCTAAAGTTGGCACGTTCTCTGCAGATAACCCAATAGCACCCAGGATGGCAGGCGCCGAAAGGCGCTACGGATCGGAATTGGAACAGGGGCCGATCCATGCGCATCCCGGGGAAGCAGAAGGGCCGGCAGTCGGGGGACTGTCGGCCCTGTTTTTATCCCCCGGAAGACAAAAGGCCCCGCCATTGGCGGGGCCTTCTGCGTTGTAGGTGCCGACATCCGACAGGGCCGGAACAGGGGGGATCCAGATGTTCCTGTCGGATATCGACATAGAGCTCAATGTGACGCCCCTTGTCGCTTTTGTCACTTTTCGACCGGGGCCGTCACCACCCGGCTAGATTGAACTGCCAAGCGGGTGAAAATCAAGCGTTCTCAATTCTCATTTGTGCGCTGGTTCAACTTATTCATGTTCCGCCACGGTGAGCCGTTCGTCCGCTGCGCCGGTGGGTTGGGCCGGGACTGCGGCACGCTCACCGGACGCTGTTGCTGCTGCGGCTGGGGGCGCTGCTGCGGCGGGCGGTCCGGACGCTGTGGGCGCCCCACCGAGTCCATGTTCCGCCACGGCGAACCGCCGTTGTAGGGCGGGCGCGGACGGTCCGGCGGGCGCACCTGGCCACCATTGCCGTTGCCCGGGCGGGGCGGCGGGCGGTGGTGGTGCGGCGGGCGGTAGTTCGGGTACGGCCGGTAGATCGGGTAGTTGCTGTAACCACCGTAGCCGCCATAACCGTAATAGCCGCCACCACCGTAGTAGCCGCTGCCGTAGCCATACGGGTAGCCGGCGGGATAGCGGTACTCCACCGACGGGGCGCCATGGTAGTAGCCGTTGCCACCACCACCGCCGCCCACGTAGTCATAGGTCGCGCAGCCAGACAGCGTCAGCAACAGGCTGCCGGCAAGCATGAGGCGCATTTTCATGAAAGGGTCCCCCTGGGGTATGGGCCCAGCTTCAGGCCGCCGCATTGAATCGGCCCTTAACTTTGCCCGGGCCGGATGAACGGTTGCCATCGTGGCACGTTAATCTTGTGTCATGACCGATTCATCCCTGCCCTGTGCCGATGACCTGTTGGCCGCTGCCGCCCGGATCGCGCCGCACGCCAGCGTGACCCCGGTGCTGCAGTCGCAGGTGCTTGACGCGTTGAGCGGGGCGCGGCTCGCGTTCAAGGCCGAGCACCTGCAGCGCGGCGGTGCCTTCAAGTTCCGTGGTGCCTGCAATGCGGTCTGGGCGCTGCCCGAGGCCACTGCCGCGCGCGGGGTGGTCACCCATTCCTCAGGCAACCACGGTGCGGCGCTGGCACTGGCCGCCCGCACCCGGGGCATTGCCTGTCATGTGGTGGTGCCGGAGGGCGCGGTGGCGGCCAAGCTGGCCAACATCGTGCGCCACGGCGCCACGCTGTGGCGTTGCGCCCCGACCATTGCCGCGCGCGAGGCGATGTGCGCCCAGGTCGAGGCCGACACCGGCGCTGCCCTGGTCCATCCGTATGCCGACGCGCGGGTGATGGCCGGGCAGGGCACTGCAGCCCTGGAGCTGCTGGGCAGCCACGGCCCGTTCGACACCCTGGTGGTGCCGGTGGGCGGCGGTGGCCTGGCGGCCGGAACCCGGCTGGCGCTGCAGGCAGCGGGCCCGGGCACGCATCTGGTGCTGGCCGAGCCGGAGGGTGCGGCCGATACGGCCCGCTCGCTGGCCGCCGGCGAGCGGCGCCTGGACTTCACCCCCGACACGATCTGCGATGGGCTGCGCGGTACGCTCGGCGCGCCAAACTTCGCGCTGCTGCAGGGCGCGGCCGAGGTGGTCACCGTGGACGATGTGGCCACCGTCGCGGCCATGCGCCTGCTCTGGCAGGTGCTCAAGCAGGTGGTGGAACCGTCCTCGGCGATTGCCCTGGCAGCCATCCTGTCCCAGCCCGCACGGTTTGCCGGGCAACGGGTGGGCGTGGTGCTGTCCGGCGGCAACGTCGACCTGGACGCCCTGCGATGGCGCGCGGCATGACCCGCCGTGCACGGGTCGGGCTGGGGGGCTGGCTGTGGCGGCTGTGCACGCTGCTGGCGGCGTGGCTGCTGTGCGTGACGGCCTGGATCGTCTGGGTAGGCGAGCGTGACCAGGCAGCCAAGGCCGATGCGATCATCGTGCTGGGTGCGGCGGCCTACGATGCCAAACCGTCGCCGGTGTTCGAAGAGCGCATCCGGCATGGGCTGGATCTGTACCGGCAGGGGTATGCGCCGCTGCTGATCTTCACCGGCGGCTACGGCGGCACCGGCGCGCGCTTTTCCGAATCCCAGGTGGCGCGCCGTTACGCGTTGAAGCAGGGCGTGCCGGACGACGCGATCCTGATCGAAACCGCCTCGCGCACCACCCGCCAGAACCTGGTCGAGGCGCGCCTGTTGATGGACCAGCACAGGCTGCGCCGGGTGATCATCGTCAGCGACCCGCTGCACATGGCGCGCGCGCTGCGCCTGGCCCGCGAACTGGGCATCGATGCGCTGGCCTCGTCAACGCCGAGCACGCGCTTCCGCAGCTTCCACACCAGCTGGAAGTTCCTGGCGCAGGAAATCTATTTCTTCCATCGGGACATGTTCCCGTCCGCCAACGGTTCCTGACCCGGGGCAGCCACGCAGGGCGTGGATCTCCGCCCGTCGTAGCAACACGCCGTGCGTGTCCCACGGAAACCCTGCCAAGACGCCAGCCTGTCAGGTGGTCTTGCGCCGGATCGGAATCGCCGTCACCGGCACGCTGGCCACATCCTGCCCGCGCTCGCGAATCGGCGCGCCCGCATCCGGCGCCCAAGCGTGCGCGTAGATCACTTCCCAGCTGCTGGGCAGCGTGCCGTCTTCGCGGCGCAACGGTTCATAGGCGGCGCGCGCGGCCGCGAACCGGCCGCGCCCGGTCAACGTATGCCGGCGATCCTGGCGTGCATTGGTTGCGCCAATGGCGCGCAGCTCGCGCATCAGTGCATCCATGTCGGAATAGGTGAGCGTGAACAGGTCGCGGTCCAGCACCGGGTCGCGGAAGCCGGACATCATCAGCGCATCGCCGAACTGCGCAATCGGCGGGAACCGGCTCACGTGCGGGGTATCGTCGGCGCTGGCGAACGCATCACGCAGCTCGATCAGCGTTTCCGGCCCGAACGTGGAACACACCAGCAGCCCGCCCGGCTTGAGCACGCGGCGGAAACCGGCGAACACCGAGGGCAGGTCCTCCACCCACTGCAGGCAGAGGTTGCTGTAGATCACATCCACGCTCTGATCGCGCAGCGGCAGCGCCTGCGCATCACCGCACACGCGGGTGAACGGCTTCCACCAGCCGGCCTGCTTCTTCGCCTCGCGCAGCATCGGCTCGGCCATGTCCAGCGCGATCACCTGCGCCTTCGGCCAGCGCTTCTTCATGGCCGCGCTGGCGTGCCCGGTGCCGCTGCCCACGTCCAGCACCACCTCCGGCTGCCGGTTTTCCAGATAGTCCAGAGATTCGAGCAGCCGCTTTTCCACCTCGCGCTGCAGGGCGGCGGCGGCGTCGTAACTGCTGGCTGCACGCGAAAACGCGCGGCGGACGTGCTGGGGATCGAAGCTGGCGGTCATGTAAGGCTCACTATGCGGTAGCGCACGACCGTTGGTCGTGCGCCGGAAACTCAAAACGTGCCGGGGTAAGCCCCGCCATCAATCAACAGGTTCTGCCCGGTGATGTACCCCGACTGCGCGCTGCACAGGAACGCGCATGCCGCGCCGAACTCATCGGCGGTACCGAAGCGCCCGGCCGGAATGTGAGTGCGCCTGCGCTCGGCGATCTGCCCGGCATCCACGCCCTGCTGCTGGGCCATGTAGGCGAAGTTGCCGCGCAGCCGGTCGGTGTCGAACTGGCCGGGCAGCAGGTTGTTGAGGGTGACATTGTGGGCCACGGTACGGCGCGCCAGCCCGGCCACGAAGCCGGTCAGGCCCGAGCGCGCGCCATTGGACAGGCCGAGGATGTCGATGGGTGCCTTCACTGCAGAGGAGGTGATGTTGACCACGCGGCCGAAGCCGCGTTCGATCATGCCGTCCACCGTGGCACGGATCAGCGCGATCGGCGCCAGCATGTTCGCGTCAAGTGCGGCGATCCAGTCCTCGCGCTCGAACTGGCGGAAGTCGCCAGCAGGCGGCCCGCCGGCGTTGTTGACCAGGATATCCACCTGGGGGCACGCGGCCAGCGCGGCAGCGCGGCCGGTCTCGGTGGCGACATCGGCGACCACCGTGACCACCTTGGCGGCGCCCGGCAGCGCCCGCAGTTCGTCACCAGCGCGGGCCAGGGCTTCCTCACCGCGGGCGGCGATCACCACATTCACCCCTTCGCGCGCCAGGGCGCGTGCGCAGCCGAGTCCCAGACCCTTGCTGGCGGCGCAGACGAGGGCCCAGCGGCCGGCGATTCCAAGGTCCATGCATCAGCTCCGTAACAGGGGACAGGCGTACATGATCGGCGATGCGCGCGTGGGTCGGTCAGGAAAGCGAGGCAACGAAGTGTTGCAGCTGCGTCGCCACCTCGTCGGTATGGCCCAGGAACGGCGCGTGTCCGCCATGGGCCACCACATGCACGCTGGAACGCGGTGCCAGCGCGGCAGCGGCCTGCATCGCCCGCGCCGGGACCAGCCGATCGCGCTGCCCGGCCAACCACAGGCTGGGCACGGGCAGGCCGGGCAGGGCACCGCGCAGGTCGGTATGTTCCAGCAGACGCAGGCCCTCCTGCAGGGCCTGCGGGGTCGGCTCACCGCGCGCCACCAACGCTGCGCGCAGCGTGCGCAGTTCCTGCCGGGCGTGTTCGGAGCCCATCGCATCCAGGGCCAGGAAGCGCTCCAGCGTGCCGCGATAGTCCTGCGCCAGGTCCTGCCCGAACTGCTCGAAGACCGCCGTTTCCACCGCATGCGGCCAGCTCTCGCCGCGCACGAAGCACGGCGTGGCCGCGATCATCGCCAGCCCACGCACCTTGGGCAGCGTGGCCGCCGCATGCAGCGCGAACAGGCCGCCCAGCGACCAGCCGCACCACACGGCCGGCGGAGTCGCGCCGGCAATCGCACTGACCACGAATGGCAGGCGCAGCGGGGTGGCATCGTCGCGGCTGTTGCCGTGTCCCGGCAGGTCGACCAGGTGCAGCTCGAACTGCGCCGACAGGCGCTCCACCAGCGGCGCGAATACGCCGCCGTGCAGGGCCCAGCCGTGGATCAGGACCAGCGCCGGCCCGCTGCCGATCACCTCGATATGCATCCTCACACCCGACCGCCGTGCATCACGCGCTCAGCGCATCCAGCGTCTGCTGGCGCAGCACCTGGTCGCGTGCGTGGGCGATCGCATCGGTAAGCGCACGCACTTCCGGCACGGTGTGCAGCGCAGACAGCGTTACGCGCAGGCGCGCCTTGCCTTCCGGAACGGTCGGCGGGCGGATTGCGCTGACCAGGAAACCGGCTGCCTCCAGCGCCGCCGACAACCCCATCACCGTCGATTCGGCGCCGCACAGCAGCGGTTGGATCGGCGTATCGGAAGGCATCAGTTCCAGCCCATGCTGGCGCGCGCCGGCGCGGAATACGCCGACCAGTTCGGCCAGTCTTTCGCGGCGCCAGTCGTCGCGCCGTGCCAGCTTCACGGCGGCCAATGCCGCAGCAGCCTGCGCCGGCGGCACCGCCGTGGTGTAGATGTAGGGGCGCGCGGTTTCGGCCAGGTGCTGGATCATCGCCTCGTCGCCCACCACCAGCGCGCCGCTGCCACCCAGTGCCTTGCCCAGCGTGACCAGCTGCAGCGGCACGTCAGCCACGCCCAGCCCGGCGTCGGCCACGCAGCCGCGGCCATGCTCGCCGATCACGCCCACGCCATGCGCGTCGTCCACGTACAACACCGCTTCCTGCATGCGCGCCACCAGCGACAACGAACGCAGCGGGGCGATGTCGCCATCCATGCTGAAAACACCATCGGTGACCAGCATCGCCGCGCCATCGGGCGCGTGCTTGAGCTGGCGCAGCGCGCCCTCGGTGTCCAGGTGCGGGTAGCGGCGCAGCCGGCACCCGGCCAGGCGCGTGGCATCAAGCAGGCTGGCGTGGTTGAGCCGGTCCTGCACGCACACATCGTCTTCTTCGCTGAGCAGTGCCTGCTGCACCGCCAGGTTGGCGGTAAAGCCGCTGCCGAACAGCAGTGCACGCGGGTAGCCCAACCAGTCGGCCACTTCCTGTTCCAGCGCTTCATGCAGCGCATGGTGGCCGCAGATCAGGTGCGAGGCGGTCGCCCCGGCGCCTTCGCGCGCGGCGGCGTCCTGCAACGCGCTGACCACGCCGAACTGCTGGGACAGGCCCAGGTAGTCGTTGCTGCAGAAGCCGGTAAGCCACTGGCCATTGACCTCCAGGCGGACGCCATCGCGCCGGGTCACCGTGCGGCGCACGCGGATGCGGCCCTGCGCGTCGCTGAGCTTGCGCTGGGACTGGATGCGGTCGTGCAGGTCGGGACGGGCCATGGTGGTCACTGTCATGGGCAGGCAGGGCAGCTAGCGTACCCGGTTGCCGGGCGCTTCGCTGCACCGCCCGGGGAAGGGCTCAGGCCGCTTGTCCGCAGCCACCGCCCCCGGTGATATCGGCATGCACGGTACCGGGGTGGTCATGCCCGGACGCATCCACCTGCACCGCCATCGGGCGCAAGCCCAGCCGGCTGAACAGGGCCAGGTCGCGTTCGGTGTCCGGGTTGCCGGTGGTCAGCAGCTTTTCGCCGTAGAAAATCGAGTTGGCCCCGGCCAGGAAGCACAGCGCCTGCAGCTCATCGTTCATTGCCTCGCGCCCCGCCGACAGCCGCACCATCGCCCTGGGCATCACGATGCGCGCCACGGCGATCATCCGCACGAACTCGAACGGGTCCAGTTCGGCACTGCCATGCAGCGGCGTGCCGGGCACCTGCACCAGCCGGTTGATCGGCACTGAATCGGGGTGCGCGGGCAGGTTGGCCAGCGCCAGCAGCAGGCCGGCGCGGTGCGCACGGGTTTCGCCCATGCCGACGATGCCGCCGCAGCAGGTCTTCAGCCCGGCCTGGCGCACGTGTTGCAGCGTATCCAGCCGGTCCTGGTACTGGCGGGTGTGGATGATCGAGTCGTAGTAATCCGGCGCGGTATCCAGGTTGTGGTTGTAGTAGTCCAGCCCGGCCTCGCGCAGGGCCATGGCCTGCGCGCCGTCCAGCATGCCCAGCGTGGCGCAGGTTTCCAGGCCCAGTGCCTTCACCTCGCGGATCATCGCCGCCACCTTGGGGATGTCGCGGTCCTTGGGCGACCGCCACGCCGCGCCCATGCAGAACCGCGAGGCCCCGGCGGCCTTGGCCAGGCGGGCCTTGGCGACCACGTCGTCGGTGGCCATCAGCTTCTGCGCGCTCACCCCGGTGTCGTAGCGCTGGGCCTGCGGGCAGTACGCGCAGTCTTCCGGGCAGCCGCCGGTCTTGACCGAGAGCAGGGTTGAGACCTGCACCTCGGTGGGATCGAAGTGCTCCCGGTGCACGGCCGCCGCCCGGTACAGCAGCTCCGGGAGGGGCAGGTTGAACAGCGCCAGCAGCTCCTCGGGGTGCCAGTCGTGGCGGATGACAGAAGCCATGGGAGTGTCCTGACAGATTGGGGAACGAAGGGGCGGCAGTCTGGTGAGGTTGAAGGAGGCTGTCAACCATATGGACTTTCGAAAAGTTTACGATGCGCTGGGCTGGTTGGGGCATCACTGCCTGCCGCTGCGTTGCCTGGTCTGCGCCCATCCGGGAAACGACGGTCTGGATCTGTGCGCCGCCTGCTACGCCGAGCTTCCCTGGAACGACCATGCCTGCCCGATGTGCGCGCTGCCGCTGCCGCCGGACGAACCGGCCGAGGTGTGCGGTGCCTGCCTGACCGCACCGCCGCGGCAGGTCGGGGCGGCGGCGACCTTCCTGTATGCGCCGCCGATCGACCGGCTGGTGCTGCGCTTCAAGTTCCACCAGGACCTGGCCGCCGGGCGGCTGCTCTCGCAGCTGATGCTGCACGCAGTGCCGCACTTCGCGCAGTACCCGCTGCTGCCAATGCCGCTGCATGGTCGTCGGCTGCGTGAGCGGGGTTACGACCAGGCCCGGGAACTGGCCCGCCCGCTGGCGCGGGGGCTGCAGTTGCCGCTGTGGACCGGGCTGTGCCGCAGCCGGGCGACCCTGGCCCAGTCCACGCTGGACGCCGACGCGCGTCGCCAGAACCTTAAAGGCGCCTTCGCCGTGCGGGCGAGCCCGCCGGCCCGGCTGGTCCTCGTGGATGATGTGATGACCACCGGGGCGACTCTGGACGCCGCCGTGAGGGCGCTGCGCCGGTCCGGCCTGCAGGAGGCCATGCTGTGGGTCTGCGCCCGGGCGCCGTGAACCTTGCCATGGCCTGCACAGGACGTAGGCCTGGCATCGCGGTTGGACCTCCTCCCAGGAACACCGTCATTAGCCAGGCTCCGGAACTGCGGCTGCGCAGGTTGCGTTGAACGCCCCGGTTCGGGCCACAATGCTCGAAACAACGGGAGTATCGCAATGCGCAACGGATGGCGATGGTGCCTGGCAGCAGCCAGCCTGCTGCTGGTCACGGCATGCAACCAGGACGAAAAGGCGGGGCTGACCCCTGCTGCGCAGGGCAACCCGCCGCGCACCGATGTACGCATCGAAATGCGCCCGGTCGCCGAAGACGGCAAGCCGGGCGTCGAGGTGCGCTTCGCCGATGGGGAGACTGTCAAACTCGCCAATCCGCCCGTGTTCACAACGGGCGCTATTGCCCGGGTGCACCAGGCGCTCGACGCGGAAGGCAAGGCCACCGTGTACTACGCGTTCACCGAGGCCGCCGCGCCGCGCATCCATAGCGCCACCGAGCGCCTGGTCGGACGGACGATGGTGCTCACCGTCGATGGCGAACCGATCTCCCGGGCAACCCTCAGCGGCCCCTTCGGCGAGAGCATGATGACCTCGGGCCTTGAGGCAGACGAAGCCGCCGCGCTGGTTACCCGGCTCACCGGGCGACCGTAGCGCTGTCTAGCGGAACCGCGCTTCGATCTCCTCCAGCGTCTTGCCCTTGGTTTCCGGCAGCAGGAATGCGGCCACCAGGAAGTACAGCAGCGTGCAACCCGCCCAGAAGAAGAACATGCTGGCGTAGCCGTGGTGGCCCACGGTGGGCAGGAAGATCGCGGCGATCACGGTGGACACGAACTGGTTGAGCAGAAGCGCGATGCTCATGCCGTTGGAGCGGATGCGGGTGGGCATCAGCTCCGACAGCGCCAGCCACACGCATACGCCCGGGCCGACCGCGAAGAACGCCACGAACAGCAGGATGCAGCTGGCCACCAGCCAGCCGTGGGTAGGCGAGGGCACCGGGCCGATGACCGCGCGTTCGATCACCAGCGGTGCCTGCACGGCGGCGGCCGGGTCCGGGAACGGATTGAGGTGGATGCGGCGGAAGAACGCGCCGATCACGCTGTCGGCCGAGACCGCGTCTTCGCGGCGGATCTGCAGCGTGGCATCGATGGGATTGTCGCTGCGCAGCGAACGCACGTTGCTGAAGCCGCCGTAGGCGTAGGACACCGTGAGCTGCAGCGGTTGCCCGTCGGCGTTGCCATCCAGCCGCCGCCACTGCGCGGCATCCATCGGCAGCGACAGTGACTGCCGGTACACCTGCTGCTGCAGCGCGGCCTGGACATCCAGCCGCCCATGCTCGCTGCGCACGAACAGCAGGGCCGCACCGAGCAGGGCGATGGTGATGCCGCCGGTGCCCAGCATCAGCAGGAACTTGCGGCCTTTGCGATCCACCAGCACCAGCGCGACGATGGTCATCAGCGCATTGAGCAGCTTGATCGAGACATCGGCCCAGTTGGCCACCGCGCCAGGAAGCCCGGCCTGGTTGAGGATGTTCACCGCATAGGCGAGCACCGAGTTGATGCCGGTGGCCTGGGTGAAGGCCAGCACCAGGCAGGCCAGTACGAAAGGCCACACATAGCGGCGGCTCAGCAGTGGATCGCGCTTGGCGGGCGTGCCGTCGCTGGCCGGTGCGTCGGGCGCCTGCATCCGCGACAGCGTGGCTTCCACCTCCGCAGGCGCGACCGTGCGCTGCAGGGCACTACGCGCTTTCCCGATCCGGCCGCGCCGCACCAGCCAACGGGGCGATTCGCTGATAAACAGCGCGCCGCCGGTGAACACCACCCCGGGCAGCAGGCAACTCCAGAAGATGGTGCGCCAGGCATGGTCCTTCACCGCGAACAACAGGCGCTGCTGCTCCTCGCCGGGCAGGTGGCGCACCGCGGCCGCGGCAGCATCCACGCTGTGCGCGTGGTACAGCCCGATCACCGCCGCCAGCACCAGCCCGATGGTGAGCAGCAGCTGGAACATCGCCGCGCCACGTCCGCGCCGTTCGGGACTCAATACCTCAGCGAGGTACAGCGGCACCACCACGCCGATCAGGCCACCGCTGATGCCCTGCAGCAGGCGCCCCATCAACAGCGGCCCATAGCCTTCGGACAGCGCCATCACCGGAATGCTCGCGGTGAACAGCACCCCGGCCAGCAACATCGTGCCGCGCCGGCCGATCAGGTCGGCCACCGCGCCCGCGAACAACGAGGACAGCACGCTGCCCAGCAGCACCGCCGCCACCACGAAGCCGAGCTGCTGGGTGGTGAGATGCCAGCTGGCGGTGGCCGTGGCTTCCAGGTAGGGCAGCGCGCCGGCAATGATGCCGATGTCGATGCCATAGAGCAGGCCGCCCATGCCGCCGATGAAGAGCAGATAGCGCACCGGCCAACGCGGCGCATTGGCGGAAGCGGGCACGGGCATCACGGCGGAAGCGTCGTTCATGGTGCGGTCCTGTCTACGTTGGAACGCGCCGTTACGCGGCGCGGAATCACTCAGTCAAGCGCGATGCGTTCGCCTTCCACGACCACCTGCTGCACGTGCAGGTCATGGTCGAGCACGACCAGATCCGCCCACGCGCCGGGCTGCAGGCGGCCGCGGTCATCCAGGCCCAGATAGTCGGCGGGGTAGCGTGAAACACGGTTGGATGCGTCATCCAGCGCCAGTCCCAGCGCAACCAGGTTGCGCAGGGCCTGGTCCATGGTCAGCGCGCTGCCGGCCAGCGAGCCGCTTTCCAGGCGGACGCAGCCCAGGCACTTGTGCACGCGCTGCACGCCGAGCGCGTACTCGCCATCGGGCATGCCGGTGGCAGCGGTGGCGTCGGTCACGCAATACAGGCGCGGAATCGCGCGCAGCGCGGTGCGGATCGCGCCGGGGTGAACGTGCTGAAGGTCGGGAATGAGTTCGGCGTACTCGGCATGCGCCAGCGCTGCGGTGGCGATGCCGGGCTGGTAGTGGTCCACGCCGGTCATGCCGTTGAACAGGTGGGTGAAGCCGGCGGCGCCCGCCTCGAGCGCGGCCACGCCCTCCCCGTAACTGCCGGCGCTGTGACCCAGCTGCACACGGATGCCAAGTTCGCTCAACGCGGGAATCAATGCCAGGTGCTGGCCGATCTCCGGCGCCAGGGTCAGCACCTTGATCGGCGCGATGGCGTGCAGGCGGCGCACATCCTCAAGCGTGGCTTCCACCACCAGCGGCGGCTGCGCACCCAGGCGCTCGGCGCTGATGAACGGGCCTTCCAGGTGCACGCCCAACACACGCGCCATGCCGCTGTCGCGCTGCGCAATCGCGGTGGAGAGGCCCTGCAGCGCACGCACGATGTCGTCCGCCTCGGCGGTCATGGTGGTGCCCAGCAGCGCGGTGGTGCCATGCCGCGCGTGCGCGCGCGCCACCGTCTGCGCGGTATCCCCGCCCTGCATGATGTCCACCCCGGCACCGCCATGCACGTGCAGGTCGATGAAACCGGGAAGGATCAGCGGCACCTCGTCATCGCCACGGGGGTCGGCGTGGGCGCTGTTGATCGACACGATGCGCTGGTCAAAGGCGATGTCGCCGCGCACCCACCCGAACGGGGTCAGCACGCGGCCATGCAGGGTGGAAACCGGGTTCAAGGCGGCGACTCGGCAATGATCACTTCGATGCCCAGCTTCTGCAGCCCTTCCAGGTACTCTGCATCGATGCTGGCGTCGGTGATGATGGTGTGGACCTGGTCCAGGCGGGCGATGCGGTGCAGGCTGACGTGGCCGAACTTGGAGGCGTCGGTGAGCACCACCACGCGGCGTGCGCGCTCCACCATGCGGTGGTTGAGGCGGGCCTCGGCTTCATGGTGGGTGGTGAGCCCGAACTGCAGGTCCAGCCCGTCCACGCCCAGGAACAGGGTGTCGAAGCTGTAGGTGTTGAGGCTGGCTTCGGCCTGGCTGCCCTGCAGCGACAGCGACTGCTTGCGCAGCAGGCCACCGGTGAGCAGCAGTTCCACGCCCGGTGCGTTGGCCAGCTCCCAGGCGATGTTCAGGCCGTTGGTCATCACCGTCACGTCGCGGTGTTCGCGCAGGTGGCGTGCCAGGGTCATGGTGGTCGAACCCGAATCGATGATGATGTTGTCGCCGGCCCGCACCAGTCGCGCGGCATGCGCGCCGATGCTGTCCTTCAGCGGCAGGTTCAGGGTGTCCTTCTCATGGATATCCTGCTCCAGCGGCGGCTTGCGCACCAGGGTGGCGCCGCCGTGGGTACGCGTGGCCAGGCCCTGCGCTTCGATGTGGGTGAGGTCGGCGCGGATGGTCACTGCCGAGACGCCGAAGCGCTCCACCAGTTCGCTGACCTGCACGTTGCCGTGTTCGACCAGCAACTGCAGGATCTGTTGGCGGCGCTGCCGTGTGTTGCGCATGGGGGCGATTCCGTTCGGAAGGAAAGCCGAAGCTTACCGTTCCGAAAGCTCCGTCGCAGAAAAAGCTTCGTTATCTGCGCCGAACGCATTGCGAGCGCAAGCCCGGGCGTACTCGGCCAAGCGCAGCCCCACCTTGTGCCGGATCAGCGCAAGCGGTTCGGCCGCCAGCTCACCGGCCTGCACGGCGCGCAGCTGTTCGGGCAGGTACTGGCTGAGCAGCATCAGCGGGGGGGCATGGCGGGTGAGGTTGTCGATCAGGGTGGCCAGCGCGGCCTGCACGGACGGTTCACCCCAGTAGTAGCGGCTGCGGTCACTCAGGGAATAGGCGCGCAGCAGGCGTTGCTCGTGCGCGTCGCCCTGGTAGTAGCTGGCCCAGCTGCCCGGCTTGTCGAGCATGCAGCGGTCCAGCACGTCGATGATCCGTGACGCTTCCGCAGCGGGAAGGAGCTCGCGCTCGATCATCGCCAGCGCGAACACCGCTTCGCGGAACGCATACGTCGCCGCCGGCCCGACCTTGAGGATGGCGAAGTGGTCGCGCACCAGCGCATGCAGGCCGGCTTCGGTCTGGTAATCGGTGGAATGCGCTTCGAACACGATGCGCGGCTGGGTTTCCACGAACGCGGACAGCTCGCGGGCGGCAGCCGGGTCATAGTGGTGCACGCTGCTGTGGTCGAAATCCACGCCGGGCTGCACCACCATCGCAATCACGCGTTCCCAGGCGGGCAACAGATCCGGTGTGGAGAACGCCTCGCGATGGATCGCCAGCGTGATGGCGGCGGCGGTGGGCGTGGTCACGGCCAACCCGCCTTGCAACGACGCTTCGCCGCCAGGCACCGGCACTTCGGTACCGATCACGTACACCGGTGGCGGCAGTCCGTTCTCCGCGGCGGTGCGTTCGGCGATGCGCGCAAGTTCGGCTGAGCGCGCGGCCACGATCGCATCCGGCAGCGGGGTCGGGTCATCGGCGCAGGACATGCTGCAATCGAGGTGGATCTTGTGGAAGCCGGCGGCCACATAGGCGGCAATCAGGGTGCGTGCATTGGCCATCGCGACCTCGGCCGGTCCCTTCTGCCAGGCGTTCGGGCCGAGATGGTCGCCGCCCAGGATCAGCCGCTCCGCCGGGAAGCCCTGGCTGCGCGCCAGCTGCAACACGTAATCGCGGTACTGCGGCGGGGTCATGCCGGTGTAGCCGCCGAACTGGTCGACCTGGTTGGAGGTGGCTTCGATCAGCAGCACGGTACCGTGCGCGCGCGCGACCTGCATGGCGGCCAGCAGCACCTGCTCGTTGCTGCAGCACACGCTGTACAGGCCAACGGGCCGGCCCTGGCGATGGGCGTCGATCAACGATTGGACGGCGGACATGGCAACACTCCAGGTGCAGCGGAACGGAAAGAAAGGACTCAGTGCGCGGGATGGTGCTGGCGCGCCAGCAGCGCCGCGCCGCGTGCACCGCCGGCATCGCCGAAGGCCGGCGGCAGGATCGGCGGCACGCGCACCCCGTTGAACAGGTAGGGCGCAATGGCGGCAGGCAGGTCGCGGTACAACTGCTCCAGCTTCGACAGCCCGCCGCCCAGCACGATCACGTGCGGGTCCAGCGCCAGGATCAGGCTGGCGAAGCTGTAGCCGAGCAGGTCGCGGTGGATGGCCAGTGCCTGCAGCGCGATCGGATCGCCGGCCTGCGCCTGCTCCACCACGGCGGTGGCGTCGCAGGCCAGGCCGCCATGGCGTTCATGGATCAACGCCAGGCCGCTGCCGGAGACATAGCGCTCCAGGCAGCCGCGCAGGCCACAGCCGCAGTCCAGCAGCGGGAGGTCATGGCGCAGCTGCAGGGTGGCCGGCAGGCTCCAGTGGCCCCATTCGCCGGCAATGCCGTTGTTGCCGGCCACCAGCTTGCCGTCCAGGCAATAGCCACCGCCTGCGCCGGTGCCGAGGATCACCCCGAACATGCTGGGGTAACCGGCGGCGGCGCCGTCGTGTGCTTCGGACAATGCAAAGCACTGCAGATCGTTGCCCAGTGCCAGCGGGCGCTGCAGTCGTGCTTCCAGGTCATGCCCCACCGCGCGGCCACTCAGCGCGGGCACGTTGGCGCTCAACTGGCGGCCGCTGTCGCGATCGCGCACGCCGGGCAGGCCAAGGCCTACGGCAACGGAACGCGTGCCCAGCGCGGCATCCGCGTCGTCGACCAGCTGGCCGACGGCAGCCACAAAGGCGGCGAAGTCATTCGTGGGCGTCGCCACGCGCTGGCGGTAATGCACGTTCAGCGCAGCGTCGCAGGCCACCAGTTCGATCTTGGTGCCGCCGATATCGATGCCGTACCAGGTCTGCATGCGGTGCTCAGCCATGGGCGTGGATCGTCACGCCCTGCACCACGCGGTTGACCGTGCCATCCGGGAAGGGATTATCCGGGGTCAGCCCGAGCGCGGCCGAACGCTGCAGCGCGAAGCACTGCGCCATCACCAGCCACAGCGGAGCCAGCCACGGGTCGGGCAGGGCAGGTACATCCAGCAGGAAATCGCCGTCGGCACCGTCGCCGCCGGCCGGGCCGACCGAGATCACGCGCGCGGCGATGCCGTCGCGGCGCAGCTCTTCCAGCAGGTCCTGCTCGTAGCGTCGCGCCAGCGGCTGCGCGCTGCGCAGCACCACCACCAACGTGGTGCCGTCGAGCGTGGATTTTGGCCCGTGGCGGAACCCGAGCGGGCTGTTGGCCAGCGCCAGCACCCGGCCGGCGGTGAGTTCCAGCACCTTCAGCGCTGCCTCGCGCGCCGTTGCTTCCAGTGGACCACTGCCCAGGTAGATCACACGCGAGATATCGGCGCGCGCGAGCGTTGCGACCGGGGCGTCCCATTTGCCTAGCGCCTGCGTACCGCGCTCGGCCAGGCTGCGCAGGCGCGCAATGCGCTCGGCCCATAACGCGCCATCGAACACGCTCAACGCAGCCAGCAGCATGCAGCTCAGGCTGCTGGTCATGGCGAAGGCACGGTCGCAGCTGGCCGGCGGCATCAGCAGCGACAGGGTATCGCCGCGGCCCTGGCCGCGCTGGGCCAGCGCGCCGTCGGCGTTGCAGGTGATGTCCAGGAAGCGTGCGTCGTCCACCTGCGCCCGCACCAGGTCCACCGCCGCCACGCTTTCCGGGCTGGAGCCGCTGCGCCCGAACGACACCAGCAGGGTCGGGCGGTCGCGCTGCAGGTACAGCGCCGGATGGGTGAGCAGGGTAGTGGTGTGGATGGCACGGACGTCTGCCGGCCACTGCGCATTGATCTGGTCGGCGACCATCTCGGCGATGAAGCCCGAACTGCCAGCACCGGTAAAGATGACCCGCTGCCCGGGCCGGCGCAGCGCGTCACCCAGGAACGCATCGATGCGTTCACGGGCGCCCTCCAACACGTCGGCCAATGCCAACCACAGCGCCGGTTGCTGCGCGATCTCTTCAGCGGTGTGCGCGCCACCCAGGCGCTGCCAGGTGGGCATATCGGGGAGCAGAGTGACGTCCATTCGCTATTCCTGTTGGGCGACCGCACGATCAGCGTTTTCTTTCGAAATGTCAAATATCGAAAGATTAAAATAAGATGTCTCGATCACAGTTTTCATTCGAAATGTCGGTCTCTGCCGGAATTCACGTCGCTATCCCTTCGCTGGACAAAGGAAATTTCACCCATTCAGCGGGCAGAAAGAAAGTGGTGCTTCGCATCATCTTTCGTTTTGGTAGAATTCCTAATATTTTTCCTTTTCAATTTCTTGACATCTTTCGATCGCCTGCCCCATAGTCGGCCGCACTGGTTTCGGACACCCGCCAAGCGCGGGCCTTGGGGGCGAAGTGGTTACCCGTTGTCGACGCACCGTACTGGCTACCTCTGTTCTGGCGCTGTTGGCCGCCACGCCAGCGCTGGCCGCACCAGCGGGCAACCTGAGCGCGTTACGTGCCGAGCCGGCAGCGTCGGCCACTGCCTGGACCCTGACCACCGATACCGGCATGAGCGTGCGCGTGGACCTGCTGCGCACCGACCTGCTGCGCGTACAGGCCAGCCGCACCGGCAGCCTGCAGCCGGCCGGCGACAAGGCTGCCCCCATCGTGCTGCCGCAGCCGACGGCTCCCGTGCCGTTCCAGCTGGAAGAAGATGGCGACGAAGTACGCATCCGCACCGATGCGATGGTGCTGCACATCCAGCGCCAGCCGCTGCGCCTTGCACTGGACCGGCGCGAGGCCGGCAAGGACCTGCCACTGTGGCGCGAACTGCAGCCGTTGGACCTGGACACCGCGCAGAGCGTGCAGGTGCTGAGCAGCCAGGCCGACGAACAGTTCGTCGGCGGTGGCCAGCAGAACGGGCGCTTCGCCTTCAAGGGGCGTGAGCTGGAGGTGTCGTATTCCGGCGGCTGGGAAGAGGGCGATCGCCCCAACCCGGCGCCGATGCTGCTCAGCTCCCGCGGCTGGGGCATGCTGCGCAACACCTGGAGCGATGGCAGCTACGACCTGCGCCAGGCGGACCAGGCCATCCTGCTGCACCGCGAGGATCGCTTTGATGCGTACTACTTCGTTGGCGCGGGCCTGCCCGCGCTGCTGGACCGCTACACCGCACTGACGGGGCGCGCCGCACTGCTGCCGCGCTGGGCGTTCTCGTACGGCGATGCCGACTGCTACAACGATGGCGACAACATCAAGAAGCCCGGCAGCGTGCCGGAAGGCTGGCGCGATGGCCCCACCGGCACCACCCCGGACGTGGTCGACAGCGTAGCCAGGCAGTACCGCGAGCACGACATGCCCGGCGGCTGGATCCTGCCCAACGATGGCTACGGCTGCGGCTACAAGGCCTTGCCGGAAACGGTGAAGGGCCTGGCCGGCTACGGCTTCAAGACCGGGCTGTGGACCGAAAACTGCGTGGACAAGATCGCCTGGGAAGTGGGTACCGCCGGCAGCCGCGTGCAGAAGCTGGACGTGGCCTGGACCGGCAAGGGCCACCAGTTCGCGATGGATGCCAACCAGTCCGCATTCAACGGCATCCTGCACAACTCCGATTCGCGACCGTTCCTGTGGACGGTAATGGGCTGGGCCGGTATCCAACGCTACGCGGTGGCCTGGACGGGCGACCAGAGCAGCAGCTGGGATTACATCCGCTGGCACATTCCCACTCTGGTCGGTTCCGGCCTCTCGGGCATGGCCTATGCCAGCGGCGACGTGGATGCGATCTTCGGTGGCAGTGCCGAAACCTTCACCCGCGACCTGCAGTGGAAAAGCTTCACCCCGGTACTGATGGGCATGTCCGGCTGGTCGGGGAGTGCGCGCAAGCATCCGTGGTGGTTCGACGAGCCCTACCGCAGCGTCAACCGTGACTACCTCAAGCTGAAAATGCGCATGACCCCGTACATGTACGGGCTGGCACATGACGCGGCCACTACCGGCGCGCCGATCCTGCGCGCGCTGATGTGGGATTACCCGCAGGACCCCAACGCCTGGAACGAAACCTACAAGTACCAGTTCCTGCTCGGCCGCGACCTGCTGGTGGCGCCGGTCTACCGCAGCCAGGCGGCCAGCCGGGGATGGCGCCGCGATATCCACCTGCCGCAGGGGCGCTGGATCGATTACTGGGATGGCCGCGCGCTGCAGGTCGGTGCCGAAGGCCGCCAGCTGGACCGCCCGGTCGACCTGGCCACCATTCCCCTGTTCGTGCGCGCCGGTGCCATCGTGCCGATGTACCCGGAGATGTTGTACGA
This sequence comes from Stenotrophomonas sp. 22385, assembly GCF_052045085.1. Taxonomy (NCBI): domain Bacteria; kingdom Pseudomonadati; phylum Pseudomonadota; class Gammaproteobacteria; order Lysobacterales; family Lysobacteraceae; genus Stenotrophomonas; species Stenotrophomonas sp. 22385. The sequence goes on from NZ_JBQEOG010000001.1 coordinate 208,772, forward strand.
CGGGCAGAAGCCGCTCGATGAGGTCACCTTCGACCTGTATCCGCAGGGCCGCTCGCAGTACACCCTGTACGAAGACGACGGCAACACCCGTCGCTACGAGAAGGGCGAATCCAGCCAGCAGCAGGTGACCATGCAGGCCCCGGCGCAGGGCAGTGGACCGGTGCAGGTGACCATCGACGGCGTGCGCGGGCAGTATCAGGGCCAGCTGGCAAAGCGCCGCTACGCGCTGCGCGTGCTCAGCCGGCAGAAGCCGGCGGCGGTCAGCCTGGAGGGTCGCGCGCTGCCGATGCTCGCTGACGCAGCGGCGTGGCAGGCCGCGCCGGAAGGCTGGTACTTCGATGCCGGCGAGCGGCGCGGCACCGTGCACGTGCGTACCGTCCCCACCGACATCCGCCAGCCGCTCGACTTCCAGCTCGATATCGCGCAGGCACCGGCCGCCGCAGACGATGTCTTCCCCCCCGCACCGGTGCTGGGCCGCGCGCTGCCGGCCGACAGCCTGCTGGTGGTCAACCGCCCGGCCGAAGAGCGCGGCTACGAACTGGAGAAGGCCTTCGACGACGATCCGGCTACCTGGTTCCGCACCGTGCGCAATCAGGCCGTGCGCACCGGTGCCCACGAATGGGTGATCGGCTTCGGCGAGCGCCGCCTGATCGACGGCATCGCACTGGCCCCGCGCAACGACCAGCACTGGAAGAGCGGGCAGATCCGCGACTACGAGATCTACCTGGCCGACACCAATGGCGAATGGGGCGAGCCGATCAAGCGCGGCCGCCTGGCGCTGAAGCAGGACCTGCAGCAGATCGACTTCCCCGCCCGTGCCGGCCGCCTGCTGCGCTTCCGCGTGCTCAGCGTGCAGAACCCGGACGGCGATGGGGCCGCTGGCAGCGACCCGATGGTCACCGCTGCGCAGGGTAGCGTGGCTCGTGCGGTGGATGCTTTGCAGCCACGCGACGTGGGCCCGATCACCCTGTCCACGTTCCAGATCCTGGAACACCAGGTGGCAGAACGTCCGGCACAGCAGCGCTATCTATCCGAACTGACCTTGCCGGCTGCGGCCACCGCACAGGTGCGTGCCGACCTCGCCTTCCAGGGCGGCCAACCCATGCGCATGAATGGCCTGCTGTTCCGCCATGGCCTTGGCGTGGGCCCGGCCAGCCGCATCGACCTGCAGCTGCAGGGCCAGTGGCGCCTGCTGCGTGCCGACCTGGGCATTGACGATGCCTGCCGCAGCGCCGGTGGCATGCAGTTCCAGATCTGGGGCGATGACCGCCTGCTCTATGACAGCGGTCTGGTGACGGCGCCGGGCGTGGTCAAACCTGAACTGGATATCCGCGGCCTGCAGCGCTTGAGCCTGCGCACGCTGGGCGCACAAGGCACGCAGCCCGCACAGGTGTGTGGCAACTGGGCCAATGCTGCACTGATCGGACAGGAGGGCGATACCGCCACCATCGTGTCGCCGTAACCCAGGAACGTATCGAAAAAAGACTTCCCCACCGTTTCCCGACTACGGCCCGCCGGCCGTGGTGCGGGGGACTGTTGCCCGAAACAACCCACCCAGGCAGCCCCACGCTGCGGAAGCACAAGGAGCCAAAGATGTTGAACGAACGCCATCGCCATCGCCGCATCCCCGCTACACCCTTGTCCGTCGCGTTGGGGCTTGCCCTGGCGGTGAGCGGTCCGGCATTTGCCCAGGACGACGACAGCGCCGTTGGCGCCAAGGCCAGGGCGGATGCTACCGAACTGGCCCGGGTGCAGGTCACTGGCTCCAACATCCGCCGCAGCGACGTGGAGACCTCCTCGCCGGTGCAGGTGATCAGCAAGCAGGACATCGAGAACATGGGCGCGCGCACGCTGCTGCAGGTGCTCGACAATCTGCCCGCCGCGCGACCGGGCCAGCAGGATTCACGGTCGCTGTTCACCGGTTCCGACGGCGCTTCCCAGGCCAACCTGCGTGGCTTGGGTGCACAGGGCACGCTGGTGCTGCTCAACGGCCGTCGCCTGTCGTACTACGGTGCGCCGGCCGGCTTCCAGACCCAGTTCGTCAACATCGACGCGATCCCGGCGGCCGCCATCGAACGCATGGAAGTGCTTACCGATGGCGCCTCTGCCGTCTACGGCACCGACGCGGTGGCCGGCGTCATCAACGTGATCACCAAGCGCTCCTACCAGGGCGCCGAGATCAACATCACCGCCGACAAGTCGTCACGCATCGATTCCTACGGCGAGCAACAGGGCAGCATCACTGCCGGCTTCGGCGACCTGGATGAAGACCGCTACAACGTCTACGCCTCGGTGAACCTCTACCGCCGCAATGCGATTCCGCTGAGCGATTTCTACGACAAGCGGCCCCCGCAGTACTACGTCAACAACCCCAACTATGTCCCCGGCCTGCGCCTGGGCACCGGCAGCAGGCCGGGTGAGTTCAACCCGGGCAGCTTCTTCGCGTTCGATCCCACCACCAACGCGCTGAAGCGTGAGGCTGCGCCGGGCTGCAACAACGTGCTGGTCGAGGCTGCCGGCACACGCTGCATCTGGGAAACGTGGATGAACCGCGAGATTGACGCCGGCGCCAAGACCGAGCGCGCCACCGCCTATGTCAGCTCGCACTTCCTGATCGGCGACACCACCGAAGCCTTCGCCGAAGTCACCTACACCGATATCGACCTGACCGCCAACGGCGGCACGCCTTCGGCCTACAACACCAGTACCGGCAATCCCTCGAGCTGGTATTCGCGCAACACCGGAAACACGGTCAACCAGTTCCTCACTCCCTACCTCGGACCCAACAACGTCTACAACCTGGCCAGTCCCGAACTCAAGGCACTGATGGGCGGCGTGGTGGGCCTGAACTACCTGATGCAGGATGTGGGCGACGGCCACTTCGGCCAGCGCAACACCGACCAGAGCTACCGCGTGCTGGCCGGGCTGCGTGGCAGCCTCGGCGAGGACTGGAACTGGGAAACCGCCTTCGCCACGGCGGGCACGCACTCTGTCACCTACCAGACCATCAACGTGAACCTGGACGGCTTCGAACGCGCGTTCGGCCCGTACACGATCGACCCGGGCACGGGCCGGGTGATCATCTCCGACAACCCGGCCTACCAGTTCGGCGTCATCAACGAGTCCAACGCCAAGCTGATCCGCGAGGCATACCCCACCTTCGACATCCAGTCGTGGACCCGCCTGCATACGCTCGACGGCAAGATCGAAGGCCCGCTCTTCAGCATGCCGGCCGGCGACGTGCGCGCCGCCTTCGGCTTCAACGCCACCCGCGAAACGTTCTATACGCCGGGTAACGAAGACGCCGCCAACGGGCTGATCACCCAGCAGGGCGGCTCGTGGTTCGATGGCAAGCGCAACACCTACGCGCTGTTTGCCGAAGCCGTGGCCCCGCTCACCGACAAGCTGGAGCTGGATGCGGCGCTGCGCGTGGACAAGTACCCCAACTTCAGCGCCAACCTGGCCCCGAAGATCGGCCTGAAATACCAGGTGCTGCCGCAACTGCTGCTGCGCGGAACCTACTCCGAAGGCTTCCGCGCGCCCAGCCTGGCCGAAGCGGGCACTGGTGGGGTGTTCGCCCAGCTCGGTGGTTTTGAGGACGACATCCGCTGCGATGAGACCAATGCCATCGCCAACCTGCTGCGCCAGTCCAACCGACCGGGCGACGTGGACCTGGGCAACACGCTGCTCAACAGCGACTGCAGCCGCACCGTGGCCCGCATGACCCAGCCCAACCAGGACCTGAAGCCGGAGAAGGCCAAGATCTCCACGCTCGGGTTCGTCTATGAGCCGGCGAGCTGGATGTCGATCTCGGCCGACTACTGGTTCATCTACCGCCGCAATGAGATCGCCGCGCCGGACTACAGCAAGGAACAGGACATCCTGTCGATGACCCGCAACCCGATCAGTGACAACGATCGGGCCAACGAGGCCGCGCTGGCGCAGATGTGCGCGGACCCGGCCAGCGGCGTGAGCTGCCCGGGCGCGCTGCCCGGCTACAGCGTGGGCAACGTGGCCGCCGTGGTGGGCCAATACAAGAACCAGGGCCGCACCCTGGTGGACGGCTTCGACATCGACGCACGCAGCCGCTTTTCGCTGGGCGGTTGGGGCGCGCTGAACATCGGCGTGGCCGCCACCATCGCGCGTCGCAAGGAAGCCTATATCGACGACACGGATCGCTGGTACTACGGCAACACCATCGGCTACTACGGCAACCCGCGCATGCGTGCCACGTTCAACGCCGACTGGTCCTACAAGCAGGTCACCACCAGCTTCTTCGTCAATTATGTGGGCGGCACCAAGTGGGCGTGGGACCGCGTGGACGCCGAAGACAACAACCCGGATACCTGCACCGCCGGCTCTCTTCCGGTGAACCCGGCCCAGTGCGACGGGGTGCCGTCGTGGTGGACCGCCAACCTGAGCGTGGGCTGGCGCCCGGATGACCATTGGAGCCTGGGCTTCACGGTCAAGAACCTGTTCAACCGTCTGCCGTTCTACGACCCGAACAGTTTCCTCGGTGACTCCAGTGACTATGCCAGCATCTTCGGCCGCAGCTACAGTCTGCAGGTCGGCTACACGTTCTGATTGTTCCAGCGCGCCGGTCAAGACGGCGCGCTTCCAAACGGAGTAACGTTCCATGAAGCGTAGGGAATTCATTGCCGCCGGTGCGGCCCTGGCCGCCACCAGCCTGTTGCCGCAGACCCCGGCCTGGGCACGCGGGCGCACGCTGCGCCTGGGCCTGATCGGCACCGGCATGCGCGGCCAGGTGCTGCTCAAGGAGCTGGTTCGCCGCGACGATGTCGAGGTGGTCGCGCTGTGCGACATCGAACCGATCATGCTCAAGCGCGGCATGGACATGGTGGCCAAGGCCGGCAAAAAGGCGCCCACCGCCTACGGCCAGGACGGCGACCGCAACGCGTGGAAACGGCTCCTCGAACAGCGCGGCCTGGATGGCGTGATCATCGCCACGCCGTGGGAATACCACGCCCCGATGGCGATCGCCGCCATGCAGGCCAAGGTCGCGGTGGGCTGTGAGGTGGTCGCCGGCATCACCCTGCAGGACCACTGGGACGTGCTCAAGACCCAGCTTTCCACCGGCACCCCGTACATGCTGCTGGAGAACGTCTGCTACCGCCGCGATGTGATGGCCACCCTGCAGATGGTGCGCAACGGCCTGTTCGGCGAACTGGTGCACCTGCAGGCCGGTTACCAGCACGACCTGCGCGGGGTGAAGTTCAACTCCGGCGATCCGTCGCAGCCGTACGACAGCGGCGTGGAATTCGGCCCGCATGCATGGTCCGAAGCGCGCTGGCGCACCCAGCATTCGGTGGACCGCAACGGCGAGCTGTACCCCAGCCACGGCATCGGCCCGTGCGCCATGTACACCGGCATCAACCGCGGCAACCGTTTCACCCATATCAACGCGTTCGCCAGCAAGGCGCGTGGGCTGCATGAGTACACGGTGGCCAAGAGTGGTGGCACCAGCCACCCCAGCACCAAGGTGAAGTTCAAGCTGGGTGACATCGTCACCACCACACTGGCCTGCGAGAACGGCGAAACCATCCTGCTGCAGCACGACACCTCGCTGCCGCGCCCGTACTCCATGGGCTTCCGCGTGCAGGGCACCAAGGGCTTGTGGATGGATGTGAACCAGTCCATCCACATCGAAGGCCGCAGTCCGCCGCACAAGTGGGAACCGTTCAAGGCCTACCAGGACCAGTACGAGCATCCGCTGTGGAAGCAGCACGCCGACACCGCCGCCAGCGCCGGCCACGGCGGCATGGACTGGTTCGTGATCCACGCCTTCGTCGAAGCCCTCAAGGCCAAGGCGCCGATGCCGATCGACATCTACGATGCCATCACCTGGAGCGCGATCACCCCGCTGTCGGAACAGTCCATCGCCAACAGCTTCCAGACCCTGGAGTTCCCGGACTTCACCGCCGGCCTGTGGCAGCAGCGCAAGCCGATTTTTGCGTTCGACGGGACGTTTTGACCCCAATGCGTAGAGCCGGGCTCTGCCCGGCTCTGCATTACCCGCATCACACAGCGCGTGGCCTAGCGCGTGGAACGAACCGGCGTCAGGCGCCCAAGGGGCGCCCGAAGATGCGGCACTTTGAAGATGCTGCCGGGGGCGGCATCCTCCGCCTTGCGCATCATCTCCGGCCACCATTCAAGCAGGCGCGCAGCAGAATGGTAGAGATCAAGCGTGTTCCACCCTTTGGAAAGCACGAAGACGATCAACCCCAGATGCTGGATAGCGTCGCGCTCTTTCGTGCGTCGATGGTGTTGATCCAGGGTGACGTGGACCCGGACGCCTTGTTCCACTGCGATGTGGAACAAGGTGATATCCGACGTTCCAGCACCGATGAAGTCCCGGGGAGATTCTCGTCGATCTGTGCTTTCAAGACGCGATCTGCCGCTCGTAAGCCACTGCCACACGCACGGCGGCCTCCGGAATCTCGTAGATCCGGGCGACATGCCGGGCGTTGCTGCCCCTTGGCCTGAGTGAATCCACGATCGCGGCGGTGGGCACTCCGGAGCGGGTCAGAATGGGTTGTCCGAACCGGCGGTCAGGATCCAGCACGACCTCGCGCGAGCCCCGCACCGGGAACCATCGCGCTGCCATGTCATCCATCCCGAGCTCGATGCCTGAGCGAAGCGACGGGGCAATGACTCGCTTCATCACGTCCTGGCGCCTGGCGACATCCACCAGCGAACTGGCCCCGCTGTCGCCCAGCAGTTCCATGAAGATGCGGCGACCATCGGTCTTGAAGTGGGTACTGGTGAAGGGGTACTGCACGCCCAGACGTTCCCGCAGTTCTTCAATCGTATGGCGGATCACTTTCAACGGAACGCCGCTGGCAGCAAACGTCTGGATGAAGCGCGCTTCGATCAGGTCGCGGAATCCGAGGCCATCGATACCTATCTCTGCCAGCTGGGACGTCCACAGGGGGGCATGGGCGGGTTGGCCGTCATGGCGTGGACCGTAGCCCTTCAGCCAGCGTCTCAGCTGCGCGGGCTTGCCGCCGATGAAGCGGGCAGCGTCTGCATACGAGTACAGGCCGATGCCAAAGCCAAGGGATTCCAGTGATTGCGCGGCGATACCCACGGTAAAGATCCTTCCTGAAACAACCGTCGTCCAGCCGATCCTACGCCGGGACACCGGGTAGCACGTGCGACGCCGGGCCACCTTCGCATATGAAGACAACGCCTATGGCCGAAAACGGGTGCGCCGTCATGTAATGCAAGGGGAAGATGGTGCGCCCGGAGGGATTCGAACCCCCGACCAATGGCTTCGGAAGCCACTACTCTATCCGGCTGAGCTACGGGCGCATCTTGGGACCGCCGCACCACCGGCGGGCCGGGGTGGGCATCGCAGCGCCATGAGGCGGTGCGGGACGGGCATTCTATCCGTAAACGCGGCGCAGGTCTGCCCCCTTGAGTGAATCGCACCGGATGGCGCCCGACATGGGCCTTGGCGGTATCCTTGACGCATGGCTTACGAACGTTTTGACGCCCCCGCCGGTGCTTCGCCGTCGCGCTGGGGCCAGTACTGGAAACTGATGCGCGCCGATCGTCCGATCGGCACCCTGCTGCTGCTGTGGCCCACCTGGTGGGCGCTGTGGCTGGCCGCCGGCGGGCTGCCGCCGCTGTGGATCCTGTTCGTGTTCACTGCCGGAGTGTGGCTGACGCGTTCGGCCGGCTGCGTGATCAACGATTACGCCGACCGCTGGCTGGACCCGCACGTAAAGCGCACCAAGGACCGTCCCCTGGCCAGCGGCCGGGTGTCCGGCCGCGAGGCGCTGGTGCTGTTCGCCGGGTTGATGCTGGTGGCCTTCGCGCTGGTGCTGACCCTGAACGCGCTCACCATCGGCATGAGCTTCATCGGCATCTTCCTGGCCGCCAGTTACCCCTACCTCAAGCGTTACACCCACCTGCCGCAGGTCTATCTGGGGATGGCGTTCGGCTGGGGCATCCCGATGGCGTTCGCCGCCATCCAGGGCGAAGTGCCGGTGATCGGCTGGCTGCTGTACGGCGCCAACATCCTGTGGTCCACCGCCTACGACACCTGGTACGCCATGGTCGATCGCGACGATGACCTGAAGATGGGCTCGCACTCCACCGCCATCCTGTTCGGCGACCTGGACCTGGTCATCCAGGGCATTCTGTATGCGCTGTTCCTGGGCACCATGGCGCTGGTCGGTGTTCGTGGCGGGCTTGGGCTCTACTACTGGCTGGGCGTGGCAGTGGCCGCCGGGCTGATCGCTTACGAATTCTGGATCGCCCGCAAGCGCGAGCGCGATCCATGCTTCAAGGCGTTCCTGCACAACAACTGGGTGGGTGCGGCGTTGTTCGCTGGTATCGCGGCAGCGTTGGCTGCTGCCTGAGAGCCACCCGACCAACGGTCGGGTGCTACCACCGGTTACCGGCCAACGGTCGGGTGCGACCCGATCCGTGTGCGCTGGCGCCTGGACGGCAGGTCACGACCGTTGGTCGTGACGCCGCGGACCCCCCCCGTTCATGACATCAGGTTGCGACCAATAGGTGACTGACAGCCTTGTCCCCCCTCCGGCACACTGCCCCCAATGAACCTGGGAGGGTAGGGCATGGCGGGCAACGCAGCGGCGGCACCACGGGACGGCTGGATGGCACGCGCGGCGCTGCGCTCGGCGGCCTGGGCCGAGAAGTGGTTCCCCGACGCGTACGTGTTCGCGGTGCTGGGCGTGGTGATCGTCGCGGTGGCGGCCATGAGCTTCGGTGCCACCCCGCAGGCCACCGCCAAAGCCTTCGGCGACGGCTTCTGGAGCCTGATTCCCTTCACCATGCAGATGGCCTTCGTGGTCATCGGCGGCTATTCGGTCGCCACCGCTCCCGTGGTAGCGCGCTTCATCGAACTGCTGGCCCGGGCGCCGCGCACCGGGCGGGGCGCGGTGGTATACGTGGGCCTGATCAGCATGCTGGCCTCGCTGCTCAGCTGGGGCTTTTCGCTGGTGTTCGGCGGGCTGCTGGTGCGTGCACTGGCCCGCCGCCAGGAACTGCAGATGGACTACCGCGCCGCGGGGGCCTCGGCATACCTGGGCCTTGGCGCGGTATGGGCGATGGGCCTGAGTTCCTCGGCCGCCCAGCTGCAGGCCAACCCGGCCAGCATGCCGCCCGGCCTGGTGGAAATCACCGGCGTGCTGCCCTTCACCGAAACCATTTTCCTGTGGCAGTCCATCGCGCTCACCGCCGCGCTGATCCTGGTCTCCCTGCTGATCGCGTGGCTGACCGCTCCCGGTCCGGCCACAGCACGCACCGCCAGTGACTTCGCCGGGGCCGCGCAGGCCGAACCGGAGCCACTGCAGCCGCGCACGCGCGCCGGCGAATGGCTGGAATACAGCCCGCTGCTGACCGTGCTGTTGTCGTTGCTGGCGTTCGGCTGGTTGTTCGGCGAATTCGCCAGCAAGCCAGTGGTGACCGCCATCGCCAACCTCAACACCTACAATTTCCTGTTCATCTCACTTGGCCTGCTGCTGCACTGGCGGCCGCGCAGCTTCCTCAACGCGGTGGCCAAGGCCGTGCCCAGCACCACCGGCGTGCTGATCCAGTTCCCGCTGTACGGCGGCATCGCGATGATCCTCACCCATGCCGTGGGCACTGGCGGGGAAACGCTGGCGCATCGCCTGTCCACCGTGTTCGTGCAGATCGCCACCACTGACACTTTCGCACTGGTGATGGGCATCTACTCGGCGGTGCTGGGCTTCTTCGTGCCCTCCGGCGGCGGCAAGTGGATCATCGAAGCGCCCTACGTCATGCAGGCGGCCAACGAACTGCACGCCCACCTGGGCTGGGCCGTGCAGGTGTACAACGCCGCCGAGGCGTTGCCCAACCTGATCAATCCATTCTGGATGCTCCCGCTGCTGGGCGTATTGGGATTGAAGGCACGCGACATCGTGGGCTTCACCTTCATCCAGCTGCTGGTGCACATTCCGCTGGTGCTGGGCCTGCTCTGGCTGCTGGGCATGACCCTCACCTACGTGCCACCGGTAATGCCGTAGCGCGTGGCCCGACGGCGGAATTCACGCCGGCGGCCAATGCGGTCCGCACAGGACCACGGCATGCACCACGGCGGCCAACTGTGGATCCTGAAGGTGACCCCGCAGCATCTGCTCAAGCCGGTCCCGAACATAGGTATCGAACTGGTGCGGCGGTTGGCGCTGCGCGTTGGCGACCAGCGCGTCGATCCGGTGGCCGAGCTGCTCATACATTTCCTGGTCCAGGGCGGTGTCGAACAGGCTGGACAGAACCTGCAGGCCGCGCGAGGACGGCTCGTCCGCATCGCTGTCCTGCGTCGATTTTCCCAGCGCGGGCTCCAGCGCGCGCAACGCGGCAAGTCGTTGCGGCGCGGTGCCGAAGTCCGCCAGCACCTGCCGCAACGTGGTTCGGCCGCGTTCACTGGCATCGCGGTCCTGACCCGCTCCATCCACCTGCCGGCGAAGACGGGTGTACAGGTGATTGGCACACTGTTCCGCCGATGGCTTGACCGGCTCAAGGCTGGCCAGCACCGGGTAATCCATCGGCTGCTCGCACACCTGCGGGGCCTGCTCGCGCGCCCAATGCCGGATCCTTCGATCTTCCGCAGTGAAGCGGTCGTCCTCGAGTGCCAGCCGGGTCGCCGCATCGCGCAGGATGGAGAAGCGATGCAGCAGAGTGCGGTAATGCCCACCCAGCAGCGACGGCTTGCCGGTCAACGCCGTCTCGGCCGAGATGGCCAGTTGCAGCCGCTGCCCGAATGCGGTGACCCGCCCGTGCAGCAGGTCGCGCCGGTGCCGGTGCAGGTCGATGTCATCACCAAGGGGACCTATCTCCCAGTACGGCGCAAGGTGGTCGCGGCAGGCGTGGAAATCCTCGTGGGCATCGGCCGGTAGCAGGCTGTGCAGGCGTTGGCGCTGTATCCCCAGTGCGGGATGGTTGTCCTGCACGGGCAACGGCAGCCACTCCGATGGTGCCAGCGCGCGGCTGTCCTCGGCGTGGAAATCCACCTGCATGGCGGTGCGTTTGTCAGGGTGGGGGGCGTTGATCATGCCCACCGCGCGCAGCCGTTCCGGTGCAGTCAGCACGCGGTTCACATACAGCACGGCCCATCTCGCATCCTGGATTGCCGGCAGTTCACCATGCACGATCACCAGCTCAATCTCCGGCGGGATGCGCTCAGACCCGCGGTCTGTGGGCAGGCCCCGGTTGTCGAAGCCTGCTACATGGGTCTTCAACCGCCCATCCACGGCGAGCGCGCGCTGATAGTCCTGCGCCTGGTGGATGGTTTTCACCAGAAGCGCGGCGCGAAGGCGGCGTTCGGCCAGCCGGACAAATTCATGGAAATGCTGGCTGATGGCCGTTGCCACCTGGGCGACGCGCCGGGAAGGCGAATCCCCCTCGGGCTGCGGGCCTGCGTCGCGCCATGCCTGCACAACCAGGCCATCGGCAACGGCGTGCTCGGGTGGGTACTCGAACAGTGTCGCACCAGGCTCCAGGTCAGGCGAGGGTGCGGTGACCGGTGCCGCAACCAGGGTCAGCCACGTGGCCTGCGGCAGGCAACGACGCAGGCGCCGCAGCAGGGCCGGATCGCTGTTCCAGAAGTCAGCATCCACAAGCAGCACGATGTCGTCGTCGGTGGCGGTCGCCGTGGCATCGACAGCGGGCAGTTTGGCCCGGCGCGCCCAACCGCGAAGAATGCGAAGGGGCACCTCGTGCGGCGAGGAGGCCCTGCCGGCCAGGAACTCCGCAAGCTGGTCGGCAGGCAGTGGCCCCGGTCGCTGGCGCCGGTCGTCGGGGGGCGGCGTCAGGCGGGTCAACGGCTGAAGCACGCGAATGGGCCTGAAGGCCGCATCACTCTGCAGGGCCTGCAACAGCCATTGTCGCGTCCGCTGCAGCCCACTACCGGAGGCCAGGCACAGCTGCCCGCCGCCACGGCGACCGCTGGCATCGCGGGTACCCAGTGCGTGCAGGGCACACTGCACCGCAAAGAACTGGTTGGAGCGCACCAGGCAGCGCCGTCCCGGGCGGTCATCGCGCAGGAAGTAGCGTATCAGCTGCAGGAAACGCGGCGGTGAGAGCACGCCGTGCAGCAGTTCGGCGTGCGCGGACCAAGGCGGGTCCAAGGGCACATCGGAGAAGGGACGTGCATCATCACGCAGCCGGGCCTGTACGGCCCGACTCCAGCCGTGCTCCCGCCATTTCACCCACGCATGCGCAGGTGCGCCGACTGCGGCATGGCGCCCGCCACGACGGTCAAGGCTCAGCAGAACCTGCGCATGCTGCACCGGCGGGTTGACCGGCAGGCTGCCCAGGCCGCGCATCAGGTGCTGGATGCCATCCTCCACGGTACCCCACCGCCTGTACGCATCGCGCTCCACGCATGCCAGTACCACCAGGGGAATGCCGTTGACGTAGCCGATCAGCTCACGGATGTTGCTGTCCTGCGCATGCCCGATGGCGGGGGCATCCGCCACATCCCAATGGTTGCGCTGGACATGCGCCCAATCGACCAGGGGAACCTGCACGGCGGTTCGTCGTCCATCGGGCAAGGTCAGCTCGGTTCGGACACCCTGGATCAGCAGCCTGTGCACAACGCGGCTGGAGGCCACCCAATCCAGGCTGTGGCAGCAGGTTTCGGCTTCGGCAATGATGCTGCCGAACGACATGGGCGACAGCGCCACGCGCTCGCCCTCCCACTCGTACCGATAGCGGCGCAACCACGGCAGCAGCCGCTTCTCCAGCAATGCGCTGTGATGGTCGCCGCGCAGGTCGGCTACTGCGCCCTCATCAAGCAGGTTCCAGCCCAGCCGCTGCAGCCAACCCAGTACGGAATCGCGTACCCCGAACCTGCTGTGGGGAGTGTTCATGGATGTCCCCCCGGAAGGAAGGTAGGCATGCACGCGGCGTCGAATTCGTGGCAAATGATGTTCATGACATCAGTGTGGGCGATCGAAGGCCGCCGCCGCTGTGTGCATCATTCCGTTTCATGCGTTCGACGAGCGCAGTGCGCAACGCATTCTCGATCCATATTCCAATCGAGATAGTCTCGGTCAATTGCTGGAGGGTTGAACCGGCTGCTTCAGGTCAGATCCGACAACTCCCGCTCCAGCGCATCCAACTCGGCATTCAACTCCGCCTGGATGGCCGCAAAGCGGGCGGACAACTCGGCACGCTGTACGCGCAGTGTTGCAAGATCGGCGGCATGGCAGCGCGCAGCGGGCTGCACGTAGCGCGCAACGCTCAGGCTGCCACCATTGTCGGCAACCTCTTCAGAACTGGCCAGATAGGTCACGCCGGGCAGGGTTCTGCGTTCGTTGCAGAGTTGGTGGAGGGCGCGCGCAGCCCGCGCACCAAGACGCGGCCCGCGCTTCCCGCGCGGTGCCAGGCCACGCGCATCGACAAACAACACGGCGTCATCCCGCCGCGCCCGGCGCAACACCAGCAGGGCGGTGGCTACCGACGCACCGGCAAACAACCGGTCAGGCAGGCCGATCACCATGTCCACCAGGTTCTCGTCCAGCCAGCACTGGCGGATGCGCGCCTCCTGGCCATCGCGGAACAGCACGCCATGCGGCACCACGATGGCCATGCGTCCCCGCTCCGGGTCAAGCGTGGCCAGCATGTGCTGGATCAGGGCGGTGTGCGCCCACTGCCGGGAGGGCACGCCCTGCAGGAAGCGGAAATGGGGGTCGTGGTTTGCCTGTGATGGCGCCCATTTGAGCGAAAGCGGCGGGCAGGCCAGCGCCACATGGAAGCGCTGCAACTCGCCTTCCTGCAGCAGCGGCTCCTCCAGCGGGTCGCGGGTATACAGCCGCGGGGATTCGGTGCCCTGCAACAACAGGCGCAGCCGTGCCACCGCGCATTGCATGGCATCCGGCTCCTGCCCATGCAGCGGGTAACGGACCGGGCCTGCCGGGGCAAGCGCACTCTGATCGTCGCGCATCCAGGTGGCCGCCGCCCGCAGCACCGCCCCCTGCCCACAGCTGGGATCGTAGACGGCCTCATCAGTGCGGGGGTGGGTGAGCGCGGCCATGAGCCAGCTCAACCCTGCCGGAACCTGCGCAGGGAGCAATGCGTCCACCGCGTCGCCCACGTCCGGACGGGGGAGGCCGCGCTGCTGGCGGAAATCCAACGCCGGCAGTGAAAGCCGCTCCAGCACTTGCAGAAGTGCGGCATCGCGCGCGACCGGATCGTCGGGAAGCGCATCCTCCAGCTTCAACGTCGGGAACAATCCACCGAGCTTGCGCGGGTTGCCCAGGGTGAACACGCGCAACGCGTTCATCACCCTCAGGCCATTGCCTTCCGCGTGGCGCTGGCGGAACAGGGTGTCGAAGCGGGCGTGGAGCGGAACGCAGTAAGGCACGCAGCGCGGCGGCTCTCCCGGTGTGTACGGAATGGCCGGGTTGCCATGACAGGTGGCGTCGCTGGCCACTTTCAGCAACAGCAACGACAGGATCAGGCAGGTATCGGCGTCGCGGCGTCTGCCCCCTTCGAGCGCGTCCCGGGCGTGGACAAGCGCAGCGAGCGTCGCTGGAACATCGTGCGCCATCAGCCTGGCCGCTCCTCCAGGATATGCGCCGCATAACGGGCAAGCTCCTGGTGCCTCGCGGCGATCATCTGCTCGCAGTGGTGTTTCTCAAGCTGCGCTGCCCTGGCGAGAGAAACCATGCGTTGCTGGAGGAGAAGGGGCGGCAACTGCACGCGCAGCTCCTCGATGGACGCCTTGCGAAGGCTCTGCTGGCGCGATCCCGCAGACTGCCGGCGCAGGTGCTCCTGTGCCCGCTCCTGGTTGAGCTGCCACGCAAGGAAGGCGGGCATGACCCGCTCGTGGTCGATCACCCGGATGACATACAGGTGCGGACTGCAGACCGTGTCGGCAGGTGGATTGCATAGCAGCACCGCGAGCGGTTGGGCGCCGCGCGCGGCGAGCAGTACATCGCCCTCCTGTACCCAGTCCGGCGCCTTGCGTGGATGCAATCGGGTGCGCAGAAGATCGGCTGGATCGTGCACGCCGGCGGCGCTGAGATTCTTCAACTGGATCACCCGGACCGGCCCATCCGAGACGGCGGTGATTGCACCCCGGAAGGGATGTCCCTGACGGATGCTTGCGATGTCGGCGAGCTTCGCAGTGCGACGAATGTTGTTCATGTGGTGAACCATGAGCGGGTTGAATTCGCAGGTCAAACGAGCGCTCTGCACCATTCGGGATGGTGCAGTGGGACCCCTGAAAAGTGCTACCTCCACCGAAAACTTCGAGAGACTGAGGTTCTGGTTCACCGCATTTGGGTAGGCAGGATCAATCGGGGAAAATGCGTTGCGCAAACCGCTGCGTTTCAGGCCGCCGCAGCGTCCCACATTCATCCAGCTGACTGCGCGCTCCCCGCCATCGGGCATCAAACCATTCCGTCTTCGCATAAGCGATGATGTGGCGGAGAAGATGCTGATATCCAAGCGGAACGCCGCAGGCACCCTTCGGTGTTGACAATTCCGCGCACAGATTGCCACGTGGTTTTAACGCGCTGCTGCACACGATTGCCTCGACCGCGGCATACCGCACGCGGCATCCGGAGACCCGACATGGCCCAGCAGCGCAATCAGAGTTCCCACAGCCAGCGTGGTGAGCAGCAGGAGCGCGGACGCGACCAGCAGCAACAGCAACAGCAGCACGAACAGCAGCGCAACCAGAACCAGCAGCAGGGCTGGAAAGACGAGGAAGAGTGACGGCTGGCTGTATTGTGGAATCGTAGGGCCCCGCTGCGGCGGGGCCCTTCCGTTGCACGTCAGACAGAATGCTGCACGGTCCGGGTTGCGCCAGCCCTGGGAGGCGATTCGATCAAGCCGCCGCAGGCGCGCGCAGATGCCAGCCCTGCGCGGGGTCGCCAAGCTGCCCTGCAGTCACATTACCCAGCGTCACCGCGATGCCACGCGCGTTGGGCAGCACTCTCTGCTCCGGGAACCAGCGGCGTGTTGCGTCCACTACGATGAGCACGCCTTCGTCGTCCCCCAACGCGGCGAAGTGCGGCACGGGCGGGCTGAGAGGGTCCAGCCCGAACGTGGCTTGCGCGCACGCACTCGATGCGGCCACATCGGCAGTGGGAAGCCCGACCTCGCTCACGCAGGTCAGCTCGCTGCCATGAAACTGACCGACACGGCCGGACGCAGGCAAGCGGCGTCGCCCGATCAGTTCCAGAATGAGACCATCGGGGCCATCGAAGTAGATGGATTCCGACTCCCAGCGTCCGCCAAAGGTAAAGAGCGTCTCGCCTTCGGCAGTCCGCTGCAGTGGGGTGCGCGCCAGCAGCCAGGCGGTTGCGGCCTCGAAGCGGTCAGCCGGCACGTTGAACGCCAGGTGCACCCCGCCGACCGGATCATCACCGGCCGGGCGCAGTTGCAGGGTCGTCCAGCCGATCCGCACCGCATCGTCGCGCACCGGCAGCTGCAGCACCTCGGCGAAGTAGCGCCCCACCCGCGCAACATTGGAAACGGGGAGCTGTAGCGAATGGATACGCATGAACCAGGACACCGATACGGGCGGAGATGTCAAAAGGCTGACATCCCTTGTTGGGAGAATGGAACATTACGCCTTACAATGTGATGAGATTCACAATAAATAGGTGCGCTCCATCACGCATGTCGTTACTGCCCCGGCCTGTGGGCGGGATGTGAACGCCATGGCATTGGCGCGCCGCTATGCTACGCCCCCCGGCGTAGTGTGATACGCGCCACGACACGAATCAGGAGGATCCGTTGTCCCATCTTCGTCCCATGACGCTGCTCGCGTTGTCGTTGAGCATCCTGCTGGCCGCGTGCAAGCCCGATGCTGCCTCGACCCCTCCGGCGGATGCCGCCGCACCCGTTGCCGCTCCGGTCGCCACGCCCACCGCGCCAGCCACGGATCCCACGGCTGCCGATGCATCCGCCGCCTGCGAACTGGCCGATTTCGATGCGTTCCTGTCCGAGTTCGGAAAGAAGATCGCCCTGCAGGAAAAGTCGGTAGCCGACCCGCTGCTGAGCGAACGCTACGACACCGAAGGGCAGGGCGAGCCCACCCTGGTCAGCGAGAAGGTCCCGCTCAGCGAGGTCACCTGGCCGGTCATGCCCAATCCCTCCGGCCTTGCGGCCGTGGGCCGCGAGATGCAGGTCACCAAAGAGGCCGACGGCACCATGAAGGTGCTGATCCGTACGCCCGATACCAGCAACCAGCAGTCGTACTACTTCGCCCAGCGCCCATGCTGGCAGCTGGTGCGCATGGCCGATGAGTCGATCTGATCCAGGGAGCGGGTGATGTCCACACTGCGTTTCGTTCCGACTGCCGCACTGGCGTTGTTGCTGGTTGCGTGCAATGCACCTACCGGGGCCGGCGGTTCCGCCGCCACTCCGGAAACCGCTGCCGCGCCTGCGGTCGCAGCGGCGACTACCCCTTCATCCACACCGCAAGAAGAGAAAGGCATGCACAAGGAATGCCCAGGTGCCACGTTGCACTTGACTGCGTTGCCGGCCAAGGACGGTGACACCACCCGCACCCGTCTGGAGATCGAGAAGGACGGCCAGCGCCGTGCCATCGATACACCGGCGGAGCTGAGTGACTACACCGCTGTAGGACTGGCCTGCGCTGAAGACAACCAGGGCGCTTCGTATTTCGTGGTGCAGTACGGCGAGCTGCCGTTTGGCTGCGCGTTCTGCGAATGGTTCACCCTGTACGACGCCAATGGCAGGCAGCTGACCCACAACACACCGCCCCTGCGCGGCGAAGCCGACGCGCAGTCGCCCAACAACGACGAGTATTCGCAGATGATCGCCAAGCTCGGCATCACCCATCCGGAGGTGGACTACATCGAAGAGTGAGCAGTACATCGACATGACGTTGATGCGCGTTGCCCGGAACATGAATTCTGGTACGTAACGGCCCTGCGCCGATACACAACGCAGCGGTAGGTATCGACCGTTGGTCGATACGCTTCAAAGGAGCAACACCCCTTAAGGAAAGCCCCTTTCTCATAGAATGGATAGCACAGACATGCCAAACGAAATCTACACCAACATGGTGCAGCCGCCTGGCGCGGCATACCGCAGCAGCCAGATCGAATCGTGGAGCCACTACCGCGAGCCGATCGATGAATCCCGCCCGCTGCATGGCCAATCGCGCCGCTGGGGAGATGCGTCCCCCGAAGTACAGTCGCGCGTGATCGACTCGCTGATCGAATCCTCGCGTGAAGCCGGTCTCACCCCGCGCGAAACCGCTTACGTGCTGGCCATTGCCCGCGTCGAATCCGGTTTCAACCCGGACGCTGCCGCCGGCACCACCTCGGCTTCCGGCCTGGGCCAGTTCATCGATCGCACCGGCAGGCACTACGGCCTGAACAACGCCAACCGCTTCGACGTCCACGCGCAGTCCGACGCGCTGGTGGCGCATTTCGTCGACAACCGCAACCTGGCACGCGACCGTGGCCAGGGCGAAGACTACATCTACAAGTACCACCACGACGGCCCGACCAAGGACTACGGCGGCCTCGGCCTGTCGCAGCGCAAGGTCGCGCCGCACCTGGATGAGTACGAACAGTTCGTCAACCAGCGCCTGAGCCAGACCCAGACGCAGGCACCCGCGCAGCAGCATGCCGTCCCAGCCGCCGCCGCCGCCGTGGCCGGCGCTGCCGCGGTTGGCGCCGCCGCCACCCAGGCGCGCTCCTACGAGCACACCATGCAGGTGATGCTGCCGCCGCAGAATGGCGTCAAGCCGCACATTACCGGCCACTTCGGTGAGCACCGTGGCGAGAAGAGCCATGGCGGCAGCGACTTCAACTATGTCGGTGGCCAGACCGGCCGCAACCTGCAGCACCCGACCATCCACGCGCCGATCGCCGGCACCGTGACCTCGGTAGGCGGCAAGTACGGCACGGTCATGATCCAGGACGCGCAGGGCAACTCGCACCAGATCCTGCACATGCAGGACACCCAGGTGAAGGTCGGCCAGCACGTGGAACCGGGCGATCCGATCGGCACCATGGGCGGCCGCGGGCCGCAGGGGCCCAATCAGTACGCCCAGCATGTGCACTACCAGATGAAGGATCCGTCCGGGAAGCTGATCAACCCGGAGGCCTTCTGGAACAAGGGCATCCAGCAGGAGGCCGGTAAGCACGGGCATGCGCACGACCACGACCACGCACCGGCAGGCACGCTGCGCAAGGGCGACCGCAGCGATGAGGTGACCAGGCTCCAGGAAGACCTGAACCGCCTGGGCGTTCGCGATGCCAACGGCAACCGCCTTGCCGAAGACGGCAAGTTCGGCGACAACACCCGCGAAGCGGTACAGGCCTTCCAGAAGCAGCAGGGCCTGAAGGACGACGGCATCGTGGGCCGCGAAACCTTCGGCAAGCTGGCCGCAACGCAGGCGCAGACCGCGGAAACCCGCACCGCCAGCGGCCCGCAGCTGGGTGACAAGGGCCATCCGGACACGCCGCTGCACAACGCCATCCGTGGACAGCTGCCGAGCGTGATTTCCAACGAAGCGGCAGCCAACGTCACCCTGCAGGCCAAGCAGGCCGGCATCGATTCGCCGGAGAAGCTGCAGAGCGTGGCCGTACAGGATGGCAAGGCGTTCGTGATGGGCACCACGCCGGGCTACCGCGCCGCCGTGGACCTGAGCCAGGCGCCGCCGCTGGAGCAGACCAGCGCACAGCTGCTGGGCAACAACGCCAGCCAGCAGCAACAGGTGCAGGAAGAGCAGCAGAAGGTGGCGATGGGGCGCTGAGCCCCACCCTCGATCTGTGCAACCGCGTGTGTGGTATGGAGGCCAGCCGGGGCAACCCGGCTGGCCTTTTCTTTGCCGGGGCGCCACTGGCTTAAACTAGGTTGCGGCTGCATCGCAGCGTTTCTGGCAGTGAACGAGGTTGATCGAGATGGAAATGGGACGCCGCCAGCCGGCCATTGAACTGGTGGCCATTGATATGGATGGCACGCTGCTGGACCCGGCGCACAAGCTCACCCCGCGCGTGAAGCAGGCCATTGCCCGCGCCCGGGCGCAGGGCGTGCGGATCGTATTGACCAGCGGGCGGCCGGTGTCCGGGTTGGCCCCGTTCCTGGAGGAGCTGGATATCAACGGCGCGGACGACTACTGCATCGCCTGCAACGGCGGGCTGGTCACGCGCGTTGCCACCGGTGAGGTGGTGGTGGAGTACCCGCTCAGCTTCGATGATTTCCTGTTCTGCGAGCAGGTGGCGCGCGAGCTGGGCGTGCACTTCCAGGCGCTGGATGGCGAACGGCTGTACACGCCCAACCGCGACATCAGCATCTACACCGTCGCCGATTCCCACCTGTCACGCGTGCCGTTGTCGTATCGCAGCGTGGACGAGATGGACCCGGCCATGTCCTTCATCAAGTTGATGATGGTGGACGAACCACAGATTCTGGACGCTGTGATTCCACGCCTGCCGCTGGCGCTGACCGACCGCTTCGCCGTGCTCAAGAGCGCGGCGTTCTTCCTTGAAGTGTTCGACCACCGCGCCGGCAAAGGCCCAAGCCTGCAGAAGCTGGCCGAACACCTGGGTATCGACCGCACCCAGGTGATGGCCATCGGCGACCAGGAAAACGACCTGACCATGCTCCAGTACGCCGGCACCAGCGTGGCGATGGGCAACGCGGTGGACGTCGTCAAGGCGACGGCACTGCACCAGACCACCACCAATTCCGAAGACGGCGTGGCCGTGGCCATCGAGCAGTTCGTCCTACGTGACGCAACCCACCGGTAGCCATCCGCACGCGCGACGCTGCCGATGGTAGGGTCGGTTCCCAAACGACCGCCCTCAACACCCATCAATGCATTGACGCATGGACCCAGAACGGAGCGACGCTCCTACACGCCGCCCCGCAACAATCAGGCGCCTCCAACGCCGCTACCCTGCTGAGCAACATAAGCCTCCCAAAGCGCCGGCAGATCTTCACCGGTGTGCGCCCTCCACAGCGCCGGCGTATAGCTGCCCTTGCGCAGTGCCGCATCCAGTGCCTTCACCAGGCCCGGGTGTCCGGCCTCGCTCCACTTAAGGAATGCACCGGTAACACGGTAGCCGGTGTCCACCTTGTGCTCCGGCTTGACCTGCGAAGGCAGCGCCCAGCCGCCGGCCGCGTTGTCCACGCCGTAATGGTCGCGCGCATAGTCGGCGATACCCTCCACCAGCCACGACGGTGCCTGCTCGCTGGCATAGCCCGGGTAGCCCTGCACGATATGCATGGCTTCATGGGTCACCAGGTCGGTGTCGTTGGGATGCTTCTCCAGCCAGCGCGGATTGATGGTGATGGTGGCCGACTTCTCCTTCTCACCTACATACGCTACCCCGTCGTACGAAGGGTCCATGACGATGCGCACGCTGGACGGCGCCGCAGGATGGTAGTCGCGGCGTTCGCGCGGATACGTGGCGAAGAAGGTGGCGATGATGCGGTCGCGCACGGCAGCAACCGTTGAACCGCTCTGGTCCTGGTAGGTCAGGGTCACGCCATCGCGCGTCTGTTGGATCTCCGCCGCGTGTGCGGCGGGAAAGGCGAGGGTTGCAGCAACGACAGGGACGATCAGGCAACGGCGCAGACGCATACGCGGCACTCCAGGACGTGATGGGCAACCGCGCTGATCCTGCAACACGGCGCCCGCCAGCCGCAAGTGCCATTTCGTTCGATCTAAGCGCTTGGAATGGTTTCATTTCAAATTATTGACAATTGATTTAGATCGATCTAGAAAAGCTGCACCCCACGCCCAACGGAACCCCCCTGCACCCCAACTCTCCTGCGCCGATGCGGCGCCGGGAGACCTTGTACTGGAGATCTGCAAGATGAAGCGCACGTTGCTGTCGTTGCTGGTGTCATCCGTACTGCTCCACCCCCTGGCCGCACAGGCACAGGCGTCCCCCTCCGACGAAGAAGGCGCCACGCCGGCCACCCGGCAGCTGGATACCGTGAACGTCACCGGCTCGCTGATTCCCCGCGCGCAGATCGAAGGCCCTTCGCCGGTGACCACCATCACTGCCGAAGAAATTGAAGCGCAGGGCTTTACTACGGTATTCGATGCGCTGCGCTCGTTGCCCATGGCCAACGGCTCGGTGCAGGACTCGCAGGGCACCGGCTTCTACACGCCGGGCGCGAAGACCGTCAGTCTGTTCGGGCTCGACCCGAGCTATACGCTCACTCTGCTCAACGGCCGTCCGCTCAACAGCTACCCGCTTGCCTACAACGGCAACACCAGCATCGTGGACATCGCCAACATTCCGCTGGGCATGGTGGAGCGCATCGATGTACTCACCGGCGGGCAGTCCTCGGTGTACGGTTCGTCGGCGGTGGCGGGCGTGATCAACATCGTGCTGAAGGACAAGGTGGAAGGCACCCACTTCCGCTACCGCGCCGGCGGCTACAGCGACGGCGGTGGCTCCAGCCAGCGCTTCATCTTCAGCAGCGGCCATTCCTTCGGCAACCTGGACCTCAGCTACGGCCTGGAGTACACCAAGCAGAAGCCCATCTTCGCCTCCGACCGCAGCTACATTGACAGCGTCAACGACAGCCCGACCGGGCCGCAGGATCCTTCGCGCACCTTCCTGCGCATGCAGATGTCCCCCAACGGCTACATCGACCCCGGCCAGGCCACCTGCGCACCGCTGTCCTACCTGTTCGGTGGCAGCACCACCTACGCCCACCGCAACGCCGCAGGCACCGGCTACTACTGCGGCAGCCCGGACAACGTCGGTACCGCCACGCTTTACAACAAGAGCGAAGACGTCAACGCCACCACGTTCCTGCGCTACCACCTCAGCGAAACCACCGAGCTGTACTCGGACATCCTCTTCAGTTTCGGCCGGCCCACCTATTCCGGGGGCAGCCCCTTCTGGAACAAGACCTTCTACAACCAGACCACCGGCAACTACGAGCAGTGGCAGCGCATCTACGCCCCCGAAGAAGTGGGCATGGACGCGAAGGACCAGCGCGTCTATACCCGTTCGTGGAACATCACGGCCGGCGCCCGCGGCGGGCTGGGCGACACCGGCTTCGACTACGACGTGTACGTGAACCGCTCCAGCACCGACGTCACCCGCAAGTCCACCGACTTCCTGGCCACGGGTGGCATTGATGATTACTACCTTGGTCCGAAGCTGGGCATGGTCAACGGCTACGAAGCCTATGCGCCGAACCTGGGCGCGCTGTACCAGCCGCTCACCCGCGAGCAGTACGACCAGTTCAGCGGCACCAACCGCGCAGCGTCTTCCGCATCCCGCACCGGGGTCACCGCGCTGGTGACCAACACTTCGTTGTTCGGGCTGCCCGCCGGCGACGTCGGCTTTGCGATGATCCTGCAGGGTACCCGCGAGAAATTCTTCAACCAGTCGGCCGACCCCAATGCCGCGGTGCTGTTCCGTGGCCAGACTGCAGGTACCTCGGCCGAAGGCCAGCGCGATCTGTATGCGGTGGGCGCCGAACTGCAGGTGCCGATCTTCGACACGTTCAGCGCCAACCTGTCGGGGCGCTATGACAAGTACTCCCTGCAGGGTGGTGGTGGCAACGGCAAGGCGACCTGGAAGCTCGGCCTGGAATACCGCCCGATCGATTCCCTCCTGCTGCGCGGCAGCTATGCCACCGCGTTCCGCTCGCCGGACATGTTCTACCTGTACTCCCGCGAGAGCAGTGGCTACACCACCAACGTGGACACCTTCCTGTGCCGAAGTGCGGGCTACACCTCGGAGAACTTCGATGAGTGCCCGCAGTCCTCGCTGCAGGTGCTGTCCTCCAGCACCGGAAACCGCGACCTCAAGGACATCACGGCCGAGACCTTCACCTATGGCGTGGTCTGGTCGGCGCTGGACAATGCGCTGAACCTGTCCCTTGACTACAACTCGGTGAAGATCGAGAACGAAGTGTCCATCCTGGGCACCGACAGCATCCTGGCCACCGAGGCCAACTGCCGCCTGGGAACGTCCGAGAACGGTGACGTGGCCTTCGACATCAACTCGCCAACCTGTCGCCAAGTGCTCGCCCAGGTGCAGCGCCACCCGGCCACCGATCCGCTCAACCCCAACGGCGTCTCCAAGGTCTTCTCCTATCCGATCAACCTGGCCAAGCAGCGCCAGACCGGCATCCAGGCGTCGGGCGACTACCGCTGGAACGCCGGGCGGGCAGGTGATTTCGGGGTGACCGCAGGCTACTACCGGCCGCTGAAGCACGAACTGCAGCAGCAGGAAGGCGACCCGGTCTACGACATGCTCTGCTGCGGCTATTCCAATGAGCTGCAGTACCGGGCGACGCTGGGCGTGAACTGGAACATCGGCGCCTTCAGCACCAACGTGTACGGCGTGCGCAACGCGCGCACCTGGAATGCCACCGGCGAGGAACGCAACATCGGCCCGTGGACGACCTGGAACGCCACGCTCAACTACCGCATCAACAAGCTCGCCAGCGTGCTGCTGACCGCCAACAACCTCACCAACGAACGCCCACCGGTGGACAGCACCAACGGCAACTGGCCGTACTACGACCAGGGCGTCTACAACGCCTTCGGCCGTTCGATGTTCGTCGAGCTGTCGCTGGACTTCCAGTAAGCAGGACCGGATCCAACCCTACCGCCAAGGCATCGCGATGGCACACGCCCCGCGCGCCCACCAGCGGTAGGGTTGGTTCCCAGACAACCGCCGATAGCGCCGCAGCGCCCGGTAACGCATGACCCGCAACGGCGCGGAAGCCTCCACCACCTGACCGCAGGCACCCTTCCAATTGATGGCGAGAAAACCCGCCGGTCGCCCCGCCCCGCCCGTCCTGCTGCAGAGCGTGAATCAGCCAGCTCCGCCGCGGTCAACCTGCCGGTACCCGATGGCCTCGGCCAGATGCACGGTGCTGATCTGGTCGCAACCGGCCAGGTCCGCCACTGTGCGGGCCACCCGCAGGATGCGGTGCATCGAGCGGGCCGAGAGCTGCAGCTGTTCCACGGCCGCTTCCAGCAGGTGCTGGTCGTTGTTGTCCAAGCGGCAGTGCGCATCCAGCTCGGAGGGCAGGAGTTGCGCATTGGCCTTTCCGCTTCGCTCAAGCTGGACGTTGCGCGCCGTGACCACGCGGCTGCGTACCGTGGCGCTGTCTTCGCCGCACGGTGCATCGCTGCGCAGCTCACCCGGCTCCAGCCTTGGCACCACCACATGCAGGTCGATACGGTCCAGCAGCGGGCCGGAAATGCGCCCGCGATAGCGCTGGATGGCATCGCCGCTGCAGCGGCAGCGACCGCTGCGGTCGCCGGCCCAACCGCACGGGCACGGATTCATCGCCGCCACCAGCTGGAAGCGCGAAGGGAACGCGTGGGTGCGTGCGGCGCGCGCGACCATGACCGTGCCCGATTCCAGCGGCTCGCGGAGTACCTCGAGGGTGTGTCGGCTCCACTCGGGAAGCTCGTCAAGAAACAGCACGCCGTTGTGGGCCAGCGAGATCTCACCGGGCCGGGGATACGAGCCGCCGCCGACCAGCGACACGGCGCTGGCGGTGTGGTGGGGCGCGCGGTACGGGCGGTGACGCCAGCGGGCCGTGTCGATGCCGGCCCCACTGCACGAGGCGATGGTGGCCGTTTCCAGCGCTTCGGCTTCGCTGGCGTCGGGCAGGATGCCGGGCAGGCGAGAGGCCAGCAGGGTCTTTCCGCAGCCTGGTGTGCCGAGCAAGAGCAGGTGATGACCTCCCGCTGCGGCCACTTCCAGTGCGCGGCGAGCCTGCCGCTGGCCGCGCACATCGCGCAGGTCCGGCACCGCCAGCGGGACCACCGGCGCCGGCACGGCACGTGGCAGCGAGCAGCTCTCCAGCGCGGCGCATACTTCCAGCAAGGTACGGGCTACGCGCACATCCGCATGCTGGGCGAGCGCGGCCTCGGCGCCGTTGGCGCTGGCAACAATCAGCGTCCGGCCCAGCTCCGCTGCCGCGATGGCCGCGGGCAATGCACCGTCCACGCCACGCAGCTCCCCGGTCAGGGCGAGCTCCCCCAGGAATTCATAGTTGGCCAGCAGCTGCCGGTCGATCTGGTCGCTGGCCGCAAGGATGCCCAGCGCAATGGCGAGATCGAAGCGACCGCCCTCCTTGGGCAGGTCGGCCGGGGCCAGGTTGATCAGGATGCGCCGCTGCGGGTACTCGAACTGGGCGCAGACCAGTGCGGCACGTACCCGGTCGCGCGATTCGCGCACTGCCGCTTCAGGCAGGCCGACGATCTGGGTATGCGGCAGACCGCCGGAGAGGAGGACTTCGATCCGTACCGCGGGCGCGTGAACGCCGGCGCGGGCACGGCTGTGCACCAGCGCCAGGCTCATCGGGTTTCCTTTTAGGGGGCCGGGCGCTCGGCCGGCGGTTGGGCGGCGGCTTCCAGTGCGGCCACGGTCTTCTCCAGCGCTTCCAGCTTCTCGCGGGTGCGCAGCAGCACGGCGCGCTGCACGTCGAATTCCTCGCGGGTTACCAGGTCCAGCTTGCCCAGGCCGGCCTGGAGCGCGCTCTTGAAGGTGGCCTGCAGTTCTTCGCGCGACTGGCGCAGCCCCGGGGGGACCATGTCGCTCAGGCGGCGCGCCAGATCATCGAGTTGGTTGAGGTCAATCATGGGGTCTCCGCAGGTGGGGAAATTCTAGGCGTGGCGGGCCGCAACCACCATCAGGCGGGCCAGGCTTCACGGGTAAGGATAATCCGCACCGCAGGGACCGGTGCGATACGGGTGCATCGCGTTCACCGGGGGACAGGCGTTATCCTCTGCCGCGAAGACAGGAGCCAACAGATGAAGATGGTCATGGCGGTGCTCAAGCCGTTCAAGCTCGATGACGTGCGCGAAGCGCTCGCCGAACGGGGTGTCACCGGGATCACGGTGACCGAGGTCAAGGGCTTCGGGCGGCAGAAGGGGCACACCGAGCTGTACCGGGGTGCCGAGTACGTGGTGGATTTCCTGCCGAAGGTGAAGATTGAAGTGGCGGTCACCGACGGCCAGGTCGACGAGGTGGTGGAAGCCATCGTCAAGGCCGCCGGCACCGGCAAGATCGGCGACGGCAAGGTGTTCGTCTACGACCTGGGCAGCGTGGTGCGGATCCGCACCGGCGAACTGGACGCCGACGCGCTTTAACCCTTGAACCACCGGTAGAACCGCTTCCAGGCCACCCGCACGCTGGCCACCCAGCGCGGGTCGGCCACCTGGGCCGCTTCGACTGCGCTGGGGCGGGTGCCGGTCAGGCGCTGGCGCATCTTCAGCAGGTTCTTGCGGTCGCTGCGCCGGAGCTGGCGCGACACGGGATGCACCGGCAGCCAGCGCGGGCTGCGCCACGCCGATGTGAAGTCCACCAGCACCGGTACATTGCCGTTGACCATCACGTTGGTGCCATGCAGGTCGTTGTGGGTGATGCCGGCCGCATGCAGGCGTTCGAGCGCCTGCTGCAGCTGTTCGAACACCTCGATGCCGACCGAATGGGCCGCGCTCAGGGTCTGGCCGGGAATGAACTCCATGCCGAGTGCCAGCCCGCCGATGGTTCCCAGCAGGGCCGGGGCATGCTTCCAACCGGCCAGGCGCTGCAGGATGCGCGCCTCGCGGCGGACCAGCAGGCGCGCGATGGGCGACAGCGGGGTCCCACGGTAGCGGGTGTAGTCCTTGACCACGGCCGGCTGCCCGTTGAGGCAGGTGCGGTAGACATCGGGTTCCAGCAGGCGTTCACCGCGCTTGAGCAGCTCGGCGGGGGCGGTGTCGTCGACACACGAAGCAGTGAGGGTAGTCATGACGTTCTGGGGCGACCCGGCGGTCGGCGCAAAGCGTCAGGCGTACCGGTGCTGCTGAATGGGGGAACAGGAAGATTTCGTTAATTTTAGTACTCGGCAGTACACGAAACCAGCCTCTGTCGGAGAAATGTCGTAATCGGACGTGGAACAGTTTGTCGCGTCAGCGCGGCGTGAAACCCGTCCGGTTCGGATATCTTCTTTTAAATCAATGAATTGAATGGAAGTTACGGCGGGGCCGGAATCGCCGCAGGCGCGCGTTGCACTTCCATGCGCGCCCACCCGTGGGCAGGAATGTCCCGCGCGGCCAGCTTGACCGGGAGCGGGTGGGTGCGGACCATAGCAGTGTTGAACACGGCCTGCGCGGCAGCACCGCACCTGACGGCACGTCTCCGTCGCGCCCGGCTTTCCCCCTCTTTTTTTGGCCCCTGTGGCCGTCCGGCAGCGGCCGGTGGATGCTTGATGATCAAGATTATTGTGGTGGCCCTGTTCGTGGCATGCGTGCTTTACGTGCATTACCGCGGCAGGGTGCGCGCGCGCTGGTCGCGCCAGCTGCTCGACCATTCCAGTTTCATGGCGCCGATCAACGTGGTGATGTACCTGTTCTCCAAGGTACCGACTACACCGTTCCTCGATCCGGGCAAGGATTTTCCCCAGCTGGAACCGTTGCGCGCCAACTGGCAGATGATCCGTGACGAGGCCCTGGCGCTGCGCGATGCGGAGAAGATTGCTGCCTCCAGCTCGTACAACGACGCCGGCTTCAATTCGTTCTTCCGCCGTGGCTGGAAGCGCTTCTATCTGAAGTGGTATGGCCCTTCGCATCCGTCGGCGAAGTCGCTGTGCCCAAAGACCACCGCGCTGCTGGAGTCGATTCCGGACGTACGCGCGGCCATGTTCGCCCAGCTGCCGCCGGGCAGCGAGCTGCGCCCGCACCGCGACCCGTTCGCCGGTTCGCTGCGCCTGCACCTGGGCCTGGCCACGCCGAACGATGACCGCTGCTACATCGAAGTGGACGGCATCCGCAAAAGCTGGCGCGACGGCGAGTGGATGATGTTCGACGAAACCTACATCCACCACGCGCACAACGAGACCGATGCGGACCGGGTGATCCTGTTCTGCGACATCGCTCGCCCGCTGCACTTTGGCCTGCCGGGGCTGTTCAACCGTGCGGTGGCGGCGACGCTGCTGGCCGGTGGCGCTTCGCCGAACCTGCCCGGTGATCCGACCGGTGGGGTGAACAAGGCCTTCGGCGGCCTGTACAAGGTGCGCCTGAAGGCCAAGGCGCTGCGCGCGCGCAGCGCGTTTGCCTACCACGCGATCAAGTGGGGGCTGGTGCTGCTGGTGATCGCGGGCATCTGGGCTCTTTGAGACCCGTATCGACCCACGGTCGATACCTGCCGGAATGAAAAACCCGCGCTGTCGCCAGCGCGGGTTTCTTTTTTGGGCGTGTGACGACCAACGGTCGTCACCTACCCGGTAGGTACCGACCAACGGTCGTCACATGCCCGGTAGGTACCGACCGTTGGTCGGTACGCGGTTCCATCAACCCTTCAGGGCTGCCGCCACGAACGGCGGGGTGACCAGCACGCCGGTGTGCAGCGCGGCGGTGTAGTACAGCGTGTCGAACGCCTTGGAGGCCGCATCGGCCTGGCGGAAGTCGAAGCTGCTCTGGCCCTTGCGCGCCAGGGTCACGCTCCACCAGCCGGTGGGGTAGCACGGCTGCGGGAACGGCAGGGTCTTGAACGACTGGAAGCCGGCCTTGCCCATTTCGGTACGCATTTCGTTGATCAGGTCCAGCTGCATCAGCGGCGATTCGGACTGCTGCACCAGGATGCCGTCTTCCTTCAGCGCCTTGAAGCAGCTCTCGTAGAAGGCCTTGTTGAACAGGCCCTCACCCGGACCGACCGGGTCGGTGGAATCAACGATCACTACGTCCACGCTGCCGGCCGGGCAGTTGGCCATGTAGGCCACGCCGTCATCGAACATCAGCTCGGCACGCGGGTCGTGGTTGGAATCGCACAGCTCCGGGAAGTGCTTCTCGGCCATGCGGGTGACCTGCTCGTCGATGTCGCACTGGGTCACGCTCTCCACGCCCGGGTGCTTGAGCACCTCGCGCAGGGTGCCGCAGTCGCCGCCGCCGATGATCACCACGCGCTTGGGGGCGGCGTGGGTGAACAGCACAGGGTGGCTGATCATTTCGTGATAGAAGAAGTTGTCCTTGCTGGTCAACATGATGGCGCCATCGATGGTCATCAGGTTGCCCCAGTCGGTGGTGGCGAAGATCTCGATCTTCTGGAACGGCGACTGCACTTCGTCCAGCTTGCCCTTCAGGCGGTAGCCGATGGCCGAGCCGGTGCGCTCGAAGTGCTCGATGTACCAGTTGTTGTTGTCAGTCATGGGATGACGGTCCTGTTGGGAAGGGGGGATTAAGCCGGGCAAGCCTGTTCAGGTTCCAGCCTGGGCACGGGCGCGGGCGCGCATGATAACGGAGCTGTCGCCATATAGGCGTTATCATGCACCCCCTTTTTTACCAACCAGGCCGACTGCAATGACCGATTGGTCCCTCGACCAAGCCCGCAAGACCTACTCGATTCCGCATTGGGCGGATGGCTACTTCGACGTGGATCAGGCAGGACACATGGTGGTGAGACCGACTGGCCAGGACGGCCCGGTGGTGTCCCTGCCCAAGGTGGTGGACGCTGCGCGCGCCGCCGGGGCCAAGCTGCCGCTGCTGGTGCGCTTCCCGGACATCCTGGGCCAGCGCCTGGGCAAGCTGCAGGCCGCCTTCGGGCAGGCCCAGGCCGACTGGGACTACGCAGGTGGCTATACGGCGGTGTACCCGATCAAGGTCAACCAGCACCGTGGCGTGGCCGGCACCCTGGCCAGCCACCACGGCGAAGGCTTCGGGCTGGAAGCAGGCAGCAAGCCGGAGCTGATGGCGGTGCTGGCGCTGTCGCGCCCGGGCGGCCTGATCGTCTGCAACGGCTACAAGGATCGCGAGTACATCCGTCTGGCCCTGATCGGCCGCAAGCTGGGCCTGCAGACCTTCATCGTCATTGAAAAGCCCTCCGAGCTGAAGCTGGTGCTGGAGGAAGCCAAGGCGCTGGACGTGAAGCCGGGCCTGGGCGTGCGCATGCGCCTGGCTTCGCTGGGCGCGGGCAAGTGGCAGAACAGCGGCGGCGACAAGGCCAAGTTCGGGCTGTCCCCGCGCCAGCTGCTGGACCTGTGGAAGTCGCTGCGCGACACCGAATACGCCGACTGCCTGAGCCTGCTGCACTTCCACATGGGCTCGCAGATCTCCAACGTGCGCGACATCGCCAACGGCATGCGCGAAGCCACCCGCTACTTCGTGGAGCTGTCGCGCCTGGGCGCGAAGATCACCCACGTGGACGTGGGCGGCGGGCTGGGCGTGGATTACGAAGGCACCCGTTCGCGCAGCTTCTGCTCGATCAATTACGGGCTGGATTCGTACGCTGGCAACATCGTGCAGCCGCTGGCAAATGCCTGCGAGGAACACGGCCTGACCCCGCCGCGCATCGTCACCGAGTGCGGCCGCGCGATGACCGCGCACCACGCGGTGCTGATCGCCAACGTGTCCGAAGTCGAAGAAGCGCAGGAAGGCCGCGTGCCCGACCAGCACGACGACGAGCCGGCCGCGATCCGTCACCTGCGCGAGATCCATGACGACCTGGACCAGCGCCCGGCTGTGGAGCTGTTCCAGGAAGCACAGCACTTCCACGCCGAGGGCCTGACCAGCTATGCGCTGGGCCAGATCGACCTGCCGCAGCGGGCGCGCATTGATGACCTGTTCTACGCCATCGCCCACGCCGTGCGTGCACGCCTGAGCTATGACGAGAAAAGCCACCGCCCCGCACTGGATGAGTTGAACGAACGCCTGGTGGACAAGTACTTCGTCAACTTCAGCGTGTTCGAGTCGATCCCCGATGCCTGGGCGATCGACCAGGTGTTCCCGATCGTGCCGATCGAGCGTCTGGACGAGCAGCCGCAGCGGCGCGGCATCATCGCCGACATGACCTGCGATTCGGACGGCATGGTCAAGACCTATGTCGAGAACGAGAGCCTGGATACCTCGCTGCCGCTGCATGCGGTGCGGCCGGGCGAAAGCTACCGCATCGGGTTCTTCATGGTCGGTGCCTACCAGGAAATCCTGGGCGACATCCACAATCTGTTCGGCGATACCGACGCGGTGGAAGTACGGGCCGATGCCGATGGTTACGCGATCACCCAACAGCGTCGCGGCGACACCACCGACGTGATGCTGGACTACGTGGGTTACAGCCTGGCGGACCTGCGCGCCAGCTATGCCGAGCGGGTGGCGGCGGCCAGGCTGTCGCCGGAACGCGCGCAGGAGCTGTCCGAGGCGCTGGAAGCGGGCCTGACCGGTTACACCTATCTGTCCGACGAGCCGCTGATCTGATCGGCGGGGTTGCCATCGCGACGTGCGGCGCGGCTGCCTGATGAGCAGTCGCGCCATTTTCCATCTGTTCCTGCACGCGGCCGTGCCGGCATTGCTGGCGTGGATGTTCTGGCGCAAGCGGTTCCTGTCGGCCTGGGCGCTGCTGCTGCTGGGTTGGATCATCGACCTGGATCACCTGCTGGCCGATCCGATCTATGCACCGAACCGCTGCAGCATCGGCTTCCATCCGCTGCATACCGCCCCGGCCATCGCAATCTATGCGGGCTTGTGCGTACCGAAGAAGACGCGGTTGTTCGGGATCGGCTTGATGGTGCATATCGTGCTGGATGCCATCGACTGTTGGTGGATGCACTCAACCCGGTAGCGCCGTCAACCCGCTGGCAACGTCAACATCGCCTGCAACCCCGGCGTGCCATTGCGCAGCACCAGGCTGCCGCCGTAGCTCTCGGCAATATCGGCCACGATCGCCAAGCCCAACCCGCTTCCCGCGGTGCGTTCGTCCAACCTTACGCCACGCCCCAGCACGCGTTCGAGATCGTCTTCCGGCAGCCCCTTGCCGTCGTCGTTGACGTCGATTGTGAGGCTGCTTCCACTCCGCGCAACCGTTACCTCCACCCGCTGCGCAGCCCACTTGCCCGCGTTGTCGAGCAGGTTGCCCAGCATCTCTTCCAGGTCCTCACGGGCGCCGGCAAACACACCAACCGCCTCCGCGTCGCAGGCGAACACCACCTCGCGCTCGCCATGCACGCGCTGCATCAGCGAACACAGCGCCGCGATGACCGGCGCCACCGGCGTGCGCTGCTGGTGATCGGCGGCGACACCCACGGCGAGATAGCGGTCGATGCTGGTCTGCATCCGTGCGGTTTCGCCGCGCAGCGTGCTGCGCCAGTCCGCGCCGTCGCCCGCCGCCTCCGTGGTCAGTACCGTGAGGGGTGTCTTCAACGCATGCGCCAGGTCTTCAGCACTGCGCCGCGCACGCAGCACCATGCGCCCGTGATGGTCCAGCAGCGCGTTGAGCTCGCCGGCCAACGGCGCCACTTCCTTCACCAGGCCCTGCTGCGGAAAGCGCACGTTCTCGCCGTTGCGTACCTGCTCGGCGATGCGCCCCAGTTCCGCGAGCGGGCGCAGCCCGTAGTGCACCTGGGTGACCAGCACCGCGAACCACAGCGCGATCAGGACGATCAGCGCCAGCGCGGTGCGTTGGCGGAAGGCCGTCACCTGCGCATCCAGCTGGCTGCGGTCGGTGGCCACCACCACCTGCAATGGGGTGGTCGCGCGGGGCAGGGTGACCTGCTGGGCCAGCGCACGCAGTGGCTGCTGCAGAGGACCGGTCGTGTCGAATGCCTGGGCGGGCCCGGTGCGCAGCGTGGCCGGTACCGGGAGCGTTTCATCCCACAGCGAGCGCGATTGCCCAAGCGCGTGGCCCTGCGCGTCCTGTAGCTGCCAGTACGCGCCGGAGAACACCCGTCGATAGTGTTCGTCGCCCAGCTCGCCGCGCACCTGCACGCCACCGTGCGCATCGGTTTCCACCAGGGCCAGCACCGCGATCAGGTCGTTGCCCAGCTGCTGGTCCATCGCGGTCCGCGCCGACCGCTCGTACATGGCGCCCAGCCACCACGTGGCCAGTGCCGAAACCAGCACCATGCCCACGCCACCGGCCAGCAGCAGGCGGCTGCGCAGCGAGCGGGTGTTCATGGCTGCGCCGACAGCCGGAAGCCCTGGCCGCGATGGGTATGGATGAGCGTGCTGCCGAGCTTCCGGCGGATCCGCCCGATCAGCACATCGAGCGTATTGGAATCGGGATCGAAACCGGCGTCGTACACATGCTCGCCCAGCCGCGAGCGGCTGATCACCACATCGGGGTGGTGCATGAAGTAGCTCAGGATGCGGTGTTCCTGCGGGCTCAGTGGCAGCAGCACGCCATCGAGCTCGAAGCGACCGGCGTTGACGTCCAGACGCAGCGGTCCGCATTGCAGGCGCGGGCTGGCATGGCCGGCGCTGCGGCGGATCAACGCGCGCAACCGCAGCAGCAGTTCCTCGGGCTGGAACGGTTTGGTCAGGAAGTCATCGGCGCCCGCGTCGAAGCCGGCCAGCTTGTCGTGCCAGCGCGTGCGCGCGGTCAGCACCAGCACCGGGAAGTCGCGCCCGGCCTCGCGCCAGCGTTCGATGACGCTCAGGCCATCCAGGCCCGGCAGGCCCAGGTCTACGATCGCCGCGGCGATGTCCTCCACCTGGCCCTGGTACTCGGCGTCGCGGCCCTCGCTGCTGTGGATCACCACGTAGCCGGCGTCCTCCAGCAGCAGCTGCAGCTGGCTGGCGAGCAGGGCATCGTCCTCGGCAAGCAGGAGTCGCATCAGTCCTCTTCCATCTTGAGCAGGCGGCCGCTGGTCGCATCATAGTCCAGCTCCATCACCACGCCATTGGCACCGAGGATCTCGATCTCGTACCTGCCATCATCCAGCTCCACCTCAAGCAGCTGCCCGGGGTAGCGGCGCAGGGCGTCCTGGACCACGGACTTCAGCGGCACGTAACGACCCTGCTCGACCGCCTGGCGCACCGCCTGCTGCTGGTGCGCGCCGCCATCGAGGACCCGCATGGGGTCCTGCGCGGCGGCGGTCAACAGCAGGGGCAGGAGCAGCGACAGGGCGGTCATGGCATTGGGGCAGGGAAGGGCTGGATACGGTATACGCGGCGTCCTTAAACGTTTCCTGACAATCAGGCTCATGGTCCGCTTAAGGGCGCTTGGCAGACTGGCGGCGCCGGGATGGTCCGGTGCCCCTTTCAGGAACTCCCCCATGAACAAGCTGATCCTTGCCGCCGCCCTGGCAGCCACCTTCACCACCGCTCCGGCCTTCGCCGCCGATCTCTCCGCTGCCGACGTGCAGGCCAAGCTGCGTGCCGCCGGCTACACCCAGGTCCACGAACTGGAACGCGACGACGGCGTGTGGGAAGCCGATGTGACCCGTGCCGATGGCAGCGTGGACGATGTGGTCATCGACCCGGCCACGGGCGAGATCTTCGATGCGCGCGACGGCCGTGCCCTGCTCGATGCCGGGCAGATCCTCTCGCTGGCCGGCAAGGCCGGTCTGACGAAGATCGAATCGGTCGAGCGCGACGGCGCGACCTGGACCCTGGAAGCGCGCAATGCCCGCAACCAGCGCGTCGACGTGCGCATGAGCGGTCACGATGGCCGCGTGTTGTCCAGCCAGCGCGATGGCTGGTGGGACTGAGCCGGATGGGCTCGGCAGCACATGCAGACGGCCGGGTTACCCCGGCCGTTTCTGCTGATGCACGTGGCGCTGGTTACCAGCCCACCGGGCCCGGGCCGTCCCAGTACCCCCGACCGTACCCGCCATATCCCCCATACGGTCCATAGAAGCCCGGGCCCTTGCCCTCGCTGATCTGGATGTTGAGGTTCATGTTGCGGGTCTTGCCGTCGTCGTTGGTGTAGTTCTTGTTGAGGTTCAACTCGGCCGCGTTGTAATGCGTGTTGCCGAATCCCTTGGCGTAGCCGATACCGGTGGTGATGCTGCCGTTGACCCGCAGCTTGTCGTCGGTGACCTCGGCGATGCCGTTGGCCGCGCCATCGCGCGCAAGCGCGCGGCGGCCGCTCTTGTCGCCATAGAAGGTGCCCGGCGGGTCGCCACGCAGGGTGGGATCGTTGAGGTACTGCATCGGCTTCTGCGGCACCGAGAGGTCCAGATCGGTCGCCGACTGCGGGCCGGTGGCACCGGCAGCGGACTGCGCCAGCACGACACCGGGGGCCAACAGGCACAGCAGCAGGGAAAGCGGGCGGATCATGGGAAGCTCCGGGGCAGGCAAAGCGGCCGACAGCGCTGACGCTAGCAGCCGTTGCTTGAATGATGCCTGTCGTGGCCCTGTAATTGAACGGGTACCGACCAACGGTCGGTACCTACCCATCTTGCGGGTCGCCGCGTTCAATCCAGCCGTTCAAACCCGAACAGGCCCGCCAGCGGGTGCTTTCGGCGCTCGATCCGGGCACGCAGCAGGCCGGCGCCGATCATCGAATAGGTGATGCCGTTGCCGCCGTAGGCCATCGCAAACAGGACCCGCGGCCCCCACTGCGGGTGCGGGCCGAAGAACGGCAGGCCGTCTTCGGTCTCGGCAAACGTGCCGCCCCAGGAGAACGCCGGCTGCAGCGGCAGGTGCGGGAACAGCCTGGCCACGTGCTTGAGCAGGGTGCCGGTCTTGCCGGCCACCCGGCTGTCGCGCCGTGCCGGGATGTCCACCGTGTCGTCCTCACCGCCGACCAGCAGCCGGTGGTCGCCGGTGCTGCGCATGTACAGGTAAGGACGCGCGGACTCCCAGACCATGGTGTCGGCCAACGGCCCCAGCGTGGCCGGGTCGATCGGGTCGGTAATGAAGGCATAGCTGCTGCGGTTGCGGGCCACCTTCTGCTTCAGCCAGCGCTGGCCGGCATAGCCGGTGGCCAGCACCACGTGCCGCGCACGGATGCGCAGGCCTTCCGGCGTGGTGGCGGTCACCCCGCGTGCGGTGGGCTCCAGGGTATGCAGCACGGTGCGGTCGTGGACCGCACAGCCGGCCTTGGCCAGCTTCATCAGCAGCCGGTAGGTGAGCTGGTAGGGGTCCACGCGCGCGGCCAGCGCGCTGAGGATCGCGCCGGGCGCGGAAATGCCGTACTCCGCCCGCACCGCATCGGCATCCAGCCAGCGCACGTCGAAACCATGCTTGTGTCGCAGCGCGTACTCGTCCTGCAGGGGCGAACGATGGCGGCGCTTGCTGGCGTAGTACAGGCTCTGCATGGGGTGGCAATCCACCCCGCGGAAACCGGCGGCCACCTCGCGCAGCGCCGGGATCGCCTCGGCGCAGGCGCGGTAGGCGAGCACTGCATCGCGCTCGCCGTAGCGCTTGGCCAGGTCGATCAGGTGCGTATCGATCTCGTACTGCAGCAACGCGGTGCTGGCGGCGGTGCTGCCCCAGCCGATGTCGCGCTGCTCGATCAGCACCACGTCATGGCCGTGCGCGCACAGCTCGTTGGCGATCAGCGCGCCGCTGATGCCGCCGCCCACCACCAGCACGTCGCAGCTTCGGTCCCCGCGCAGTGGTGGGAAGGCGTGCATCAGCCCGTTGCTGACGGCCCAGAAGGGGTACCCGCTTTTGAGGTCCATTGGCGATCAGGCAGTGGGGTGGCCGGTCTGCGGGGTGTGAATCAGTGGCGTGAGGTCGAAGCCCTGCTGGCGCGCCTGCGCCAGGTAATGCTCCTGGGTGGTGGCATCCAGGTGCGGCTCGCGCGCCAGCAGCCACAGGTACTTGCGGTCCGGGCTGCCGACCAGCGCCACGCTGTAGTCCGGCGCCACCTGGATGACCCAGTAGTCGCCCTTGGTGAACGGAAGCCAGCGCAGCCCCTTGGGCAGGAAGGTGACCTGCAGCCGAGCGGGGTCGTTCTCGTCGACCGGGCAGGCCTCGCCTACGGCTTCTTCGATCTCGCCATCCACGCGGCATTTGTTGACGACCTTGACGTGGCCCTTGTCGTTGAGGCTGTAGTTCGCCGTTACATCGGTGCAGTCGACCGGCTCGTGGCTCATGGGCAGCCGCGCAATTTCGTACCAGGTGCCCAGGTAGCGCGGCAGCTTGAGGTCGGGAACGGTCTTCAGGTCGGGGTGGGCGGTCATCGTGGGCATCGTTGGAGAGGTGGAGGCCAACATGCCCGGGCTGCCGCCATGGCGGAGTGAAGCCGCGGTGCAAGCTGGAACGGTACGTTGTGGTGCCGTCATGCCGGGAGCGCCGACGCGGCGCTATGCTGGCCGGGACCGGTTCAATGGAGGTGCGGATGTACCAGGTGATCCTGCTCAAGAGCGACAGCGGCTTCGCCCGCGCACAATGGGAAACGGTGGACGATGTGGTGGACCACGAGGGCGTGAGCTACTCGCTGCGGGCCGGCCCGCGCCAACCGCTGCCGACCGACCATGCGTGGGACGAAATCGTGGTGTATGCGCCGGAGGAGATCAGCGAGGAGGAATTCCAGGACTGGTACGCGGCCCTGGAGCCGCAGGTAGAGGAACTGCGCCTGAAGTACTGAGCTGCATACCCGGTGTGAACGAGACCCGGTTTATAGTCCGCTGCATGTCCGCGTGAACCCTGGGTGCTGGTTTGTCCTTCCGTCATCGTTTTCCCCTGCTGCGGCCGCTGGCCGGGCTGTTGCTGTCCACCTGGCTGTGCATGGCCCCCGGGGCATGGGCGCAGACGCCCGACGACCCGGCGGCCCAAGCCAAGACCCAGCTCAACCAGGCCGACAGGGAGCTGAAGGCAATCCGCACCGCGCTGCCGGACGCGGAAACCCGCGAGACGCTCACGCCGTTGTTCGAACGGGCCATGGCCGTGCAGCGCGACGCCGACGATGCACAGGCTACGCTGCAGCCGGAGCTTGACCAGCTCGATACCCGCCTCATGCAGCTGGGAACGGTGCCCGAAGGCACCGTGGAAGCGCGCGACGTGGCCCAGCAGCGCAGGTCGCTGACCCAGCAGCGCGCCGATATCGCCGCCGCCGTGGCGCGGGCCAGGTTGCTTGCGGTGGATGCCAGGCAGCTCGGCGCGGACATCGAAAAGATGCGCGTCACCCAGCTCAGCGAGGACCTGGCCCGAAAGGTCAATTCGCCGCTGTCGCCTTCGCTGTGGCGCAAGTTCGCCCGGGATGTGCCTGCCGACCTGCAGGAACTGGGGCAGATCTATCGGCAGGCGGAAACCACCGCGCGCAAAGCGATCGCGCAGCATGGCTGGACGGCGCCGCTGACCGGACTGGCGGTGGCGTTGCTGCTGTTCTTCCCGCTGCGCCTGTGGCTGCGTGCAGCCGGACGCCGGTACGCGCAATCCGAACGGGCGCCGGATGGGCGCCTGCGCCGCTCGGGTCTGGCGGTGTGGCTGCTGCTGGTCGGCACGATGCTGCCCGGCCTGGCCTGCGTAGTGTTCTTCGGGGCGCTGGATGCGATCGGCGCGATTCCGGCGCGGCTGGAAAAAGTGGTGTTCGCCATCCAGGTGGCCACTTATATCGCGGCGTTCATCACCGCCCTGAGTGCCGCGCTGCTGGTGCCCAAGCGCCCCTCGTGGCGCCTGCTGAACCTGGATGACGCCGCCGCGTGGCGCCTGCGCAAGTACGCTTGGGGTGCGGCCGCGTTGACCTGGATCAGCATCGTGCTGATGGCGCTCAACCGCGCCGCGCGCACCAGCGCGATCACCACGGTGGCGGTAGACGGCCTTGTTGCCATCACCTACATGGCGTTGATCGTCGCCATCCTGGTCTCGCTGGCCCGCCTGCATCGGCGCCAGACCGACGAGGCGGCGGCCAAGCTGGAGGCGCAGGCGCAATCGGACGGCAAGGCCAAGGGCCCCGCGCGACGCAGCGGCTGGATCGTCATCGCACGCCTGGCGGGCCATATCGTAGTGGCCGCTGCGGTGATCGCCACCCTGCTGGGCTACCTCAACCTCGCCCTGTTCGTCGCCCAGCAGCTGGTCTGGGGCGCCGTGGTGCTGCTGGCCGCATCGCTGTTGATGAAGTTTGCCGATGATCTTGCGACCTGGCTGCTGTGCCCGACCAGCAGCGTGGGCCGCACGGTGTTGCTGACCACCGGGTTGAGCGAGTCGCGGGTGGTGCAGGCCGGCGTGCTGTTGTCGGCGGGGTTGCGTATCTGCGTGATCCTGCTGGCCGTGATGGCGCTGACTGCGCCGCTGGGCAACCTCAGCGCGCTTTACGGTGGCCTGGACACGCTGTCCAAGGGCATCCCCCTCGGCAAGAACCTGACCCTCAAACCCAGCAGCGTGCTGTATGCCGTGATCGCGTTCCTGCTGGTCTGGGCGGCGATGCAGACCTTCCAGCGCTGGCTGACCGACACGTATCTGCCCAAGACCGAGCTCGATGCCGGCGCACGCAACTCCATCAGTACGGTGACGCGTTACCTGGGCATCATCGCGGCCGTGCTGTGGAGCCTGACTGCCCTGGGAATCGGGCTTGAACGGCTGGCGCTGCTTGTCAGTGCATTGTCGGTAGGTATTGGTTTCGGCCTGCAGGCGATCACCCAGAACTTCGTCTCGGGACTGATCCTGCTGGCCGAGCGGCCGGTCAAGATCGGCGACTGGGTGAAGCTGGGCGACCAGGAGGGCGACATCAAGCGCATCAACGTGCGTTCCACCGAGATCCAGGTGGGGGACAAGTCCACGCTGATCGTGCCCAACTCCGAGTTGATCACCAAGACCATCCGCAACATGACCATGGGCAGCGCGCAGGGTCGGATCCAGATCCAGTTCACCGTGCCGCTCAATACTGACGTGGCCGCGGTTCGGCAGGTCCTGCTGGATGCATACGCCGAACACGTGGGCGTACTGACCGATCCGGCGCCGTCGGTGTTCATCGACTCCATCGCCAACGGCCAGGTGGCGATCAACAGCTTCGCCTATACGTCGGGTCCGCGTGCGGTGTACGGGGTGCGCAGCGATCTGTACTTCACCCTGCTGCAGAAGCTCGCGGCGTCCGGCATCGCGCTGTCTGCGCCGACCGATATCCACCTGGTCGGCGAAGCACACGCCCCGCGTGAACCGTGACGACCTGCAACAGGACGCGCATCAGGTGCGCGCATCGCGCGGAAGGCGGCCCGGTTGGTCCGGCAGGACAATCACGGGGGGCTGGAGGGGCGACCGGTCGTCGTCGAGCTGTTCTTCGGACGCCTTGGGCCCCTGCTTGATCGGCTTGAGCGCCTTGCCGGGGGAGACATGCGGGGTGCGCGGACTGCCGCCCACCTTCATCAGCATGCCGGCGGCGCCGCTGCCGCCTTCGCCGAGTTGCTCCTGCAGCGCCGGGCCGTGCAACGTAAGCGTGCCGGGGTCGACCAGGTGCAGGCTGCGGCCATCGCCGGCCGCCGGCGCCACCAGGACATGGGGGACGTCATCCACGGTGCGGATCCTGATCTCGTGAAGTGGCGATGCCAGCGAACCGTCCTCCCTGGCAATGGCCATGCCCTCGCGCATCGCCCAACGCACGCCCACGGCACGCGCGTGCGGGCGCTGTGGGTCTACCATCGCCCAGAGAAAGCGCAGATTGCCGGCTGCAGTTCGCTGCACCACGCCCGAACCGATCCGCAGCAACGCCAGGCTGCCGGCTGCGGGGTTGAGTGCATCGAGGGTGCCGTGCCCGAGTACCCGCGACAGCTCGGCGAAGCGCGGCAGGGTCAGTTTCAGACCCGGCCGCATCAACACCTTGGCCATGCCGCCGACGACCGGGCCGACCACGATGATCGCCTCCAGGTAGAGCCCGAAAACCGCCATCGCGAACGTGTTGCGGTTCGGCGATGAGATTCCGCGCAGGTTCTCCACGAAGGGAACGAAGAAGTCCACGGTCTTCAGCCACAGCGGTGCATCCTGCAGATGCTCCTCGTAGTGCGTGGGGGCCCAGCCTTCGTGACGAAACGCGGCCGCGTCCAGCCAGAAGAAGCCGTTCCGCACCGGCTCGACCAACGCGTGGAAGGGTGATCGGGTGGCGTTGGCGTTGGCGTTGGCGTTGGCGTTGGCGTCGACGTCTGCCGCGCGTGACAGCAGCGGCTCGACGATCACATCCGAACACCTGCCACTGACCGGTGCGCGGTCAGATGCATACGCTTCCCAGTCCACCTCCAGAGGCGTGCCCCGAAGCACGCGTATCGTCGCGACGTTGCCGCTGCGCAGGCGCACCTTGCGGTTCTGCAGCTGCCCGCCGATGGGCAGCGGCCCGTCCAATGCCAGCGGCACGATCCTGCTCTGCAGCGGGAACAGCTGGAAATGGCGCGGCCGCCCGTCCACCTGCAGGGTATACAGCACGCCGAAGCGGCCACGGTAGGGATCGGTATCGTTGCGGGTTTCCTGCTGCGCCTCCAGATCCGGTTCATGCGTGCGTAGAGTGAATATCTCCACATCGCCACGCCGCAGTGCCGCACGCTCTTCTTCC
This sequence comes from Stenotrophomonas sp. 22385, assembly GCF_052045085.1. Classification (NCBI taxonomy): domain Bacteria; kingdom Pseudomonadati; phylum Pseudomonadota; class Gammaproteobacteria; order Lysobacterales; family Lysobacteraceae; genus Stenotrophomonas; species Stenotrophomonas sp. 22385. The sequence continues at coordinate 250,903 of NZ_JBQEOG010000001.1, forward strand.
GGCCGCTGGAACAGCGCTTCTTCGATCAGCACCCCATAGCCGCGCTGCGCCTTGCGGAAATAGGCATCGAAGCGTTTCTGGTAGCGGGCGTTGATGTCGGCCATGCGGGCCAAGCCGGGCTTCATGAGCGCAAAAGCGTCCTGCTGGGCGGCCTCGAAGCGCGGATTGCCCTGGCCCGGATTGAGCGGTGAGGGCGGCGCGAACCTTCGGCAGGGGCGCCAGTGCCCCGTCCCGTTGCGCAGCGCGCCGGCCGCCACGATCTCGAAAAACGGAAAGCTGCTGGCGAAGTGGTTCTCGTCGTCGCAGAGGCGGAAGTCCGTGGAGTTCCAGGCCTGGTCGGCGAGCACGCCGGGAAACCGTGGGAATACCCGCCGTATTTCCGCTTCGACCAGGGGCATGCGATAGGGCAGGGGTGCCAGCACATCGGTGATGGCGCGCTCGATCTCGGCCACGCGCAGGTCGAAGGCGCGCAGCGCGGCCTCGATGCGGTCCCCGACCGGCACTGGCAGTGCCGAGGCGTGCTCCAGCTGGCGCAACACATACCAGTCCAGGGTCGGCAGTCGGCGGGCATCCAGGATCAACTGCCTGACCAGGTCGGGCGTTCCGCTGTCCGCGGCCAGGTCGGCGGCGAAGCTGACCAGTTCACTGAACCGCATCTGCTGGGACAGGCCGCGCCGCAACCGTTCCGCCAGGTGCACAGCGCTGGCGTAGTGCACCGAGGCGATCGTGCTGCCGTAGACCAGATTGGCTGGAACGTCGCCGGGGAGCAGCTCCGGTGCCAGGTCCTGCAGCGCCAGGGTTTCTGCCAGCCCCAGCAGCGAGTCCGGGATGCGGCCCATGCCGCGCAGGTACTCGCGGAAATCCTCGCGGATCTGCACGAAAGTGCGTCCCTGGTTGGTGTATTTGTGCAGCCGGTAGCCGAGCAGGATCCCCGCATCGCGGCGGGACGCGGGGCCCAGGTCCAGAATGATCGCTTCGCGGGTCAGGCTGCCCAGCAGCGTCGGCGAGGTGGGCGCGGCCGCGCTGCCCATGTACCAGCCGAGATCGCGCAGCAGCGCGGTCTGCAAGGCCAGGGCCCGCGGTGTGCGGGCCATGCTCGCCACGTAGTGACTGCTGCGGTGCAGCTGCTCGGGCGCGATCTCTCCGCGCTGAAGCAGTGGAAGGGCCAGATACTCCAGCAGGGTCTGGCCGGCGGGGGCGCGCTGGGCCAGGAAGCGGGTGGTGGTCTGGCGGACCTGCTCGACATCCGTGGCACTCAATGCGTCGGCCGCGTGCAGGAGCTCGGGGCGCATGCCGAGCCGGAGTTCGCCGAGCAGGCGCTCGGCGCAGCGTTCGGCGCCATCAGGATGGGTCACCTCATCGGGACCACACCCCCCGTGCGCGGCCAGGCTGTCGGACACGACAACCCGGCCATCAGACCGGACCTGGCCGCCGAGTCGGCCGGCCACCTCGCGAAGCCGCGCCAGGGCGCCGCCGTGCTGCCAGGACGCGCTATCGTTGAACGCATGCGCGTTGCCGAGCCGGTCCTGCAGGCGCACGTGCCCGGCTGCGTTGACCGCCACCCAGCGCAGTGGCAGGGGCAGCTCCGCCGTTGCCTCCAGCACCTCCGGGCTGGCGATGAGCTGCGCCAGGGGCTGCAGGGCGGTCTGCAGCACTGCCGCGGTCGACGTGCCCAGTGCTGGGCGATAGAGCGCCGTGCCTGCGGACGGCCGGTGCATCAGTACGCGGCCCAGGTCCTGGAGTTCATTGCTTGCCTCCTGCCAACGTGGCAACGGCGCTGCATGCTGCTGCCAGTGCTGGTGAATCCGCGCCATCGCATCGAGCAGTTGCGCCTGCGTACATGCCGCGGCTGGAGCGCAGGGTTGGCGCACGGGCAGCGGGATCGCGCCATGGAACTGCAGGGCATTGAGAAGTGGCACCGACGTGCCCGGTGAAAACCTTCCCAGGCGGTCGGTCATCCGGTACAGCGCTTCGCGTGGCTGGGCCAGTGAAGGCGCGAGCGCGGCACTGAGACCACCGATGATCACCACGCTCTGCCCGGAGCCGCGCACACTGGCGGTCAGTCCATCGGTGTTGGCCCGCAGCGACTGGTAGGACGCGTTGACCCGGCGCATCTCCAACCATACCTCGGTCTGTTCAAACACCCGCTGCAGCTGCTGCTGGGCATCGCGCCATGCCGCATGCAGTGGGGAGGGGAAGGTCGGCAGCAGGATCTGGTGTGCCATCGCGTCATCCAGGGTTGGCGGCGCAGCATCGAACCGCGCCCACAGCCGGTCCAGCAGTCGCTGGTGGTCCTGCTGCGCCGGCGAGTCGCTGCGCACGTCCCACTGCACCTCGACCCGTGCGCTTGCCCGCGGCGACGGATGCTGCAGTGCCAGCTGGGCCTCGAGCCTGGCCAGGCTGGCGTCGAAGTGGTCGTCATCCATTGGAATGGCGGGCAGTGGCGCGGCGTAGTAGGCCAGCATTTCCGGGACACGCAGGCGGCCGTCCGAGCGCACAGGCGCATGCAGCAGGGTGGCGATCCCGCGCAGCATCGTGTCGAGCGCCGCCAATGCGGCCGGGGGATGGCCCGCTTCGAACAGGGCCACGCTGCGCGCGCCCTGCAGGGCGTGGGCTTGAACCGGGCCATGCGCAGGGTAGACCAGCTGTGCCGGATCAACGTGGTGGTGCCAGCACAGGGCGATGACCTCGGCATGCTGCGAGACCTGCAGCAGCAGGCTGCGGCCCAACGCCGTGTTGTGCCCCAGGTGCGAGCGCGGGTCTGGTCGCCAGCGGCTCCACGTTGGTTCGAGCCCTCGGATCGGTATGCTCCGGGCCTGCCGCACCTCCGCGTGCAGTCGCTGCAGCGTCACCGTCTCGTTGGTGGGGGCGATATGGCCGTCCGGCAACTGCTGCACCGCGCGCTCAAGGCGTCGGATGAGCGGGTCCAGCGCGGAAAGCGTGTATGTCTGCGTGGCCACCTCCTGCCCCAGATAGAAGCCCAGCGCACAGGCCAGGCGTGCCTCGACCGCGTTGTCGAAGCAGCCGCCCGCGTCCAGTACGTTGCGGTGCAGGTCGTCCAGCAGCACCTGGGTGAGTGACGACCATGCAGGGCGGTCGGTCCCCGCCGGCGCTGGATGCAGCGCGACCACCGTTCCCGACGTGGCGCGCGTACCGCTCAGGGTGCCATTCCAGACCACCAGCGAGGCCGGGGGCAGGCGCTCGGCGTACAGGGTCGCAAGGAAATCGTCCTGGCGGTACAACCATCCAAGCTGCCCGTGCACGGACAGCAGCGCACGCGCGAACGGCGAGTCCGGCGCAGGATTGAATGCAATGCGGGAAAGTGCGGCACTGCCTGCAGCGGATGCGGCATCCCGCAGCGACCACAGGGCACCGATCAGCGCGACCTGATCCTGGACGGCGGCCTCGTCCTGCACGGTCGTGCTGGACGGCTGCTCCGGTTCGGACGTGGCCAGCGAGCGGGTCGGCCGGCGCAATGCCCAGCCTGTCGCGGCGTCGATCAGCGGCCCGTCGACGTCATCGCCAAGCCCACAGAGGGCGCGCAGCGCCTGGCGGAAGTCCGGTGCACCGCGTGTCACGGGCAGGTCCAGCACCACGCGGGCCCGCGCCGCGATGTCCTCGCCCACCGGCAGCACGGCTGCGCGCAGGGCGAGTGCCTCGCCCAACGCCCTCGCTTCCCGGCTGGGTGGCTGCAGGAACAACACACGCTCGATCCGTTCGCCGATCTGCGCCACCGCTGTCTGGTAGGCGCTGTGCAGCGCCCAGGCGACCAGGCCGCCGCCCGCCGCTGCAGTGGCCAATGCACACGCTGCGGTGGCGGCGCGTGGATGCCGCGGGAGCGGAGATATCGCAGGCGACAGCGCGGCGGCCGCCAGTGCGGGCAATGCGGGGCCAAGCAGACGTGCGCGCTCTCCGGCCGAGCGTGCGGCGGGCGGAGCGGGCAGCATGAGTGTATCCGGCAGCAGCGTTACGGCTGCAGGGGGTGCCGTGAGCAGGCGGCGGGCGGCGCCGCCGATCAGGTCCAACTGGTCCAGGGCGGCCGGCAACCGCGTCAGCTGGCGGCCAACGGCCGTGGCCGGCGGGGCGGGCGGCTGCTGGCGGAACCACAGCGCCCATGTGGTGGCCAGCAGGATCACGCGCAGCGGGGACGTCGGGAGCTGCAACTGCCGATGCAGTGCGTCGTGGGCGCTGTCAGCATGCTGAAGCAGCGGTTCCAGGGCACCGGGGAGCAAGGCGATCAAGGGCTCCACCCAGGCGCCGCCGCGCAGTGAGGGCAAGGGAAGCTGGCACAACCAGCGCAGCCATGCCAGCGGTGAACCTTCCTGCAGCAGCCGGGGCAGTGCCATCGCCTGCTGCGACCACGACAGCCACTGCGCACCCTGGGCACCCACGGCAAGGTTGGCTACGGCATGCAGTGCAATGCCGGCCGCGCGCTGACACTGCAGACGGCCAATGCCGCTGACAAGGCTGGCCACGACCCGCGCGCACTCCTGCCGCCATGCATCCGTCGCACACGACGGCCCCGCATCCCGGTTGAAAAGCGCCCGCTCCAGCGCGCCCGGACGCTCGGCCAGCGGCATGTCCTTGACGACCTGCGAGACATACTTGCCCAGCGCATCGGGCGACCCCTCGCAAAGCAGATGCCGCAATCGGCCTTCGAGCAGGGAAAGTTCCGAGGGCAGCAGCGGGCAGCGTCGCAGGAAACGCGCGAGGGCCGGCGACAGCGTGTCGGTTATCGCAGGCGGTGCCGCATGGCCGGGCGAGGCGTTCGCCACGCTGGTGGGCGCGACGCAGTGCGTCGCTGCGTGCGAGGACCGCGAATGATCAAAAAAGGCGTGCGGCAGGGATTCCGCAGCCCGCAGTGGAACCACGATGATGGGCACTCCCCCGGGTTCAGTTGGGGCGCACGATTGTGCCGGTCCATTCGCGCTCAGGCTGTGCGGCGGTTCGCAGAATCAGCCGCGATTTCCACGTCGTGACGGGACCAGCGCGAAGTTGTCGACCGCCAGCTTCTCGGCATGGTTGAGCCACGCGCGGATCTCCAGATCATCCACTTCGTGGTCCAGCCCGAACGGTACGCTGATGCGACCTTCCGCATCGGGCTGCACCCACTGCTGGGCAACCACGACCTTGCGCTTGGACGACACGGCCTCGATCCAGAAACCACGGTCGGGCGACTGCTTGGCCACGAACTGCAGCATGTACTGGCCCGCACGCGTGCGCCGGCCTTTCTGCGTGATCATGTGCGCCTGGCGGATGCTCGGCCGCGGGCCGTTGAACGGATCCAGTGGCGCATCGACCGCGAAGCCGTCGCGCAGCTGGTCGTCGCGGTAGAGCTTGATGCCCTTGTCGCGATTGACCAGCATGGCGCACCAGTCACCATCGGCCGAGCCGTCTTCGAAGGCAGTACAGCGGTCCACGTAGGCCAGCGTATTGTCCGGATCGGCCAGGTCGAACTGCTTGGAGGTGTTCTCCAGATAGACTGATTTCAGGTCCCACTGCTTGTCGTACTCCAGCAGTACGGGCGGCTGCACGTGCTGCAGGCCGATCACCACCTGGTTGTCGTCATCGATGCGCAGCTGACGGGTCTTCTCGCCGAGCCACAGCGAACGCGAGAAGGCCAGGTATCGTGGGAAATCCCTGCCGTCGTCGCGGAACACGGCCGCGCTGGCGCTGGCCGGGCGCCCGGGCTGCAGCAGCGAGCGGCCAAAGCCGATCTCGCCGATCTCCGGCTCGATCAGGCTGAGCAGCGTCGCGCCAGAATCCAGTGTGGAGCCGTGCTGCGCGTCCAGCTGACGCGGGGCGATGTCCTTGCCCAGGAACAGCAGGAGGTTCTCCCGCTCCTGGTTGGCCAGGATGTGGCTCAGGTCGTTGGGCATGGCCAGGTGGTCGGACGCGATGACGATCAAGGTGTCTTCGCCATACGGGCTGGCCTGGATTCGGTCGACCAGCCTGGAAATCAGCCCATCGGTGCACTTGAGCGCGTTCAGCAGACCGATATCGCCGTAGTCGCTCTTGTAGCGGGTGCGCCTGCACGCCACCGGCAGATGCCCGGCGGGGTGGTGGGTGTCCATGGTCAGCGTGGTCAGCATGAACGGCTGGCCGGCCTTGGACAGTTGCATGAAGCGGTCGTACGCCTTGTCCAGCAGCACGTCATCATGCACACCCCAGGTGGAGAAGTGCGATCGGGCGATCTTCTGCTGCTTGAACCACGCCAGGTCATCCACCGCATCGAAACCGTGGGTGGCCAGGAACTGACCCTTGCCCGCGAACAGGCCATTGGCGCCGCCCAGGTAATGGTTGGTGTAGCCCTGCTGCTTGAGGTAATCGCCCAGACACACTGCCTGCGGCAGGAAGCTGCCCATGCGGTCCATGCTGTTCTCATCGCCCTGCGCGGTGGTCAGCGGCACACCGCACATCGACGACACCAGGCCGGCGATGGTCCAGCCACCGCCTTCGGCCGAGATGAGCCCGCGCACATCCAGCGCCTGCCCGGCCAGGCGGTTGAGGTTGGGCATCAGACCGGGGAACGTGGCCTCATCCAGATACGTGCGCTCGAGGCTTTCGCCGTAGATCCACACGATGTTGCGCGGCGTGCGCAGCGGCTGTTTCGGCACGCGGTATTCCGGGGCGACCATGCTGTAGTCGACTGGACGCATCTGCTGGTAGAGGCGTTGGCCGTCGCGGTACAGCGGGCTGACGCCGATTGCCAGCACCCACACGGCGAGGAAGCCGGCGAACACGCCACGACCATGCGCGTTGCGGTGCCAGCGCGTGATACGGGGGGCCAGCAGCGGCAGCAGCGAGAGCAGGGCCAGCGCGATGAAGCCGGCGATGTACCCCTTGAAGTCCGAGACGCCGGCGCCTTCCATGTCCGCACCGAGGTGGTACAGCGTTGCCGCATTCAGGCCATCGCCGGAGAGCTTGTTGATCAACCACCATGCGCTGAGCGTCAGCAACAGCACCGTCATCAGGCTCGCCTTCCACCACGCCCAGCGACCCGACGCAAGCAACAACCCGGTGAGCAGCAACAGTGACAGCAGCAGGATCCAGAGCATGGGCATCATCGGCAGCGGAGACAGGTGCGATCGGCTGTCCAACCACACCTGCATGACAGACCGATGACTGGATCATGCCTGCACGAACCTGACTGAAATGTTTGCTGGAAATGGATTGGGCGCGCCTACACCGCGCTGCATTCAAAAGGGTAAAACATGCGTGAAGAAGGCGCGCGGACGCGCACCTTCTGCAGATGCCCGCCGGGGCGGGCAGGCCTGCTATCGATGACCGCGCTCTTCCCTGGAACGCGCGCGCCGGTCAAACAACAACGCGCTGAGGATGATGCCCAATCCAAGCAGTACGCCGATCAACATCAACATGAATGCGATGGCGGGATAGCCGAACAGGTGCCAGCCGGTGTCAACCTTCATCATCAACGCCGCCGCAAGAATCAGTGCCGCGGTGACGATGCCGGCCGACACCCGGTTGGCGATCTTCTGCAGGTTCTCCATCAGCCTGGATTCTTCCAGCCCGGTCACCTTCATCTGCAGGCGGTTCTCGGCCAGCAATGCCAGGATGTCCGACATCTTGCGCGGCCCCTCACGCAGAAGCTGCTGAACTTCCATTGCTTCGCTGGCCAGGTTGGCCGCCGACAGCGACTTTTTCAGGCGTGCCCGCATCACATGCTGGAGCTGGCGTTCGACGATGCGACGCGTGTCCAGGTCCGGCGACAGCAGGCGGCACACTGCTTCAAGATTCAGCAGCGCCTTGCCGAGCAGGCTCAGTTCCGGTGGCGTGCGCAGGCCGCTGGCGGTGGCGATACGGACCAGGTCCAGCACCACGCGGCCTTCCGAGAAGGTGCCGCTTGCGGCATAGCGCGCAATGACCTGCCCGGTCTCGCGCAGATAGCGTTCCTCGTCGAACGCTTCCAGCCGCGTACTGATACCGATGATCTCGTCCGCCACTTCTTCACCACGCCCATCCACTGCGGCGAACAACAGCTTGAGCAGCCGTTCGCGCAACCGTGGCGGCATGTGCGCGACCATGCCGAGGTCGAAGATGGCCAGGCGGCCCTCCGGGGTGACGCGCAGGTTGCCCGGATGTGGATCGGCATGGATCTCGCCGTGCACGAAAATCTGGTCGATATAGCCGCGGATCAGCGCGGCGGCCAGTGGTGCCATCGGCTCCTCGGTGCGGCGTACGTCCGGGATCATGTCCACCCGCACGCCCTGCGCCAGTTCCATGGTCAGCACGCGATGGCTGCAGTAGTCCCAGATCGGCTGCGGCACCCAAAGCGGCCTGAACGGCCGCAGATGTTGGCCGAAGCGCTGCAGGTTTTCGGCTTCAGCGTGGTAATCCAGCTCCTGCATCAGGGTCTTGGCGAACTCGTTGAGCCAGTCGCGCAGGCGTACCCGCCGACCCACCTGGGTGAGGTGGTCGGCAGCCAGTGCGAAGCTTCGCAGCACCTCCAGGTCCGACCGCAGCTGCGCCGCTACTTCCGGCTTCTGCACCTTTACGGCGACCTCGCGGCCATCGTGAAGCTGCGCGCGGTGCACCTGTGCGATGGAGGCGCAGCCCAGCGGCACCGGGTCAAAGCTGGAAAACAGCTTGGACACCGGCGCACCCAGTTCCTGCTCGATGATGGTGTAGATGCGCTCGACCGGGATCGGGGCAACCTTTTCCTGCATGCGCTCCAGCGCCGTGGCGAACTCCACCGGAACCATGTCCGGGCGGGTGGACAGCATCTGGCCCAGCTTGACGAAGGTGGGACCCAGCGACTCCAGATCGGTGACGAACTGTTCCGGGTTGCCCTCCGGCGGCAGGTCGTGGACGGCGCGGGAATCCAGGTTCATTCCCGAGAACACCCCCGAATGCCGGTAGCGCAGCAGCAGGCGCAGGATCTGGCTGCGGCGGTTCATGCCTTTGACCAGCGACGGCGAGCCGGGAACAACGGGCGTGGTATTCAAGCAGGGCTCCGTGACGGGACGAACCGGCAGTGTCGCCGCAGGGCAGTGGTGGGGCGGTGAATCCTGGCGATCTTCCCCGAAGGTGGCCGGATCGGTCAGAATCGGCGCCACCCCCCGATTTCTGGATTGCCATGGCCGGTGCCAGCCTGTTTGCGTTGCTCGACGATATTGCCGCCCTGCTGGATGACGTTTCGATACTGACCAAGGTGGCGGCCAAGAAGACCGCCGGCGTTCTGGGCGACGATCTGGCGCTGAACGCGCAGCAGGTGACCGGGGTCAGCGCCAACCGTGAACTGCCGGTGGTGTGGGCGGTGGCCAAGGGCTCGCTGGTGAACAAGGCGATCCTGGTCCCGGCGGCGTTGGCGATCAGTGCGCTGGAGGCCTGGCTCAAGGGCAAGGGCTATCCCATCCCGATCGTGGTGCCGCTGATGATGATCGGTGGCGCGTTCCTCTGCTACGAGGGCGTGGAGAAGCTGGCCCACCGCTTCCTGCATTCGAAGGAGGAGGACGAGCAGCAGAAGGCCGCGCGGCTCAAGGCGCTGGCCGACGAAAAGGTCGACATGGTCGCGTGGGAGAAGGACAAGGTGAAGGGGGCGATCCGCACCGACTTCATTCTGTCGGCCGAAATCATCGTGTTGTCGCTGGGCGTGGTATCGGCCGCGCCGTTCCTCAACCAGGTCACCGCGCTGGTGGTGATCGCGTTGGGCATGACGGTGTTCGTGTATGGGCTGGTGGCCGGCATCGTGAAGCTCGACGATGCAGGCCTGTATCTGTCGCGCAAGGGCGGCGGGTTGGCCGCCTTCGGCCGCGGCCTGCTGGTGTCGGCACCGTGGCTGATGAAGTTCCTGTCGGTGGCCGGGACCCTGGCCATGTTCCTGGTCGGCGGTGGCATCCTGGTGCACAACGTGCCGGCCATGCATCACTTCGTGGTGGGCATCGCCGCCAAGGTGGCGCCGTGGGGCTGGCTGGTGGAAGCGGGCGCGAACCTGGTCGTCGGCGTGATCGCCGGTGCGGTGGTACTGGCCGCCGTGACCGCTGTCCAGAAGGCGCGCGGCAAGACTGCGGCGCATTGAGGGCGCGGCTGTGCGTGGTGATTGAATCAGCCTGCCTGTACGCGGTTCTTGCCCACCCGCTTTGCCGCGTACAAGGCCGCATCGGCGCGCTTGAGTAGTGCTTCGCCGCCTTCGCCCGGCTGCCATTGGGCCAGGCCCGCGCTGAAGTGCACCAGCACCCGGTGCCCGTCCAGCTCCAGCGGCCGCTGCGCCAGCGAGCGTTGCAGGCGCAGCACGGTGGACATGCTGTCCGCGCCCGGCGTTTCCGGCATCAACAGCACGAACTCGTCACCGCCGATACGCGCGATGGTGTCGGTGCTGCGCAGCAGCAGTTGGCAGACCGTGACCAGGTGGCGCAGGATCGCGTCGCCACCGGGGTGACCATAGCTGCTGTTGGTCTGGTGGAAATCGTCCAGGTCCAGCAGCGCCAGTGCCAGCGGATGCGAGTGCCGCTGCGCACGGGCCAGCTCACGTTCCAGCAGCTCGTCGAATCCGCGGCGGTTGAGTGCGCCGGTCAGCGGATCAGTGCGCACCAGCCCGGATACATCGCGCAGCTCCTGCTCCAGCTCGGCAATACGTGCCTCGGCCTGCTCGACCTCGCGCCGCGCGTTGCCCAGATGGTCGCGCGCCTGCAACGCCTGCTCCTGCACACGCCCGGTGTCCTGCAGCACCTCCTGCAGGAGCTGGTTGAGATCGGCGATGCTGCGAGCCTCCTTCAAGGCGAGCGCGTAGCTGCTGATCCGGTCGTGGTACTCCCCCGTGCTTACCGCCATGCCATCCAGGCGTTCGATGAAGCCGCCCATCAGGCTCTTCATGGCCGCCTTGGATTCGACGATGCCCTGCTTGAGCAGACCCTGCTTGTAGATCACTTCGCGCAGGTTGGCGCGTGCCTGGTCAACCGAATCGCGGTCCAGCGGTCCGCTGATCAGGGCACGCACCGCATGCACCTGCCCGTGCAGCCAGCTGCTGTCGTCGAGCAGCTCGCCGATGTTGTCCAGCAACAGGTCGAACAGGCTGAGCAGCAGTTCCTGCTGCTCCTGCCAGCCGTCGCTGCGTACCCCGATCTGGTGGGTCAGCTCGCGCAGCCGCAGCTCCAGCGGCTGCAGCGGCTGGCCGGGGTGCCACTGGCGCAGCTCGGCGGCCAGCTGCACCGGCTCATCCTTCAGCTCGGGCATGTTCTGCAGCAGGCTGGCCACGGTGACGCCCAGGGTCAGGCGCAGCAGCTCGCGCAGGCGCAGGCTGTCGGGCTGGCCGTCGGGGCTGTCCTGTTCGATGGTGCGGATGTACTTGTCGATCAGCTGGCGCATGGCGCGGCCATAGCTGACCCAGTCGGCACTGCGCTGCGCCGACTGCAGGCGCAGGCCCATGTCGCCCAGCTCACCGGGCAGGGTGGACATGCCGTGGGCAAACGCGGCCAGCAACGGCTCGGGCTGGTCGGCCCCGGCAAACAGGCGCTGCAGCATGGCGCTGCTGCCGCCCTTGACCGCCGCGGCGTCCACGCGCGCGCCGACCACGGTGGCCGATGCCTGGCGGCGCGACAGCAGCCGGCCCACGGCGGTGCCGGGGCTGGGGTGGGCGTCCTGCGGGTCCTTCATGCGGCGGGTCCTGGCAATGTTGGAACGATATCGGCGCCGTTGTCGCCGGCTTGAACGACAGGCTGTGCCACGATGGTAGGCAATCCGGTGGCGGGAGTATGCGATGAAGGTGATGCTGGTTGGGGCAACCGGGCTGGTGGGCGGGCACGTGCTGCGGCAGCTGCTGGACGATGACCGCTGCGATGCGGTTGTGGCGCCCACGCGGCGCCCGTTGGGGCTGACCGCCCCGGCCCTGTTCAACCCGGTGGTGGACTTCGAGCAGCTGCCGCTGGACGCGGACTGGTGGGCGGCGGATGCGGTGATCTGCGCGTTGGGCAGCACCATCAGGCAGGCCGGCAGCCGCGAGATGTTTGCCCGTATCGACCATGACTATCCCCTGCAGGTGGCAACCCAGGCCAGGGCCCACGGTGCGCATGCATTCGTGCTGAACTCGGCGATGGGGGCCGACGCCGGGTCGCGGATCTTCTACAGCCAGGTGAAGGGAAGGCTGGAGCAGGACCTGCGTGGCCTGGGCTATCCGTCGCTGACCCTGGTGCGACCTGGCCTGATTGGTGGCGAGCGCAGCGAACGCCGCACCGGCGAGCACCTGGCCAGCCTGGTGCTGGGCGCGCTGGGGCCGCTGCTTCCCCGCGCGTGGCGGATCAATCCCGCCGAGCGCATCGCCGCCGCGATGGTGGACGCTGCGTTGGAACCCCGCCCTGGCGTGCACATCGTGGGATCCGCCGACCTGGCGTGACCCGGGGCGCCAAACGATGACGGCCACCCTGGGGTGGCCGTCATCGCATCCAACACATCCAGGGGATGGATCAGTTAGCCAGCGCCAGGTCGTCCAGCATCGCGCGCAGGAAGCGCGCAGCTTCGCCGCCGGTGGCGGCGCGGTGGTCGAACGTGACCGAGAGCGGAATCACCTTGTGCGCTTCCACCCCGCCCATCACCGGGGTCATCTGGTGGCGGGCGCGGCCGGCACCGACGATGGCCACGCACGGCGGCACCACGACCGGGGTCGCGTAGCGGCCGGCGAACATGCCGAAGTTGGACAGCGAGATGGTGTAGCCGCTCAGCTCGGACGCGGCAATCGACCGTGCTTCGACCTGCTCGCGCAGGCGGTTCACGCCCTCGCGGATGCCGCGCGCATCGAGCACGTCGGCGTTGCGCAGGGCGGGCACGAACAGGCCATCGTCGGTGTCCACCGCGATGCCCACGTCCACGTGCGCGTGCAGGGTGCGGGTCAGCGCATCGCCATCGAACCAGGCATTGAGCGCCGGCACCTTCTGGCAGCCCACCACGATCGCGCGCACCAGGCGGGCGGTGACGTCGTTGCCCGGCACCCAGGCGTGGATGTCGGCATCGTCGTTGAGGGTGGTCGGCACGACCTTGCTGTGCGCATCGGCCATCACCCGCGCCATGTTGCGGCGCACGCCCTTGAGCGGTTCCGGCTGGCCCTTGGCGACCACGCCCGGCGGCTGGGTACGCATCGGCTTGCCGGCGGCCGACAACGGTGCGCGGGCCTCGGCGGCGCGGGCCACGGGTGCCGCAGCGGCGACCGGGGCAGCGGCCACGGCTGCCGGCGCAGCGCCGACCTTGGCGCTGCCATCGGCGGCGGCCTGCTTGACGTCGGCCATGGTCACCGCGCCATCGGCGCCGGTGGCACGCACGCGGCTCAGGTCCACGCCCAGCTTGCGGGCGGTGGCACGTACCGCCGGCACGGCCTTCACCCCGCCGACCGCCACTGCCTGTTCGGCGTGCACGGCATTGGAGCTCTGCATCGCGCCGACCACGGTGCCGGCGTCATCGCGCTCGGCGCCCGGCTTGGCGATCTCGCCACCGTCATCGGAGGCCACCACCTTGTCCGGCTGGGCCGGGGCGGTCTGGCCGGTGCTCGGCGTGGGCGCCGGTGCGGCATGGCCGTGGCTGTGGCCGGTGTCCTGGCCATCGGCGCGCTGCGGCAGGTTCGGGTCCAGTTCGAACTGGGCCAGCACGCTGCCGGTGGGAATGATGTCCCCGGCACCGCCGGCCAGCTTCAGCACCTTGCCGGAGAACGGCGAAGGCACTTCAACCACGGCCTTGGCGGTCTCCATTGAGACCAGCGGCTCGTCGAGGGTGATCACGTCGCCTTCCTTGACGAACCATTCGACGATGGTGGCGTCGGGCAGGCCTTCGCCGAGGTCGGGCAGGTGGAAATTCTTGTTCTCACTCATGTGCAGTTCTCTTCCAGCAGTTCGAGATCGCGGGCCGGCAGCCAGCCCGTCGCGCCGTTCGCGCGTTCGGACCACCACCAGCCGCCGTGTTCATGATGCAGCTTGACCATTTCACCGCTGTCCACGTCCAGTTCGCGGGCGTCATAGTCGCGCAGGGCCTCCGCGCGACCATCGTCCAGCAACTGCAACCACGCCACCGGTGCCCAGCCGGCACGCCCGTCGTCGGTACGTACCCAGGCAAACGCCGGCCATTCCTCGTCACGAACACCCAGTTCGACGATCTGGCCGGTGCGGAACCGGAGCGGGTTGGGATACTGGCTGCGGTACGGGCCCAGAAGTCTGGCCCGCATGTCAGCCCGCCGCCACCGCGCGTTTGGCCGCGCTCACGATCCGGTCCACGCTGGGCAGGTACTTCATTTCCAGGCGGAACAGCGGAATGTGGGTGTCGTAGCCGGTGACACGTTCGACCGGTGCCAGCAGGTCGTACAGCGACTCCTCGGCCAGGCGCGCGGCGATCTCCGCGCCGAATCCCGCGGTCTTCGGGGCCTCCTGCACGATCACGCAGCGGCCGGTCTTGGCCACCGATTCGGCGATGGTGGCGAAGTCGAGCGGGCGCAGCGTGGCCACGTCGATCACTTCGGCACTGATGCCTTCGCCGGCCAGCTTGTCGGCCGCTTCCAGCGCTTCCTTCACCTGCGCGCCCCAGGTCACCAGGGTCACGTCGGTGCCGTCGCGCAGCACGAAGCAGACGTCCAGCGGCAGCGCTTCGCCATCGTTGACCACCACTTCCTTGTACTGGCGGTAGATGCGCTTGGGCTCCATGTAGATCACCGGATCCGGCTCGCGGATCGCGGCCAGCAACAGGCCATACGCGCGCTGCGGCGAGGACGGCAGCACCACGCGCAGGCCCGGCACGTTGGTGAAGATCGCCTCGTTGGCTTCGCTGTGGTGTTCCGGCGCACGGATGCCGCCGCCCCACGGCACGCGCAGCACCATCGGGCAGTGCAGGCGGCCACGGGTGCGGTAACGCAGGCGCGCGGCGTGGCAGATGATGTGGTCCACCATCGGGTACATGAAGCCATCGAACTGGGCTTCGGCCACCGGCTTCATGCCCTGCGCGGCCAAGCCGATGGTCAGGCCGGCGATGGTGGTTTCATCCAGCGGGGTGTCCAGGATGCGGTCGGCGCCGAAGCGCTGCTGCAGGCCGGCGGTGGCGCGGAACACGCCGCCATTGACGCCGACGTCCTCGCCCAGCACCAGCACCGACTTGTCGTGTTCCAGCTCCCACGCCAGCGCCTGGGTGATGGCTTCGATGAGGGTGATGGGCGTGGTGGTCATGCTGTCTTCTCCGCGCGCGATGGCGGCGCTGTCGGCGGCGTTGGTCTGCGCGCCGGGCGCGCCGTTCTTGATCTCATCCATGGCGCTGCTCCAGAGCAATGGCCTGTGCACGCTGGGCCAGCAGGTCCTGTGGCGGATCGGCATACAGGAAGTCGAACATCGCCTCGACCGGCTGCACCGGGGTGTTGAGGTACAGGTTCACCTCTTCATCCACGCGCTTGCCGCATTCCACGGTCCAGGCCTGTTCCTCTTCCTCGCTCCACACGCCGGCAGCGATCAGGTACTTGCGCAGGCGCAGCATCGGCTCGCGCTGCCAGGCATCCTTGACCTCGGCATCGTCGCGGTAGCGGCGCGCGTCATCGGCGGTGGTGTGGTCGGACAGGCGGTAGGTCATCAGTTCCAGCACGGTGCCACCGTCGCCGGCCAGCGCGCGTTCGCGTGCCTGCAGCATGGCGGCCATCACCGCGATCAGGTCGTTGCCGTCCACCTGCAGGCAGTGCAGGCCACCGGCCAGGCCTTTCTGCGCCAGCGTTTCGGCGCCGGTCTGGGCCGAACGCGGAACCGAGATCGCCCAGCCGTTGTTGACGATGCACAGGATCAGCGGGAGCTTGTACGCACCGGCCGAGTTCAGCGCGGCGTAGAAGTCGGTCTTGGAGCTGCCACCGTCACCGCAGACTGCCACGGCGATCTGTTTTTCCTGGTTGAGCTTGAACTTCAGCGCCGCGCCGGCGGCGTGCAGGCACTGGGTGGAAATCGGCACGCAGAACGGGAAGTCCTTGGCGGCGTTGCCGCCGTAGTCGTTGCCCCGCTCGTCACCGCCCCAATACATCAGGACGTCGCGCGGGCGCACGCCACGCATGAACATCGCGCCATACTCGCGGTAGGACGGTGCGAACACGTCGTCCTTCTGCATGGAAGCGCCGATGCCGACATGCGCGGCTTCGTGGCCCAGGCAGGCGGCGTAGGTGCCCAGCTTGCCGGTGCGCTGCAACGCGATCGACTTGCCGTCGAACACACGCACGAACAGCATCTGCTTGAACATCGGCAGCAGCGCGCGTGGGTCGCGCAGCGCCTCGGGCAGGTCATCGCGGACGAGCGTGCCGTCCGTGTCCAGGTACTGCAGGTATTCGATCTTGAACTCAGCGGCAACCGTCATTGCGTACTGCACCTTCGACAGGAAGTTACAAATGATATGAATTGCCATGTTAAGGAAGGCGGACGAAAAAGCCGTCCTGCGGCGCAGCAACTGTCCCGGGGACATGGGCCCGGTATACCCCATGGGGGGCACCAAACGCCAATGACTTCAACGTATTCAGGTGCATCAACCGGGCATGAGTGGCCGTGGTCGGTGGCTGTTTCGCACGCGAGCCATCCTGCCTGCAGCGCAGATTCCGGTGCCGGGCCGCCCACCACACGCCTGCGCATGGAATCGCCCACCCGCCGGCGCGGGCGGTGCGCTACCCTTTTGGCCCCCTCCAGCGGCCCCCGCCATGTCTGTCGACAAGAACCAACGCGACCTTGAAGCCGGTATCCACACCGACCTGGAGGGGCGCCTGACCTATGGCGGCTACCTGCGACTGGACCAGCTGCTTTCGGCGCAGCAGCCGCTGTCCACCCCCCCGCACCACGATGAAATGCTCTTCATCATCCAGCACCAGACCTCGGAGCTGTGGCTGAAGCTGCTGGCCCACGAGCTCCGTGCCGCGATCGGCTTCCTGCAGCGCGACCAGGTCTGGCAGTGCCAGAAGGTGCTGGCGCGCAGCAAGCTGGTGCTGCGCCAGCTCACCGAGCAATGGTCGGTGCTGGAAACCCTGACGCCTTCCGAGTACATGGGCTTCCGCGACGTGCTCGGCCCGTCGTCGGGCTTCCAGTCGCTGCAGTACCGCTACATCGAGTTCCTGCTGGGCAACAAGAACGCGCAGATGCTGCAGGTGTTCTCGCACGACCCGGCCGGACAGGCGCAGCTGCAGCAGGTACTGGACGCGCCCAGCCTGTACGAGGAGTTCCTGCGCTACCTGGCCCGCTTCGGGCATGCCATCCCGGCTGGCTACCTGGACCGCGACTGGCAACAGCCGCACGTGGCCGACGACGCCCTGCACCCGGTGTTCGAGCGGATCTACCAGAACACCGACCGCTACTGGCGCGAATACGCGCTGTGCGAGGACCTGGTAGACCTGGAAACCGCGTTCCAGCTCTGGCGCTTCCGCCACATGCGCACCGTGATGCGGGTGATCGGCTTCAAGCGCGGCACCGGCGGTTCCAGCGGGGTGGGGTTCCTGCGCCAGGCCCTGGAGCTGACCTTCTTCCCGGAGCTGTTCCAGGTGCGCACCACGATCCGCAACGACGACCCGATGCCGCCCGACGCCTGAGCCGACGAGCCGGGTCCCCAAGCCTATTCATGTATTCCCGGGGGATCCGCCGTACGGTGCTGGAAGCCCCGCCATTGCTGCGCTGGCGGCGGCGGGGCGGTAGTTGCAGATGCAAGTTCAGCGACCACGCGGCGAGCTGCACAGATCGGTGTGTATTTGACGTGAACGCCGTTGTTCTGTGATTCTCCCGCGCTGTTTCGCACATCGGACGTGCATGTCTTCCACCGAACCCAGGAATCCCGCATGAGCGTAGACGCCGCCGCGAAATCCGTTCCCGAACCGGCGTTGCCGGAGTTCAAGACCACGCTGGGCCACCCGCGCCCGCTGTGGATGCTGTTCATGACCGAGTTCTGGGAACGCTTCGCGTTCTACGGGATCCGCTGGGCGCTGGTGCTGTACATCGTGGCCCAGTTCCACAACGGCGACTCCGCCGGCGAGGGTGAGGCCGGCGTTACCTACGGTGCCTACCTGGCACTGGTGTACGCCGCCGCGATCTTTGGCGGCTATGTCGCCGATCGGGTCCTGGGATACCAGCGTTCGATCCTGACCGGCGCGCTGATCATGGCGGCGGGTCTGTTCATGATTTCGGTGCCCAACAAGGAAGTGTTCGAGCTCGGCCTGGCCACGATCATCATCGGCAACGGCCTGTTCAAACCGAACATCTCCACCATGGTGGGCAAGCTGTACGGCCTGAAGGATGAGCGCCGCGATTCGGGCTTCACCATCTTCTACATGGGCATCAACATCGGTGCGATGATCGCGCCGGTATTGACCGACTACCTCGCCCGCAAGGTGTTCGGTACCGAAGCGATGCCGTCCTACAAGGTGGTGTTCATCGCCTCGGGTATCGGCATGCTGCTGAGCCTGGTGTGGTTCTATATCGGCCGCGCCGGCCTGAAGGGTATCGGCGCGCCGCCGGCCGGCGCCGAAGGCTTCGGTCGCATCGCCGTGGTGTTCATCGGCGCGATGCTCGCCATCCCGGTGGCCTACTTCCTGCTTTCGACCGGTTCAACCGTGCTGGCCTGGATCCTGGGCGCCTTGTTCGTCGGGTTGGGCGTGCTGCTTCTCGTGGAAGGCATCCGCGAGGGCAAGGTCCAGCGTGATCGCGTGATCGCGATGCTGATCATCTTCATCTTCAACGTGATGTTCTGGATGTTCTTCGAGCAGGCCGGCAGCTCCTTCACCTTCCTGGCCGACAAGATCGTCAACCGCGACCTCGGTGGCTGGACCTTCCCGACCGCGTGGTTCCAGTCGGTGAACTCGGTGGCCATCATCACCCTGGCACCGCTCGTGGCCTGGATCTGGGTGAAGATGGGCAGCGCCAATCCGTCCATTCCGCGCAAGTTCGGCCTCGGCCTGCTGTTCAACGGCGCGGCCTTCGCGCTGCTGATGCTGGCGCTGTCGACCATGGTCGTGGATGGCAAGATCCCGTTCTGGACGCTGTTCATGGTCTACGTGATCCAGTCGGTCGGTGAGCTGTGCCTGTCGCCGATCGGCCTGTCGATGGTGACCAAGCTGGCTCCGGTGCGTCTGGTCGGCTTCGGCATGGGCGGCTGGTTCCTGTCCACCGGCATCGGCAACAACCTGTCGGGTATCTACTCCAAGTTCATCAGTGGCGAAACCGGCATGTCGGTGGAGTCCGCCCTGCACGGTTACACGCTCGGCTTCTGGGCATTGATTGGCTCGGGCGTGCTGCTGTTCCTGATCGCCCCGTTGATCAACAAGCTGATGCACGGCGTCAAGTGAGGTCTGCAATGCTCGCAGCCGGCCAGCCGGTGGCCTCGGGCAACTGAAGGAATGGCGCCGTCCCAGGCGCCCTGACCGGAGGAAAAATGCCGCGGACATCGCGGCATTTTTTCTGGAACAGCGTACTGACCGTCCGCTCTACATTTTTTCCGCGCGCTGCCGCTATCTCCAAGGACCTCATGGATTGAACACATGCAGCCCGGCGCCAGTGACAGCACCTCCGACACCCTTCTCGACGTCGCCGCCGGGGTAACCCTGCCGCCGACGGATGTGCTGCTGGACGACCACTCGGCGCACGACGCAGGCAGCGAGGCGGCTACCCCGGCACCCGGGGCCACGCTCTATCGCCTGCCGCAGGTGTCGGTGCCCGACAACGTGCTGCTCAAGGCGGCAGTGCAGAAACTGGTTGAACAGAAAACCCAGCTCGATCAGCTGGCCCGCAACCCGGCGCTGGTGGGTCTGCTGCCCAGCGAATGGCAAGGCACCGGCTCGCGCGGGGTGGACCTGCAGAGTTTCGTGCTCTCGGTGCTGCCTTACCTGCATAACGCCACCAAGGCCGAAACCGCGCCCGCGCGACTGCCGCTCAAGCATGTGCTGGGAGACAGCGGGCGCTGGGACCAGGCCGACGTGGCCGAGCCGAAATCGCTGGCGTTCTTCCTGGCCAGCGACGATCGCGCCACCGCAGGGGTGAAGGATCCGGCCGAGGCCTGCCTGGTCGCGCCGCTGGGCCTGGCCTGGGCACACGAGGGCCGCACCCGGCCAGGTTTCCTGCGCGATATGGGGTACACCAGCATGGCCGCGCGCGTACATGTGCTGCCGTACCCGGAACCGGGCCAGCTGGCGCTGTACAGCGTGGTAGCCAATGGCATCGCCCAGGTCTGGTGCGTGCTGGACCGGCGCAAGCTGCGGCCGCTGCTTGCACCGTGGCTGAGCGTGCCCCTGCTGACCGCCTATGGGGTCGCTGCGCCGGTGGCGTGGCCAACGTCGTATCCGCCGGTCGACGAGGTGGCACGCGCCCTGGCCACCGCGCGCACCGGCAGGGCCCCGGTGGAAGTGGACCTGCCCAAGGTGGCCGCCAAGATCGCCGAAGATGCCTCGGGCGAAACCTGGATGCCGGTGAGTCTGCTCCAGGTTGGGACCTGGGCGCCGCGCTGGCGCTATTTCCTGGCCACCTTCATCGCGCTGCCGGCTGCCTTGCTGGTGATTGCGGCGCTGGCGCTGCCAGGTGCGCTGGAAGCAGCTGCGGTGGCGGCGTCACTGGGCCTGGCCGCCGGCGCCATCGGCGCGTTGGCCGCGCCTTGGGTGCATGCGCGGCGGAAACACCTCAGCTGAGGTAACGACCAACGGTCGTTACCTACCGGAACAATCACCGACGCCATGCCCGTCGGCGGCGGACCCGCGGAACAATCATCGACGCCATGCCCGTCGGCGGCGGACCCGCGGGCAGGTACCGACCGTTGGTCGGTACTCCTCAGCCTTCATCCATCCGCTGCAGGCCTTCGCCCGCCAGGCGCAGGATCAGCTTCTCCAGCATCTGCTCCTCATCCTCGCTGAGCACCGACATCAGCTTGCGGGTGATCTCGATCACCAGCGGGGCAATGGTCTCGTAGACCTCAAACCCGGCCGCCGACAGCGCCAGCACCGAGCGCCGGCGGTCATCGCCATGGGTTTCACGCTTGATGAAGCCGCGTTCGAGCAGTCTGGCCACGGCCCGGCTGACCGCCACCTTGTCCATCGCGGTGCGGTCGGAGACCTCGCTCGCCGATGAGCCCGGGTACAGCGCCAGGATGGTGATCACCCGCCATTCGGGAATCGCCAGGCCGTAACGGTCTCCGTAGAGCTTGGCGATGTTGCCGCTGACCCGGTTGGACAGAACGCTCAGCCGGTAGGGCAGGAACTGCTCCAGGTCGAGCAGGGCGTGCGTGGCACGGATGGTCTGGCTGCTGGGATCGGGTGGGCTCATGCTGCAGTGCACCTTGATGGTGGTTTCATGTGAAACTATAACCTTCTTTCCGGACTCCGCATTCTCGCGGGTCTGCCTTCCGCCCGCACCTGGTTTTTTTCCGGGGGTGGGCCGCTTTGGAGCCACGTCATGAGCAGCCAGCCCGCAACCGCGTCGCACGCCCCCAACCCGGGCATGCAGGTCACCACCTTCGAGAACCCGATGGGCATCGATGGGTTCGAATTCGTTGAATTCGCCGCGCCGGCCGGACGTGGCGCCGAGCTCCACGACTATTTCCGCAAAATGGGCTTCACTGCGGTGCTGCGCCACAAGCAGCGCGCCATCACCGTGTACCGCCAGGGCGGGGTGAACTTCCTGGTCAACGAGGAGCCCGATTCGTTCGCCTCGGACTTCGCTGAAAAGCACGGCCCGTGCGCCTGTGGCTTCGCCATCCGCTTCCAGAAGCCGGGCGATGAAGTGTTCAGGATGGCGCTCGGCAACGGTGCCGAAGCGATCGACTTCAAGCCGGAAACCAAGGCCGTGCCGGCCCCGGTCATCAAGGGCATCGGCGACTGCATGCTGTACCTGGTGGACCGTTACGGTGCTGCCGGCAGCATGTTCGATACCGACTACGCACCGATCGACGGCGTGGACCAGAACCCGGTCGGGTTCGGCCTGACCTTCATCGACCACCTGACCCACAACCTGTACTTCGGCAACATGCAGCAGTGGTCGGACTACTACGAGCGCCTGTTCAACTTCCGCGAAATCCGTTACTTCGACATCAAGGGCCTCAAGACTGGCCTGGTGTCCAAGGCGATGACCGCTCCGGACGGCATCGTGCGCATTCCGCTCAATGAATCGTCCGACCCGAAGAGCCAGATCAACGAATACCTGGACGCCTACAAGGGCGAGGGCATCCAGCACATCGCCTGCTTCACCGAAAACATCTATGAGACCGTCGAGGCGATGCGTGCGCAGGGCGTGGAGTTCCTGGATACGCCGGACACGTATTTCGAGGTGATCGACATGCGCGTGCCCGGACATGGCGAAGACGTGCCGCGCCTGGCGAAGAACAAGATCCTGATCGATGCCGATCCGGAGACCAAGCAGCGCAAGCTGCTGCAGATCTTCACCACCAACTGTATTGGCCCGATCTTCTTCGAGATCATCCAGCGCAAGGGCAATGAAGGGTTTGGCGAAGGCAACTTCACCGCGCTGTTCGAAAGCATCGAGCGCGACCAGATCAAGCGCGGCGTGCTGTAATTCACCAAAACGGACCCCGACCATGCCCACCTCCCTCGAATCGCGCGGCTACCAGACCGGTTTCGGCAACGAATTCGCCACGGAAGCGGTTCCCGGCGCACTGCCGGTGGGCCGCAACTCGCCGCAGCGGGTGGCGCATGGGTTGTACGCCGAACAGCTGTCGGGCACGGCGTTCACCGCGCCGCGTGGCAGCAACCGGCGCAGCTGGTTGTACCGGATACGCCCGGCGGTCACCCATGGGGAATTCCAGCCCTATGCGCAACCGCGCCTGCACGGCGATTTCGAGCAGGGGGCGGTGTCGCCGAACCAGCTGCGCTGGGAACCACTGCCGCTGCCCACCGCGCCGACCGACTTCGTCGACGGCCTGTACACCATGGGCGGCAATGGTTCGCCTGACGCGCACGGTGGCGTCGGCATCCACCTGTATGCCGCCACTGCGGACATGCAGGGGCGTTACTTCTACGACGCCGATGGTGAACTGCTGATCGTGCCGGAACTGGGACGCCTGCGATTGCTGACCGAGCTGGGCGTGATCGAGATCGAACCGCAGCAGATCGCGGTGATCCCACGCGGGGTGCGGTTCCGCGTCGAACTGCCGGATAGGCAGGCGCGCGGCTACGTCTGCGAAAACTTCGGTGCGCTGCTCAGATTGCCGGACCTGGGCCCGATCGGGTCGAACGGACTGGCCAACCCGCGCGATTTCGAAACGCCGCACGCGGCGTACGAAGACGTCGACGGCGCCTTCGAGTTGATCGCCAAGTTCCAGGGCCAGCTGTGGCGTGCGGACATCGATCACTCACCGCTGGATGTGGTGGCCTGGCACGGCAACTACGCACCGTACCGCTATGACCTGCGCCGCTTCAACACCATCGGCTCGATCAGCCACGACCACCCGGACCCGTCGATTTTCCTGGTGCTGCATTCGCCCAGCGATACCCCGGGCACCAGCAACATGGATTTCGCGATCTTCCCGCCGCGCTGGCTGGTGGCCCAGGATACCTTCCGGCCGCCGTGGTTCCACCGCAACATCGCCAGCGAGTTCATGGGGCTGATCCACGGCGCCTATGACGCCAAGGCCGAAGGCTTCGTGCCCGGTGGCGCATCCCTGCATAACAGCATGAGCGGCCACGGGCCGGATGCCACCACGTTCGAGAAGGCGTCCGCGGCCGACCTGAGCCGGCCGGACGTGATCAAGGACACCATGGCCTTCATGTTCGAAACGCGTGGCGTGATTCGCCCCACCGCGCAGGCGATGGACGCGGCGCACCGCCAGCGTGGCTACCAGCACTGCTGGCAGGGCCTGAAGAAGAACTTCCAGGCGTAATCACACACGGGCAGCGGCGATCAGCCGGCGTCGGCGCCGGCCTGCTCCAGCTGTGCCAGATGCGTCTCCGGCAGCACTTCGAAGAGACGCTGGCGTACGCGCTCGCAGTAGCCGGGTGAGGTCAGCCCAGCCAGCGCATCGAGGGCACTGCGCAGCGCGGCGACCACCTGCTCGTCGCTGCGCGCCTGCTGCAGGGCGTACAGCAGCGCGGCGGCCTGCGGGTGCCGTTGAAGTTCGAGAATGCCGAGCAGGTAGATGCGTGCGGCCACCAGCGAACGCCGGCGTTCGGTGACGGGAGCGGCACTTCCCGGCGCGGGGCTGGCCGCAGTTGCCGCAACGGGCTCGGGCGCGGGCACCGGTTCGGGCGGCGCAGTAGACACCAGATAGCCGCTCTGGATCAGCTGGATCACCATTGCCGACGCTTCCGGCCCGATCATCGCGGTGAGCTGGGACAGGTCGCGCTGGCCATCGCACAGGATCAGCAGGCGCCGTTGGCGCATGTCCAAGGGCGCGCGGTGGGCCTGCAGGGCGTCGCGGGCGAGGTCGGTCTTGCGCGGTTGCATGGTCGTGGGGTCGAAGCGGTGCAGGCCGAGCCTGAACGCTGCAGGTGTAACTGTGATGACAGGCACGCTATGTATGCACGCGCTGCACGGCCTCCGCGCTAGCCTGCGAACCACTCACAGGAGGGCGTGCAGATGAAGCAGCTGGCAAGCGTGTTGGCATTGGGTATCGCAATCGCGTTGGCGGGCTGCGACCGCCATCCAGAGCCCCCCTCGGCCGACGCCGAGGCTGCGGTGGTGGAGCCGGCTGCGGGCGCGGCGGCACCCGCAGCACCTGCGAGCACGCCCACTGCACCCGCGGCCGATCCAGCCGCGCAGGGTCCTGCGCGGCTGGATGGGTATGGCCCGTTGACCCTGGGTGCCAGCCTGGACGAAGTGCGCGCCGCCTGGAAGGAGCCCCTGCAGGGCGACGTCCCCGATGACTATTGCCACGCGCTCCGCCCGCAGGGCAGCCAAGCCGATGACGTGATCCTGATGGTCGAAGGCAAGCGGCTGGTGCGTTACGACGTCCGCAACGACCGCATCGTGGCGCCGGGTGGCGGCAAGGTCGGGATGTCGCTGGGCCAGCTGCAGACGCTGTATCCCGATCGCGGCGACCTGACCCCGCACAAGTACGACGAGAAGGGCCACAACCTGCGCGTGCGCCCGGCCAGCGAGGGCGGGGCGATCGTCAACTTCGAGATCAACGGCGATGGCACCGTCACCGCCTGGCGGGTCGGCAAGACCCCGCAGGTGGATTACGTGGAAGGCTGCTCCTGAGCCACCGCACGGGGCCGGGTCTCCCGGCCCCGTGCGCACCGCCTGTGCGCCGGGCCTGAACTGGCCCTAGAATCGGGCCACGCCACCTGGGGATGCACTGATGATCGCTGCCACCGCCTGGTTCCTGTTGGGCCTGCTGCTGCTTTCACTTGGGGGCGACTCCATCGTCAAGGCCGCCTCCGGGCTGGCCCAGCGCTTCGGTGCTTCTCCTTTCGTGGCGGGATTGCTGCTGGTGACCTTCGGTACCTCCCTGCCCGAACTGGTGGTCAATGCCCGCGCGTTCGTGGTGGGCGCCCAGGAGCTGGGGCTGGGCAATGCGGTGGGAAGCAATATCGTCAATGTGGGCCTGACCCTGGCGCTGGCGGCGCTCGCCGCGCCGCTGCTGGTGCGGGCACGCCTGCTCTCACCGTTGCTGGTGCTGCTGGCGTTGGCCAGCCTGGCGCTGATCGTATTTGGACTGGACGGGGTGATCGCGCGCTGGGAAGGGGTCTTACTGCTGCTCGGCTTCGTGGCGCTGCTTGCCTTCGTGCTGCGCCAGGCCCGACGCGAATCCGAGCCGGTACGCGAGGCGATTGCCGGTTACGCGATGACCCGTACCGGCCTGTTGCTCAACGTGCTGCGGGTAGTGTTCGCCGCCGTGTGCCTGTACTACGGCGCGCGGTGGGTGGTGGGTGCCGCGCCGGTGATGGGGGCCAGCCTGGGCTGGTCGCCCTTGCTGGTGGGCCTGTTGCCGGTGGCCATCGGCACCGCGCTGCCGGAAGTCGCTGCCGCGATCGTCGCCGCGCGCCGTGGCCAGGGTGACATGGTGCTGGGTCACGTGATCGGTTCGAGCCTGTTCAACCTGCTGGTGGTGGTCGGCGGCATGGCCGCGCTGCGCCCGCTGGCGCTGCCCGAGTCGTTCGTGAAGCTGGAGTTGCCGGCAGCGATCGCCTTCGTGCTGGTGCTGTACCCGATGCTCAAGGGCGACCTGAGGATCAGCCGGCGCGAGGGCGGGATCCTGTTGCTGGCGTTCGTGGCGTGGATCGCGCTGGAGCTGGCGTTGATCGGCTAGGGACACGCATGGCGTGTCCCTACGTCTCCGGGGGTGCGGTGGAATCCGCGCGCGTGGCGAGGCGTTCGTCGTCATCGCGCCCTTCTGTCATCGTGCGCGGACGCGGTGGCGGCAGCTGTTCTTCCTTCGCGGTCTCATGCCCGGGCAGGCTCGGCCGCTTTTCCATCATCAGCGACAGCGCGGCCTTGGCCATCATGTGCGCGCTGATCGGTGCGGTGATGAACAGGAATACGGTGATCAGCAGCTCACGCGGCTGCGGGTCTTCACCCAGGAAGATGTGGTACAGCACTGAACCGGCCAGCACGCAGCCCACGCCCAGCGTGCTGGCCTTGGTCGGCGCATGCAGGCGCTTGAAGAACGTGGACAGCTTCACCAGCCCCAGCGCGCCAACGAGGATGAAGAAGCAGCCAAACAGCAGCAGCAGCGACAGCGCGACCTGGATGAAGGTGATCATTCGACGATGTCCCGGCGCAGCACGAACTTGCTCAGCACCACGGTGCTGCCGAAGCCCAGCATCGCGATCACCAGTGCGGCTTCGAAATAGACGGCCGAATTGAGGTACATGCCGAACAGCATCAGCTCGGCGATGGCCGTTACCGACAGCGTGTCCAGCGCCAGGATCCGGTCGGGCACGGTCGGCCCGCGCAGCAGGCGCCAGGTGGCCAGCAGCATGGCCAGCCCGACCACGTGCATGCACACCGCCATGGTGGTCTGGATGAAGGTGAAACCGGTCATGGGAAAATCTCCATCAGCGGGGCTTCGTAGCGGCTCTTGATCTGCCGGATCAGTTCGTCTGGATCGTCCAGGTGCAGCACGTGCACCAGAAGATGGCGACGATCGTCGGACAGCGCGGCCGAGACCGTGCCCGGGGTCAGCGTGATCATGCTGGTGAGCGCGGCGATGCCATGGATGTTGGCGATATCCAGCGGCAGCCAGATGAAGCCGGGGTGGATGCGGCGTTCCGGGCCGAGCACCTGCACCGCCACGCGGATATTGGAGACCAGGATGTCCCACAGCGTCACGCAGATCAGCTTGGGCAACGGTCGCAGCGAGCCGATGCGCGCGAACTCGCGGTCCAGCCGGGCGGCAAACAGCGGGACCACGACGCCCAGCAGCATGCCGAGCAGGATCTGGCCGAGGGTGAAACTGTCGGACATCAGCACCCAGAAGCCGGTGACCATCACGCTCAGCGAGGTCGACGGGAACAGGCGGCGAAGCAGCGGGCGGCGGCTCATGGCTGGCGGATCTCCGGCGTGGCGGCGCGCAGTTCGCCCACGTAGTCCCGCGGGGTGAGCAGCTGCGTGGCCATTGCATCGGTGTATTGCATCAACGGGTTGGCGAACAGGCTCATGCCGATGCCGTAGCAGAGCAGCAGCGCGGCGGCGAACAGCTCCACGGTACGGGTGGGGGCCTTGCGCGGCGGCGGCACGCCTTCGTCCAGCACCGGCACCCGCCAGAACAGGCGGATACCGCCCCGGGTAATACCGACGATCACCATCAGGCTGCTGCCCAGTACCGCCGCCCACACCACGCCGGTGTACGCCGCCGGCATACCGGCCAGCATCGCCGCCTTGGCCAGGAAGCCGGACAGCGGCGGCAGGCCGGCCACCGACACCGCTGCGATCAGGAACAGCACCGCCGGAGTTTCCTTGCCGGGCATCGGCGCGATGATTTCCTTGCGGTCACTCGCGCCACCGCGGCGGCGGCGGATCAGGTCGGCGATGAGGAACAGCGCCGCAGCCACGAAGGTACTGTGGGGCAGGTAGTACAGGCCTGCAGACAGCACCTGCGGGGTGCGTATCGAGAACGCGATGAACAGCGTGGCCGCCGATACCACCACCAGGTAGGAGATCAGCACGCGCAGGCGCGCGGCGGCAAGCACGCCCAGCCCGCCCAGGATCAGCGTGGCCACGCCGGCCCAGAACAGCCACTGGCTGCCGTAACCGGCCATCGCCCCGGCATCTTCGCCGAACCACAGCGAGCTTACCCGCAGCATCGCGTACAGGCCCACCTTGGTCATGATGGCAAACAGCGCGGCCACCGCTGCCGGTGCGCGTGCGTAGGCTTCAGGCAGCCACAGATACAGCGGCATCAGTGCGGCCTTGCTGCAGAACACCAGCAGCAGCAGGCCGAGCGTTGCCTTCACCAGGGTCAGGTGGGTGGGCGGCACCTCGGCGATGCGCTGGGACAGCTCGGCCATGTTGAGCGAGCCCAGCGAGGCATACAGCAGCCCCAATGCGATCAGGAACAGCGTGGAAGCGGTGACATTGAACACGACATAGTGCAGGCCGATGCGCATGCGCAGCCCGCGCCCGCCACTGAGCAGCAGGCCGTAGGAGGCGATCAGCATCACCTCGAAGAACACGAACAGGTTGAAGATGTCGCCGGTGAGGAAAGCGCCGTTGAGGCCCACCAGCTGGAACTGGAACAGCGCATGGAAGTGCGGCGCCCGCCGGTCCCAGCCGGAACAGGCATGCAACAGGCACGGAATGGCCAGCAGCAGGGTGGTCAGCAGCATCCAGCTGGACAGGCGGTCGGCCACCAGCGCGATGCCCAATCGTGAGGGCCAGTCGCCAAGCAGGTACACCGCGATGGTCCCATCGGCAGTCTGCGCGAACAGCAGGGCCACCGCCGCCGCCAAGGCGGTGAGCGTGCTCCAGGCGACCGTGCGCTGCACCTTCGGCCCATAGCGGCGGTGTTCGACGAACAGCGAACACGCCGCACCGAACAGTGGAATCAGGATGGGCAGGATCACCGCATGGTTCACGGGCCGCCCTCCCGGCCGGGCGCGGTATCGGCCAGTTCTGCAGCCTCATCCTCGTGCGCGTCGACGTGGTCGCTGTGGTTGTCGCTGCGGCTGCGCATGGCGAGCACGATGCTCACGGCGGTCATGGCGAAAGCGATGACGATCGCGGTCAGGACCAGCGCCTGCGGCAGCGGGTCGGTGTAGTTGCGCAGGGTGCTGTCCACGCCTTCCTTCAGCACCGGCGCCTTGCCGGTGACCAGGCGGCCGCCGGAGAAGATCAGCAGATTGGTGGCGTAGGACAGGAAGGTCATGCCGAGGATGACGTCGAAGCTGCGCGCGCGCAGCAGCAGGTAGATGCCGATTGCAGCCAGAACGCCGATCGCGCTTGCCAGGGCCAATTCCATCAGTGGGTCTCCCCGGTGCGTGCCGAACGGCGGTTGGGATCGATCTCGCCCTTGCGCGAGTTGCGGGTGCGCGACGGCTTCACCGTGCCCATCATCGACAGGATCAGCATCGCCCCGCCGAACACCACCAGGTACACGCCGGTATCGAAGCCGATGGCGCTGGCCAGCGGCACCGTGCCGATCAGCGGCAGCGCCAGGTCCAGGTGCCCGCTGGTCAGGAATGGAACGCCGAACAGCATCGAGGCGCAGCCACTGACGATGGCGATGAGCAGGCCCGCGCCGATGCAACGGATGTAATCGAAGCCGAAGCGCGATTCCACCGAGGTGGTGCCCTGGATGACGTACTGGATCAGCAGCGGCACCGCCAGCACCAGACCGGCGATGAAACCGCCGCCGGGCGCATTGTGGCCGCGCAGGAACAGGAAGATCGATACGGTAAGCGTCAGGGGGAACATCACCTGGGCCAGATCAGCCGGCACCGGCAGCTTGATCGGCGGGCCGGGCATGATCTGTTCCGGTGCCATCCGCGATCGCCGCAGCATGGCGTGCACCACCAGCGCGGCGATGCCGAACACGGTGATCTCACCGAAGGTATCGAAGCCACGGAAGTCCACCAGGATCACGTTGACCACGTTCTCGCCATAGGCTTCAGGCAGTGCGCGCGCGAGCAGTTCGCCGGCCATGGTGTTGGGCGGCAGGGTCATCGCGCTGTAAGCCATGGCCGCAAGGCCACCGCCGCCAATCACCGCGATCAGCGCATCGCGGCGCTTGCGCCAGCGCGACTTCTCCGGCGGGGACTGCGCCGGCAGGTAGTTCATGCCCAGCAGCATCAGCACCAGCGTCACCATTTCCACCAGCAGCTGGGTCAGCGCAAGGTCCGGCGCGGACAGGAACACGAAGGTCAGCGACACCATCAGGCCGACGCCACCGACCACCAGGACCGCCAGCAGGCGCTGGCGGTAGACGAACAGTGCGCCCAGCGCGCAGGCCATCATCACCGCCCACAATGCCCAGCCCAGCAGCGGGATGGGCTGCGGCGAGGGCCAGTTCGGCGATACGGGGTTGGCTACGAACGGCGCGGCAGCCACGATGATCGCCACCACTACCAGCGCCATCAGCATGCGTTGCAGGCTGCCGTTGGCCAGGCCCTGGGTCAGCCGGTGGGCAAAGCCGAACACCAGGTCCAGCTGTTTGTGGAACAGGTTGCGACCGATGGCATGGCTGACCACCGCATGCAGGTTGATGAGCCGACGCAGGCCGAAATACAGCGCGATGCCGCCCAGCACCCCGGCGATGCTCATCATCAGCGGCATGTTGAAGCCGTGCCAGACCGACAGGCTGTACGCCGGCATGGCCGGGCCCAGGATCGAGGAGGCCGCTGCGTGCAGGATCGGGGCCACGGTGAGCGCCGGGGCCACGCCCACCGCCACGCACAGCACGACCAGGACCTCCACCGGCACTTTCATGAAGCGCGGCGGCTCGTGCGGCACCCGGTCAAGGTCATGCGGGCCCTTGCCGAAGAAGGTGTCGTGCACGAAGCGCAGGCTGTAGGCCACCCCCAGGACGCCGGCCAGCAGCGCGGCGATCGACACCGCGATGCGCATCGGCTCCGGCCCCTGCGCGGTGATCGCCTCGGCAAACAGCATCTCCTTGGACAGGAAACCGTTGAGCAGCGGAATGCCGGCCATGGCCAGCGAGGCGATGATCGCCAGCGCGCTGGTGAATGGCATCAGCCGGCGCAGCCCGCCCAGCTTGCGCATGTCGCGGGTGCCGGTTTCGTGGTCGATGATGCCCGCGGCCATGAACAGCGAGGCCTTGAAGGTGGCGTGGTTGAGAATGTGGAACACGCCGGCCACCACCGCCATCGGCGTGGACAGGCCGAACAGCAGGGTGATCAGGCCCAGGTGCGAGATCGTTGAATAGGCCAGCAGCCCTTTCAGGTCGTGCTGGAAGATCGCATTCCAGGCCCCGATCAGCAGGGTCAGCGCGCCGATGCCGCTGACCGTATAGAAAAACAGGTCGCTACCAGCGAGGGCCGGGTGCAGCCGCGCCAGCAGAAACACGCCGGCCTTCACCATGGTGGCCGAGTGCAGGTAGGCCGACACCGGGGTCGGCGCGGCCATGGCATGCGGCAGCCAGAAATGGAACGGGAACTGCGCGCTCTTGGTGAAGATGCCCGCCAACACGAGGAACAGGGCCCATGGGTACAGCGGGCTGGCACGGATCACATCGCCGGCGGCCAGCACCGCATCCAGCTCGAAGCTGCCGACGATGCGGCCGATCAGCAGCACGCCGCCCAGCAGCGCCAGCCCACCGCCGCCGGTCACCACCAGCGCCATCCGCGCGCCCTCGCGGGCGTCCTGGCGGTGCGACCAGAATCCGATCAGCAGGAACGAGCTGATGCTGGTCATTTCCCAGAACACCATCAGCAGCAACAGGTTGCCCGACAGCACCATGCCCAGCATGGCGCCCATGAACAGCAGCAGATAGCAGTAGAAGCGGTGGGCGTTGTCCTTCGCACTCAGGTAGTAGTGCGCGTACATCACCACCAGCGCGCCGATGGCCAGCACCATGCCGGCGAACATCCAGGCCAGCCCATCCAGCCGCACCGAGAACGCCAGACCGATCTGCGGCAGCCATTCCCCGAAACTGCGCACGACCCCGCCCTCAAGGATCGCGGGGGTCATCGTCGCGAGCAGCGCCAGACCGCCCACGGGCGCGGCCGCGGCCAGCCAGGCCGCCGCCGCGCGGGAGCTGTGGCGGAACACAATGAGCGCCACCGCCAGCAGGAAGGGCAGGGCGAGCAGCAGGAGAAGGCTGGGATTCATGCAGGGAATGCGGGATTCACGAGCAGGCCTTTCAGTCTAACAGGCAGGGATTTGTCGCCGATATACCCGATTACGCCACCAATTGCAGGCAACGTGCTTGATTCATCTTTTTGCCTCCAGCAGCGGGCTCCATTCGGGCGCGTTCAAGGCCGTATGGAAACGTTGCCGGCACTTTGCGATCTGAGTGGTCTCGCCACCGTTCAGCCCAGCAACGACAGGGCCTCCGCCCGCCCGTCAGCCACCTCGCAGATGAACGGAAGACGCGCCCCGGATCCTGCCCAAAGCCATGCTGGACCCGCTGCCGTGCAGCAGGAGTGAGCATTCATTTCGTTCAGGTTGGGCGCCAGTGTCGACGTCTCGTAGTGCCAGGCCGTGCGTGGCAAAGCCAACCGTCAGTAAGCCAGGTCGAACTTCCGATAAGCCTTCGCCATCACCCATGCGGGCCCGATCAGCAGATAGGTCAGATCAGTCAGGAAGCTGGGCTTGCGCCCCTCGAACTTGTGGCCGATGAACTGCGCGACCCAGGCCACCACGAACACGCCCAGCCCCAGCCAGGCCAGGTTGGCCAGCCCGATCTCGGCTTCCAGCAGCCGGCAGGTGCAGCCGCATACAAAGAAGAAGGCGAGCATGCCCAGGCCCAACCGGCGCGACAGGCGGTTGTAGAAGCACCACGCGGTAAACATCGCCAGGCCGGCCCAGACCCCGTACTGGAACCAGGTGATCAGCGGTGGCAGGCACCACAGCAGGGCAATGACCGACCACAGGATTGCCGGCACCGCCACCACGTGAATGCGCTGGTTCAGCGTATTGCGGTGGTCGTCGGAATAGCTGGCGAAATAGCGGTCGATGGGCCGCACAAGCTGGGTGGTCGTGGACATTGAGCCTCCGGATTGGGCACAGGATACTCCCGGAGACCCCGATGCAACGGAGCCGGCCTGCCGGCCGGCTCCGGGCATCTGATCAATCCACCGAGATCCCGGCCAGGCGCTGCAGCGCCTCGGCGTACTTGGCGCGGGTGCGCTCGATGATGTCCGCCGGGATGTTTGGGCCCGGGGCGGTCTTGCCCCAGTCCAGCGTCTCCAGGTAATCGCGGACGAACTGCTTGTCGTAGCTCGGCGGGCTGGTGCCCACCTCGTATTCGTCGGCCGGCCAGTAGCGCGAGGAATCCGGCGTCAGCATCTCGTCCATGATGTACAGGCGGCCATCGGCATCGGTTCCGAACTCGAACTTGGTGTCGGCCAGGATGATGCCATGCTCGCGCGCGTAATCGGCGGCGAACTTGTAGATGCGCAGGGTGGCATCGCGCACGCGCTCGGCAAGGTCCGCGCCGACGGTCTTCACCATCGCATCGAAATCGATGTTCTCGTCATGGTCGCCCACGGCGGCCTTGGTCGAAGGAGTGAAGATCGGCTCGGGCAGCTGCTCGGCCTGGCGCAGGCCGTCGGGCAGTTCAATGCCGCTGACCTTGCCGGTGCGCTGGTAATCCTTCCAGCCGCTGCCGATGAGATAGCCGCGGGCGATGGCTTCCACCGGTACCGGCTTGAGCTTGCGGGTCACCACCGCGCGCTTGGCGTACAGCGCCGGGTCCACGCCGTCGGGCAGCACGCTGGCCACATCGATGCCGGTAAGGTGGTTGGGCATCAGGTGCGCGGTCTTGGCGAACCAGAAGTTCGAGACCTGGCAGAGCATTTCGCCCTTGCCGGGAATCGGATCGGGAAGCACCACGTCGAAGGCCGACAGACGGTCGGTCGCGACCATCAGCAGGTAGTCCCCCGGCGGAGTGCCGGCGGGCAGCCGTTCGCGCGGAATGTCGAAAACATCACGCACCTTGCCGCGATGGCGCAAGGGCAGGCCGGGGAGATCGGATTGCAACAACGTGGTCGGCACGGGCACTCCTGAGGCTTCGTCGAGACAGCTGTCCAGGGCACCCGGAGGGCCCGCAGGGACAGCGGGCGGCCTAGTGTAAAGCGGGTTGGGCCCGCTGTGACGTAAAATAAGGTCCCTTCGTTGCCCCGGCCGCCCCGACGACCATGCGCTGGTACGGAAAACTGCTCGGATTCATCGCCGGCGCCCTGCTGTTCAGGCCCAACCCGCTGTTCGGGGCCGTCATCGGCCTGCTGATCGGCCATGCCTTCGACGCCGACTGGTTCCGCCTGAACAGGGAGAACCCCTACCGGGAGCTGGGGCTGACCTCCGAGGCCACCGACGCCGAAGTCGACCTGGCCTACCGCCGGCTGATGTCCCAGTACCACCCTGACAAGGTGGTGGGCGCGGCCCCGGAGCTGCGTCAGCAGGCCGAGCGCAGATCGCGCCAGCTCAACGCCGCCTACGACCGCATCAAGACCCTGCGCAAGCGCTGAGCGCGCGCCGCCCCTCTCTTTACGTCCCCAAGGCACCGGCCATGTCCAACTGCATCATCGCCCCGTCCATCCTGTCCGCGAACTTTGCCCGCCTCGGCGAGGAAGTGGACAACGTGCTCGCTGCCGGCGCCGACTGGGTGCACTTCGACGTAATGGACAACCACTACGTGCCCAACCTGACCATCGGCCCGATGGTCTGCCAGGCCCTGCGGAAGCACGGGGTGACCGCCCCCATCGACGTACACCTGATGGTGGAGCCGGTGGACCGCATCATCCCGGACTTCGCCGAAGCCGGTGCCACGTACATCAGCTTCCACCCCGAAGCCAGCCGCCATGTGCACCGCACCATCCAGCTGATCCGCTCGCTGGGCTGCAAGCCGGGCCTGGTGCTCAACCCGGGCACTCCGGTCGACATCCTGGACTGGGTGCTGGATGACCTGGACCTGGTGCTGCTGATGTCGGTCAACCCCGGTTTCGGTGGCCAGGCCTTCATTCCCTCGGCGCTGGACAAGCTGCGCGTGGTGCGCCAGAAGATCGATGCCAGCGGCCGCGACGTGCGCCTGGAGATCGACGGGGGGGTCAAGGCCGACAACATCGGCGCGATTGCCGCGGCCGGCGCCGACGCCTTCGTGGCCGGCTCGGCGATCTTCAATGCGCCGATCAGCTACAAGGACGTGATCGACCAGATGCGCCACAACGTGGCCAAGGCGCGGGGCTGACATGGGCGCGGCCGGACTGCAGATCCGCGACGCCACGGCTGCCGATGCCGCGCTGATCCTGCGCTTCATCCGCGAACTGGCGATCTATGAGAAGGCCGAATCGTCGGTGCAGACCGACGAGGCCGGGATCACGGCCAGCCTGTTCGGCGCCGACGCCAAGGCGCGTGCGCTGGTCTGCGAAGCCGATGGCCAGGCCATCGGGTACGCGGTGTACTTCTACAACTATTCCACCTGGCTGGGCCGCAACGGCATCTACCTGGAAGACCTGTACGTGAGCCCCGCGCAGCGCGGCAGCGGCGCCGGCAAGGCGCTGCTCAAGCACATCGCCCGCATCGCCGTGGCTGAAGGCTGTGGCCGCTTCGAGTGGTCGGTGCTGGACTGGAACGAGCCGGCGATCAGGTTCTACGAAGCGGCCGGCGCCAAGCCGCAAAGCGAGTGGACGGTGTACCGGCTCGAAGGCGAAGCACTGAAAGCGTTCGCCCAGAACCGGTAGGTATCGACCGTTGGTCGATACGCCGTCTGCGCGCGGATAAAAAAAGACCGCACTCTTGCGAATGCGGCCCTGGGAATAGCGGGAGGCTG
Organism: Stenotrophomonas sp. 22385; assembly: GCF_052045085.1. Lineage (NCBI taxonomy): Bacteria > Pseudomonadati > Pseudomonadota > Gammaproteobacteria > Lysobacterales > Lysobacteraceae > Stenotrophomonas > Stenotrophomonas sp. 22385. Next base: position 286,708 of record NZ_JBQEOG010000001.1, read on the forward strand.
ATCCTGCCTCCATCCATCGTCCCTGCTATGGACTCCCATTCTCCGGGCCATCGGTGACCGTTTGATGACGTTCACCGCCCCTGACACATCGCACTGCTAGCCTGCGCCTCCCCCTACCGTGGAAGTGCTGCATGCGTGGTCCCCGCTGGCGTCTGATCCTCAACGGCAAGTCCACCGGCAACGACGACCTGCGCGCGGCCGTGCACGCGCTGCGTGACGAAGGGGTCACCCTGGAGGCGCGCGTCACCTGGGAAGACGGCGACGCCGAGCGCTACGTGGCCGAGGCGATCGAGCATGGGGTGGATACCATCATTGCCGCGGGCGGCGACGGCACCCTGAGCGAGGTGGCGGAAACCCTGGCCCACCGCGATGAGGCCGCCGACGCCCTGCCTACCCTGGGGCTGGTGCCGCTGGGCACCGCCAATGACTTCGCCACGGCCGCCGGCATCCCGGACGAGCCGTTGCAGGCGCTGAAGCTGATCCAGGCCCAGGCGGCGCGTCCGGTGGACCTGCTGCGCATCGATGCCGATGGCGAGCTGTGGTGGTGCGCGAATGTGGCCAGTGGTGGCTTCGGTACCGAGGTGACGGTGGAAACCGACGAGGGCCTGAAAAAGGTCCTCGGCGGGCTGGCCTATCTCGTGACCGGCATCTCCCGGCTGGGCCGGATCGACCCGATCCGAGCCCGATTGCGCGCGCCGGACTTCAACTGGGAAGGGGGCTTCATTGCGCTCGGCATCGGCAATGGTCGACAAGCCGGTGGCGGCCAGGTGTTGTGCCCTGATGCCCTGGTCAATGACGGCCTGCTCGACATCACCGTGATCCCCGAGCTGAGTGGCGAAGTCGCCTCGACACTCGGCGCGCTGATCCGGGGCGGCAAGCAGGGCGCATTGGAACAGGTCGCCGAACGCACCCGCGCGCCGTGGGTGGAGATCGAAGCCGACGAGCCGATGACGCTCAACCTGGATGGCGAACCAGTACGCGCGCGCCGCTTCCGCATCGACTGCGTGGCAGCACGCGTGCGCATGCACCTCCCGCTCGACAGCGCGCTCCTGCAGTAGCCGCTGGCGCACCGCCGTAGAGCCGGGCTCTGCCCGGCTGTTCAGAGCAGCTGAACATCCTCTTCCCGCGATGGAAACTTGAATGCTTCACGCTTCTTGCGAATGTGCTCAGGCATCGGCGGACGCGGGATGTTTCGCTCGACCAGCCACTCCTGGCACTTCTTCTGCCACGGCAGAAGGTCGGGCGTGGTGATCTCCCAATAGATGTCCTCCACCATCATCTGGCGCGCGGGACTGTTTGATCCCGACGCAGCGGGTGCGGAAAGGGTCGGGTCCGCGCCGTGCTCCAGCAGCCAGTAGGCTGCGTCGAAACCACCGCGGGCGGTATACCAGCTCAATACCGTATCGGCCTTGCCGAGGTTGTTTTCGTTTACCTTCGCGCCTGCTTCAACCAACTGCTGGACGTTCTTCCATTGATTTCCGTTGATGAACGCCTGGAACAGCAGCGTTTCCCCGCCGCTGCTTCGCGTATTCGGGTCGCCGCCGTGCTTGAGAAGCAGTTGCAGGAAGGCCGGGTCCTCCAGTCGGACGGCATACACCATGGCGTTATTGAACTTGAAGGGCTTGCCGTCGATTTCGCGGACTTGTCGTGCATTCGGATCAGCGCCGTTGTCGAGCATCGCGCGCAAGCCTTCCACGCTGCGGGTGCGAAGCGGCCATGCCAGCAGGGGAATTCCGTCACGCTTGGCAAACTCGACGTCCGGGTTGACCCCCTTGTCCTTGATCAAGCGCCGCACTTCGTTGGCATCACCGCGTTCACTTGCGTTGGCCAAGGCCAGCGCGTTGCCTTCGAAGTATTGGGCCGCGCCCTGGGCCGACGAAGCGGCACAGCCGCTAAGCGCGAAAACTGTGAACCAAACCGCAAAAAGAACGGCGTTCGTTGTCATCGTGTGAAGGCGCGTCGGCATGTGCTTCCTGGAATTCAGCCCGTGAAGGGGTGACAGTAGCAAAGTGTTCTAGTATTCGATAACGCGGGCATCTCAAGGGGATCGCGCGCGTTCACTGTGCAATGGAGCATGCCATGAGTGGTCTCGACAACGAGGCGCGTACCCGCGCCATCCAGGAACAGAATCGTCTCGTCCAGCAGCTGCGCGACAGCGGCAATGAAAATGAGGCAGACCGACTCCAGGAAACCTATCACGCGCGCGAGATGTCCGGTCTCGCTGCGGACGTCTATCTTTCGGCCAAGCACGATGGTGAACCGCCTGCGGGATGGACGCGTGCGAGTCTTGATCCCGCAGCGCTGCGCGCCGCCGGAATCGAGATGTCAGATGCCGAGATCCGTACCCGCCTGCAGCCGCCCGATTCCGGTTTCCGTGCGGAAATCTATGTGCCTGACAAAAGCGTGTTTGGCGAGAACGCCAAACCGGTGGTGGTGTTCAAGGGCTCGACCGGTGAAATCGTCGACCCTGGCGCGCCGAACGGTCGGCGGGAGTCCGGTGGTGAGGACTTCCTCAACAATGGCCAGCAGGGCATCGGCATGCGCAGCGATTACTACGATCGCGCGATGCAGTTGGGCGCGTTGCTGAATCAGAAGACGGGGGGCAACTTCGAGATCGCCGGTCACTCCCTGGGCGGTGGCATGGCATCCGCCGCCTCTGCCGTTACCGGCGTCCGCGCCACCACCTTCAATGCGGCCGGCCTCCACCCGGACACCGCTTCGCGTTACGCAAAGGACAATGGGCTGCCGACGTTCAACCCACAGCAGACCGTGCATACCTACCAGACCAGCGGTGAGGTGTTGAACGATGTGCAGAATGGCCTGCAGCGTTTGAACGAGCATCAGCGTAACGGTTACGGCCTGCTGGCCAACGAAACCAGCAAGCTGTTGCAGGAGCCCTTGATGCAATCGCTGGTGACCGAGAAGATGCGCGACATGTTGCCGCCGGGCGCACAGACCGCTGCGGCGCAGTTCGTCGAGCAGCTGGGCTCCAAGCCCGGCAATGAAGCGCTGCGCAACGTGCCAGTGGCTGCCGGCCACATGGAACTCGTGCTCGAGGCCAAAACGCGCAATGCGCAGGGCGAGCTGGTCGATCGCGCCCGCACCGCCGCACCGAGCCAGGTTGCAGAGTTGGCCGGGCCGCTGTCCACCGTGCTGCATGCCGGGGCGCAGGGCATGCGCGCTGGACGAGTGGCTGGCGAACAGGTCGAGCGCGCCGGGTCCGGCGTGGCCTACGCGTTGGACAAGACCGGCGATGGTCTGGAGCAGGTCGCGCGGGTCCAGGGCATGGTTGTGGGCAAGGTGGTGGAAACAGGCTCGGCCACGTTGCGCGTCGGCGTGCAGGGCGGAACCACCGTGATCGCCAGCGGGCGCGAACTGACGGGCATGGTCGAAGCCACACGCGACCGCGTGCGCGGCCATCTGATGGCCGGCCCGCTGTCGGCATTGTCGGCGGGTGCGGATCTGATCGGCCTGGATGACGTGTCGAAGCGTCTGCAGGCCAATGCCGACCACATCCGCACCACCCAGGAAGGTCGTGCGGTCGCTGCCGAGCGCGAGGCTCGTGAAAACGCTGCCACCGTGCGTGCGGCGGGCCAGCGTGTGGCTGACGGCATCGATCGCCAGGGCCAATGGGTCGCCGGAACCCTGCGCAATGGCTATGCCACGGCCGGTGCCTACGTGGACCAGGGCTACGACTTTTCCGCATACCACGTGAAGAACGTGACTGCGCAGGCGCCGGCGGTACTGGCCACAGTCGGAGGCGTCGGCACCGCAACGGTGGCGGCCGTAGCCACCCATGTGCCCACCGCCAACCGGCCACAGAACCTGCTCAACCTGGCCGAAACCGTCGTGTTCGCCAATCGCATCATGCCGTCCTTTGGCGAGGCAGCCGCCCGCCACGGCATGGCCGATACCGTCATCCCCAGTCTTGACGCCGAACTCGGCAAGCAGGAAGCCAGGGCCCGCGCGCTGCTGGAACAACACGAACGCATCCAGCACCCGGCGGAGAAGCACGCGGCCATCGCCGCCGAGCCCGCCACGCTGGTGGTCGGCATCAACGATCCGGGCCACAGGCAATACCACATGTTCCAAGGGGCCCAGTCCGGCGTTCACGGCATCGATGCCGCCCACAACCGTGTGCCCGACCTGCAGAGCGACCAGCTGGCCGGTGCGCTGGCGGCGAAGGCCACGCAGGAAGGCCTGGAACGCATCGAGCGGGTGGTACTCAGCGAGGACCGCACCCGCGTGTTCGCGGTCGATACCCAGGACCTCACCTCCGTGCACCGTCACCTGGCGCAGGTGGACGTGGTGGCCGGCCGGCAGCAGCCGCTCAGCGTGAGCACCGAGCAGGTGGCCGAGGTCAATCGCCAGCAGGAGCGCGCCGCTGCGGCCCCGGCGCTGGTGGCCGACCTGGGCGCCGAACAGCGCGAGCAGGAACAGCAGGCCGCGCGCCGCATGGGCTGACGCCTCCGGCCCTGTTGGCGGCTGAACCGCCAGCAGGGCCGGGCGTGGGCCGCGCGCACCCGGGTTCCATCCGGTGCCGCCTATGCGGTACAGTCCCCGGGTGTCCATTCTGACGACCCCGCATACCCTTTCTTCCGCTCGCCGTTGGTGGCGATGGTGGCCTGTTGCCGTCGTCCGTCCCGCCACCGCCGTTTCCCGGAAGGAAAGTCGTCTTGATCACGCTCGAGCAGTTCCAGCAGCAGGCCGCTGAAGGCCACACCCGCATCCCCGTCGTCCGTGAAGTGCTGTCCGACCTGGACACGCCGCTTTCGGTCTATCTGAAGCTCGCCGACGGCCCGCATACCTATCTGTTTGAATCGGTCGAAGGCGGCGAACGCTTCGGGCGCTATTCCATCATCGGCCTGCCGGCCCGCCGCGTGTACGCCTTCCACGGCCACACCCTGACCGTCAGCGAAGCGGGCCAGGTGGTGGAAATCCGTGAGGTGGCCGACCCGTTCACCGAAGTGGAGGCGCTGCGCAGCGCCCATTCGGTGCCCAAGCTGGCCGGGCTGCCGGGCTTCACCGGCGGCCTGGTGGGCTGGTTCGGGTTCGAGTGCATCGGCTACATCGAACCGCGTCTGGCCCCGCCGCGCGGCCGCGATGAACTGGGGACGCCGGACATCCTGCTGCTGCATTCCGAAGAGCTGGCGGTGTTTGACAACCTCAAGGGGCGCCTGTACCTGATCGTGCATGCCGACCCGGGCCAGCCCGGTGCGTGGGACGAGGCGCAGGCGCGGCTGGACGGCCTGGTCGCCAAGCTGCGCGCCCCCGGCGCGGGCTACCCGGTGCCGATCACCCGCGATGTGCTGGACGAGAACGATTTCGTCTCCGGCTTCACACGCGAAGGCTTCATCGCCGCCGTGGACAAGTCCAAGGAGTACATCCGCGCCGGCGACATCTTCCAGGTGGTGCTCAGCCAGCGCCTGAGCGTGCCGTTCAAGGCGCGCCCGGTGGATGTGTACCGCGCGCTGCGCGCGCTGAACCCGTCGCCGTACATGTACTTCCTCGACACCGGCGACGTGCAGGTGGTCGGCTCCTCGCCGGAAATCCTGGTGCGCCTGCAGGACGGGGAGGTCACTGTGCGTCCCATCGCCGGTACCCGCCCGCGCGGCGCCACGGTGGAAGAAGACAACGCGCTGGAAGCCGAACTGCTGGCCGATCCGAAGGAGCGCGCCGAGCACCTCATGCTGATCGACCTGGGGCGCAACGACGCCGGCCGCGTTTCCAAGGCCGGCACGGTGGAAGTGGGCGAACAGTTCGTGATCGAACGCTACAGCCACGTGATGCACATCGTCAGCGAGGTCACCGGGCAGCTGCAGCCCGGCCTGAGCTACGCCGACGTGCTGCGCGCCACGTTCCCCGCGGGTACCGTGAGCGGTGCGCCGAAGATCCGCGCGCTGGAAGTCATCCGCGAGCTCGAGCCGATCAAGCGGAATGTGTACGCCGGCAGCATCGGCTACATCGGCTGGCACGGCGATGCCGACACCGCTATTGCGATCCGCACCGCAGTGATCAAGGACGGCCGCCTGCACGTGCAGGCCGGCGCGGGCATTGTCTATGACTCGGACCCGGGCAAGGAATGGGACGAGACCATGAACAAGGGGCGCGCGCTGTTCCGCGCCGTGGCCCAGGCCGCCAAGGGCCTGTGACGTTTTCGTGCCGTGGCCAGGGCCACGGCGTTCGCTGCATTCCTCACCGACAAGGATCAACCGCATGAAGCTGCTGCACGCACTGCTGCTGTCGTCGACGCTGGCCATGGCGGCCCCGGATGCAGGGGCGCAGGCCAATACCGTGCCCTCCGAGCCGCACTTGCTGGTCAAGGGCAACGCCAGCCGCACCGTACTGCCGGACCGCTTCGCGGTGAAGATCGCGCTGGAGTCGGTGGACATGCAGACCGACATCGCCCGGAAGCGCGTGCAGGCCAACAGCGAGCGCGTGATGGAGCTGTTTACCCAGCATGGCGCCATCGCCGATACGGTACGCGCCGACAACCTCAGCATCGCGCCGTCCACGCGTTACGACGACGGCAAGGACGTATTCGAAGGCACGGCGGTGAGCCGTGACCTGGAGGCGGCGTTTCCGACAGCCGTTGCGTTGCAGGCCTTCCTGGGCAGCCTGAAAGCCAGTCGCGAAGTACAGGTGAGCACCGCTACGCCGACCTACTCCGGCGCAGCCCGCCTGCGTGCCGAGCTCAAGGCGGAAGCGGCGGCACAGACGCGTGCGTCGGCCAAGGGGCTCGCCGATGCCTATGGCGCGCGGATCACCGGGCTGTACAGCATTTCCGACGTGGCGCCGAGCTTCGCCTATGGTGTCCAGGCAGGCATCTGGCCAACCGCGCCCGGCGCACCGGACCGTGAGGATTACGCCGAAGGCCGCTCGCTGGATCGAGTGCAGGTTACGGGCAGCCGCGGCCCCGCGCCCGCCGCGGTGGGCGAACTGCTCGCCGCCGCCCCCATCACGTACACCGAAAACGTGTACGCCATTTTCCTCATCAAAGACGGATCCTGATCATGTTGTTGATGCTCGACAACTACGACAGCTTTACCTACAACCTCGTGCAGTACCTGCAGACGCTGGGTGCCGATGTAAAGGTGGTGCGCAACGACGCCCTGAGCGTTGACGAGATCGCCGCGCTCGCGCCCGAGCACATCGTGATCTCGCCCGGCCCGTGCACGCCCAACGAAGCGGGCGTGTCGCTGGAGCTGATCCGGCGGCTCGGCCCAACCACCCCGATCCTCGGCGTATGCCTGGGGCACCAGGGCATCGGGCAGGTGTACGGCGGCGATGTCATCCGCGCCGGCACCATCATGCACGGCAAGACCTCGCCGATCCGTCACCTGGGCAAGGGCGTGTTCGCCGGCCTGCCGGACCGCTACCAGGCCACCCGCTACCACTCGCTGGTGGTGGACAAGACCACGCTGCCCGACTGCCTGGAAGTGACCGCCTGGACCGAGAATGAGGACGGTACGATCGAAGAGATCATGGGCCTGCGCCATCGCGAACACCCGGTGGAAGGCGTGCAGTTCCACCCCGAATCGATCCTCACCGAGCACGGCCACGCCCTGCTGAAGAATTTCCTGCACAGGAACCCCGCATGACCTTCTCCCCCCAGGAAGCCCTGCAACGCACCATCGAGCATCGCGAAATCTTCTTCGACGAGATGGTCGACCTGATGCACCAGGTGATGCGCGGTGAAGTCTCACCGGTGATGACCGCTGCGATCCTCACCGGCCTGCGGGTCAAAAAGGAAACCGTGGGCGAGATCGCCGGCGCGGCCACCGTGATGCGCGAGCTGGCGCTGGCGGTGCCGGTGGAAGACAAGACCCACCTGATCGACATCGTCGGTACCGGTGGTGATGGCTCGCACACCTTCAACATCTCCACCTGCGCCATGTTCGTGGTCGCCGCCGCCGGTGCCAAGGTGGCCAAGCACGGCAACCGCAGCGTGTCGTCCAAGTCCGGCAGCGCCGATGCGGTGGAAGCCCTGGGCGCCGTCATCGAGCTGCAGCCATACCAGGTGGCCCGCGCGATCAGCGAAACCGGTATCGGCTTCATGTTCGCGCCGATGCACCACCCCGCGATGAAGCGGGTGGCGCCGGTGCGGCGTGAGATGGGCGTGCGCACCATCTTCAACATCCTTGGCCCGCTGACCAACCCAGTGGGTGCCACCAATGTGCTGATGGGCGTGTTCCACCCCGACCTGGTCGGCATCCAGGCGCGCGTGCTGCGCGAGCTGGGCGCCGAGCGCGCCATGGTGGTGTGGGGGCGCGACAACATGGATGAGATCTCGCTCGGCGCCGGCACGCTGGTCGGCGAGCTGCGCGACGGCAAAGTGCGCGAATACGAGATCCACCCGGAAGATTTCGGCATCGCGATGTCGGCCAGCCGCAACCTCAAGGTCAGCGGCCCGGAAGAATCGATCGCGATGCTGCGTGGCGTGCTCGACAACCAGCCCGGCCCGGCGCTGGATATCGTGGCGCTGAATGCCGGTGCGGCGCTGTACGTGGCCGGTGTGGCCAGCAGCATCGCCGACGGCCTGGCGCGTGCCCGCGCGGCCATCGCCGACGGCAGCGCGCACCAGCGCATGCAGGATTATGTGGCTGCCACCCGGCGGCTGGCCGATAATGGCCAGCCTGAAGGACCCCGAACGACATGAGCGACAAGAGCGACATCCTCGAGACCATCCTGGCCCGCAAGGCCGTTGAAGTGGCCGAGCGCCGTGCCCGGGTCCCCCTGGAAACGCTGCAGGCACGCCTGGCGGGCGCCCCGCCGGTGCGCGGCTTTGCCGATGCACTGCGCGCCTCGATCGCGGCTGGCAGCCCGGCGGTGATCGCCGAGGTGAAGAAGGCCAGCCCGTCCAAGGGCGTGATCCGCCCGGACTTCCACCCGGCCGACATCGCGGTGAGCTACGAATTCGGCGGCGCCAGCTGCCTGTCGGTGCTGACCGACGTGGACTTCTTCCAGGGCGACGACGCTTACCTCCAGCAGGCGCGTGATGCCTGCACCCTGCCGGTGCTGCGCAAGGACTTCGTGATCGATGCATACCAGGTTTACGAAGCCCGTGTGCTGGGCGCCGACTGCATTCTGCTGATCGTGGCCGCGCTGGAGGACCGCCAGCTGGCCGAGCTGTCCGGCCTGGCCATGCAGCTGGGCATGGATGTGCTGGTGGAAGTGCACGATATCGACGAGCTCGAACGCGCCATCCAGGTGCCGGTCCCGCTGATCGGCATCAACAACCGCAACCTGCGTACCTTCGAGGTGTCGCTGCAGACCACCCTGGACATGCGCCAGGCCGTGCCGCGCGACCGCCTGCTGGTGACCGAGAGCGGCATCCTGGGCGCCGACGACGTCAGTCTGATGCGCAGCGCCGGCGTGCACGCGTTCCTGGTGGGCGAGGCCTTCATGCGGGTCGAAGAACCCGGCGAGGGCCTGCGTCAGCTATTCTTCAGCGCATGACTGCGATCTACCCGACTCCGCGCGACGATGCGCCGCTGGTGGTCTTCGACTTCGACCACACCCTGTACGACGGCGATTCCGGCAGCCACCTGTTCGCCTCGCTGATCAAGCGCAATCCGCTGCGGCTGCTGGCCGCGCTGCTGGTCACGCCGATCGCCGGACCGCTGGTGGCGATGCTGCCCACGCGCCGCACGGGCATTTCAGTGTATGTCTGGATCGCCACGTTCGGTCTGCATCGTGCGCGCGAATTCAACCGCGTCATCGACGCCTACGTGCTCAAGCACGAGCCGCAGCTGCGCGCCAAGCTGCTGCCGCAGGCGCTGGAGGTGTTCGCCGCGCACCGCGCGCAGGGCGATCGGGTCGTGGTCGCCACCGGCGCACCGCCGGAGCTGGCCCGTGCCATCCTGGCGTTTGTCGCCCATCAGGGCGTGCCGGTGATCGGCAGTGAGGTAGGCCCGCGCTTCGGTGCGGTGGGCGCTACCCGCCATTGCCACAACGAAGAGAAGATGCGCATGCTGCGCGAGCGCGGCTATGGCGACATCGACGTGGCCTACTCGGACAGCACCGCCGACCTGCCGCTTCTGCTGGCGGCCAAGGCCCCGGTGGTGGTGAACCCCAAGCACTCCAAGGTGGCGTTCTTCCGCCAGGTGCTCAAGCCCGGCACCCGCATCCTCAACTGGGGCTGCGTGGACCGCGGCGGCGACCGGTAAGGCCGTATCGACCAACGGTCGATACCTACCGATCAAGCGGTAGCGCACGCCCGTTGTACCGATCAGGCGGTAGCGCACGACCGTTGGTCGTGCGGCGGCGCACTGCGCCGGCCATCACGCGCCCCACCATCCGCGAACGGCCCGGCTGATCTGGAACAGGCTGATCGACAGCACCAGCACCCCCACGGCCACCAGCACCCAACGTTCCTTTACCCGCTTGACCAGCACGGCCGCCAGCGGGGCGGCCATCATGCCGCCGATCAGCAGGCCGGCCACGATGTTCAGGTGCTGCAGGCCCATCGAGAGCAGGAAGGTGATCGATACCGACAGGGTCACCACGAATTCGGCCGCGTTGACCGTGCCGATGGTGGTGCGGGCCTGGCCGCCCCGGGCGAGCAGGGTGGAAGTGGCCACCGGGCCCCAGCCGCCGCCGCCGCTTGCGTCCAGCAACCCGGCAATGAAGCCCAGCACCGGCACCCGCTTCACTTCCTGGCGCGGCACCAGCCTTCCGGCCGCGCGCAGCAGGATGAAGATCGCCAGGATCAACAGATAGCCGTAGATGAAGGGGCGGATCGCATCACCTGGCAGCTGGGTCAGTACGTAGGCGCCCAGCACCCCGCCCACCGCGCCCGGCAGGGCCAGGCGCAGGAACAACCGCTTGTCCACGTTCCCGGCGACGAGGTGCGAAACGCCGGAGGCGCCTGTCGTGAACACCTCAGCGGTATGCACGCTTGCGCTGACCGCCGCCGGCGGCAGGCCCATGCTGAGCATCACGGAGGAAGAGACAAGCCCGAACGCCATGCCCAGCGCGCCGTCCACCAGCTGCGCGCCAAGCCCGATCAGGATGAACCAGTAGAATTCGCTGCCAGGTGCCATGTGTTGAGACTAGCGGCAGTCCGTGAATGCCGCGAACACGCGCTGGACGGCGGCGCAGGGCGCCGGCATTTACCGGGTGCCGTACAGAACGACCGTTTTCCCCCGTGCATGCAGCAGCCCATCGCTCTGCAGCTTCTTCAGCACGCGGCCGGCCATTTCACGCGAGCAGCCGACCAGGCGGGCCAGCTCCTGGCGCGACACGCGCAGCTGGGTGCCTTGCGGATGGCTCATGGCCTCCGGTTCGCGGGCCAGGTCGTGCAGCGTGCGCACGATGCGATCGGTGACATCCAGGAACGCCAGGCGGCTGGCCTTGCGGCTGGTATCGAGCAGTCGCTTGGAGACCTGCTGGCCCAGGGCGTACAGCAGCCGGGGCGCGTCGGTGGAAAGCGGGCCCAGGAACAGCTGGTGCAGCCGCTCGTAGCTGATCTCGGCCAGCTCGCAGGGCGTCCGGGTGCGCAGGATCACCTCACGGCGGTCGGTTTCCACGAACAGGCCCATTTCGCCCACGAACTCGCCGGAACCGAAGTAGCCCAGCACCAGTTCGCGGTCGTCCTCTTCTTCAGCAATTATGGAAACTGAGCCGCTGATCACGTAATACAGGGTGCCGGCGGGGTCGCCGGGGCGGAAAACGTCCGTGCGGGCCGGGTAGCGGCGTCGGTGGCTGTGGGCCAGAAAGCGGTCAATGGTGGCGATGTCCAGGGCCAATGGACTTGTGGCAAGGCGCACAGATGACACGTTGAGGCGCTCCCTTTGCTCATGAACAATTCACGGCTATGTGCCGCGAGCTTAACGATCAGGGTTGTGAAGGGCAAACCCCAACACAGCAACTTGTTTCAATGCAAGTTTCGCCCCCGATCACTTTGCCCCATAATTGATCCTTTCCCACCACACACAGGATCGACCGCCGTGGTCAAGCCGTTGCCTCGCCTGAGGTTGCAGGGTTTCAACAACCTCACCAAGGCGCTGAGCTTCAACATCTATGACGTGTGTTACGCCCGCACCGAAGAGGAGCGTCAGCGTTACATTGAATACATCGATGAAGAGTACAACGCCGATAGGCTGACTCAAATCTTGACCGATGTCGCCGAGATCATCGGCGCCAACATCCTCAATGTCGCGCGCCAGGATTACGATCCGCAGGGCGCGTCGGTGACGATCCTGATCTCCGAAGAGCCGGTGATCGACAAGAAGCTGGCGGGCAAGGAGTTGATCTCCGATGCCGTGGTAGCGCACATGGACAAGAGCCACATCACCGTCCATACCTACCCCGAAACCCACCCGCAGGAGGGCATCGCCACGTTCCGCGCGGACATCGATGTGGCCACCTGTGGCGTGATTTCGCCGCTGAAGGCGCTGAACTACCTGATCGAGAGCCTGGAATCGGACATCGTGATCATGGACTACCGCGTCCGTGGCTTCACCCGTGACGTGAAGGGCAAGAAGCACTACATCGATCACAAGATCAACTCGATCCAGAACTTCCTGGCCAAGAACATCAAGTCGCGTTACGAGATGTTCGACGTCAACGTCTACCAGGAAAACATCTTCCACACGAAGATGCACCTGAAGGACTTCGACCTGGACCAGTACCTGTTCGAGGAAAAGGCCAAGAACATCTCGTTCAAGGAACGCATGAAGATCGAAGCGCTGCTCAAGCGCGAGATCGAAGAGCTGTTCCACGGCCGCAACCTGTCCGAGTAACACTACGCGACACCCGCCCGGGCCCTGGCGCGGGTGGTGCTGCGAAAGGCGGGACGCCCCGCCCTGTGGAACATCTGTTTTGCGCAGAAGTAATGTTCCACGGCAAGCTGCCGACGACGGTCCGGTGTGAAGACACCGGACCGTTTTGTTTTTGTTTAGGAGGCAACCCCATGCCCTGGATCTACCTGCTGCTGGCCGGCATCTTTGAAATCGGCTTCGCCCTTGGCCTGAAGTACAGCGACGGCTTCAGCAAGCCGTGGCCCACCGTGGGCACCCTCATTTCCGCCGGTATCAGCCTGTACCTGCTGACCCATGCCCTGCGCACCATCCCGGTGGGGACGGGTTACGCGGTCTGGACCGGCATCGGTGCGCTGGGCGTGGCGACCCTGGGCATTTTTCTGTTCGGGGACAGCGCCTCGGCGCCGCGGCTGGCCTGCATCGGGCTCATCGTAGCCGGGGTGATCGGCCTGAAGCTGGTTTCCGGCTGACTTTAAAGCCGGTAGGCGATGGTCTTCATGACCTTCGACGCCAGTGCCATCACCGCCGGGATCGGCGGCGGCAGCCGGCGCGCGCCGGCATGTTCGGCGTGGTCGGCGTGCCTGGCCTCATCGATTTTCATCACCTTGAGGATCTCGCGGCTGCGCTGGTCGGTCGGGGGCAGGGTATCCAGGTGCTCGTCCAGGTGGGCTTCGACCTGCCGCTCGGTTTCCACCACGAAGCCCAGGTTCCAGCCATCCCCGCGCAGCCCGGCCAGCGTGCCGATGGTATAGCTGCCGGCATACCAGATCGGGTTGAACAGGCTGGGCCGGCTGTCCAGCTCGCGCAGGCGCCGGGCGCACCAGGCCAGGTGGTCGGTCTCTTCCTGGGCCGCCTCGAGCAGGTGGGCGCGGGTTTCCGGCTCACGCGCCACTGCCGCCTGGCCGAAGTACAGGCCCTGCGCGCAGACCTCGCCGACATGGTTGATCCGCATCAGGCCGGCCGCGTGGCGGCGGGCCGGGGTCGGCATCGGTACGTCCGGGGTTGCCTCGGCCGGGTACGGGCGGCTGGCCGGCGGGTTGCCGAACACCGTGTCCAAAGCGCGCTGCGCCTCGGTCAGCAGATGGTCGAGCGGGGTGATCTGGCGGAGCGCAGTCATGCGGTCGGGCATCGCGGCTGGGGATCATCGATTCTCACCCCCTGGAGCCGGTCTGCCAAGCCGTGCTACCGGCCGATTTGCATGTGGGCCAAATGGCCAGTACAATCCCGCCTCTTCACAACGCGTGGCAGAGTTCCGGCCGCTCCATGGCCGCAATGAGCCCGACCTACTTGAGTTCTTCCATGAGCACTTTCACTGCAAAGTCCGAGACCGTCCAGCGCGACTGGTATCTCGTCGACGCCTCCGGCAAGACGCTGGGCCGTCTGTCCACCGAGCTGGCCCGCCGTCTGCGCGGCAAGCACAAGCCGGTCTACACCCCCCACGTTGATACCGGTGATTACCTGGTTGTCATCAATGCAGAGAAGATTGCCGTCACCGGCAACAAGCTGCAGGACAAGCTGTACCACCGCTTCACTGGCTACATCGGCAACCTGAAGACCGAAACTCTGGCCCAGGCGCTGGAGCGCCACCCGGAGCGCGTCATCGAAACCGCCGTCAAGGGCATGCTGCCGAAGGGCCCGCTGGGCCGCGCCATGTACCGCAAGCTCAAGGTGTACTCGGGTTCCGAGCACCCGCACGCCGCTCAGCAGCCCCAGGTTCTGGATATCTAATCATGGCTATCACTCAAAACTACGGCACCGGCCGCCGCAAGTCCTCCACCGCCCGCGTGTTCCTGCGCAAGGGCGCCGGCAACATCACCGTCAATGGCCGTCCGCTGGACGAGTTCTTTGGCCGTGAAACCGCACGCATGATCGTGCGTCAGCCGCTGGAACTGACCAAGAACACCGAATCGTTCGACATCATGGTCACCGCCGCTGGCGGCGGCACCACCGGCCAGGCCGGTGCGATCCGCCTGGGCATCGCCCGCGCGCTGGTCGAGTACGACGAAACCCTGAAGTCCGAGCTGCGCAAGGCTGGCTTCATGACCCGTGACGCCCGTGAAGTCGAGCGTAAGAAGGTCGGCCTGCACAAGGCACGTCGCGCCACCCAGTTCTCCAAGCGCTGATCCATCGCGCCTGGCGTGGGATCCTCCGGGATCCCGCTGGGAGGAAAGCAAAAGCCCGGCTTCGGCCGGGCTTTTGTCGTTTCAGCGTGCCGGGAGCACTTACACCGCGCCCGGGTCGCCCTTGACCTTGCTGCGTGGCCAGTAGCCGCCCCCACGCTTGGGCGCGGGCGAGCGCTTGCGCGGTCGGTCGTGCCCCGCCGCATGCCCCGGCATCCAGGCTTCCTGGGCGGACTTGGGCATGGCGTCCACGCCGGTCCCGGCCACCCCGCGCGCCAAGGGCGCCAGATGACGCAGTGCCCGCGCATAGACCCCGCGCTTGAACATCACCACGTGCTCGACCGGATACCAGAAATCCACCCAGCGCCACTGGTCGAACTCGGGGCTGTCGGTATGGTCCAGTTTCACGTGCGATTCGTCGCCGGCCAGGCGCAGCAGGAACCAGACCTGCTTCTGGCCGATGCAGACTTGCCGTTCATTACGGCGGACGGCCCGTGCCGGCAGGCGATAGCGCAGCCAGCCCGGTGTCGCACCCAGCACTTCGACGTGCTCTGGCAACAGCCCGGTTTCTTCATGCAACTCGCGATACATGGCTTCGACAGGCGTCTCGTCGGTATTCATGCCACCCTGCGGGAACTGCCAGCCATCCCGGCGCACACGTCGTGCCCAGAACACCTGCCCGTCCTGCCGCATCAGCACGATGCCGACGTTCGGTCGATAGCCGTCCGGATCGATCACGATGCGGACTCCTAGAAAAATCTACTGGTCAGGACTGTGACACGCCCGCTGCCCACTCACAAGCGCGGTGAAAAGGTGTTGACAGATTCCGTTTACATGTCCAGAATTGCCGGCTCACTAAGGCTATGTAGCTCAGCCGGTTAGAGCACAGCACTCATAATGCTGGGGTCGGTGGTTCGAGTCCACCCATAGCCACCAAGTCCGCTTGGTTTTCCAGTGAGAAAGTGCAACAATTGCACGCACGTTTTGCCCCGTCGCCAAGCGGTAAGGCACCTGACTCTGACTCAGGCATTCGGTGGTTCGAATCCATCCGGGGCAGCCAAATACGAAAAAGACCGATCGAAAGATCGGTCTTTTTTTTGGCATGCTGAATCGTATCGAGAATGATTCAGTTACGAAATTGACAACCATTCTCGTTTCGATTGGAATACGCACAGGCCGATCCGGGCCTGCCTGCCGAGTCCGCACGTGTACGTCTGCATCTGTAACGGGGTAACCGACCACCAGATCCGCGAAGCCGCCCAGAGCGGTGTCGCCAGCGTGTCCGAGCTGACCATGCGCACCGGCTGCGGCGCCACCTGCGGTTCCTGCCTGGACATGGCGGCGGATCTGCTGGCCAAGGCCCGCTCCGTTGATCTGCCGCTACCCGTGCTGGGTCTGGCCCAGGTAGCCTGACGGCAACCTGGTCCAGCCCCGCCAAGGTCATCCGACCAACGGTCGGCTGCTACGGGATCATTCCTGCGCCTGGGGCGACGCCCCGCCGTAAACCGATCGATCATGATTCGCGTTCCCTCATTGGTTGCGGGGACGCGCTACAGTGCCGGCGTTTTCACGCTGCAGGAGCACGGTCATGAAAGGCGACGCCAAGGTCATCGAATTCCTCAACAAGGTCCTCTACAACGAGCTGACCGCGATCAACCAGTACTTCCTGCATGCCAAGATGCTGAAGAACTGGGGTCTGAAGGAACTGGCCGACCACGAATACAAGGAATCGATCGAGGAGATGAAGCACGCCGACGTGCTCTCCGATCGCATCCTGTTCCTTGAGGGACTGCCGAACTTCCAGGCGCTGGGCAAGCTGCGCATCGGCGAGAACCCCACCGAGATCCTGCAGTGCGACCTCGCCCTCGAGCGCGAAGGCACCGTCACCCTGCGCGAAGCGGTGGCTTACGCTGATTCGGTCGGCGATTACGTCAGCCGCCAGCTGTTCGTGAAGATCCTCGACAACGAGGAAGAGCATATCGACTGGCTGGAAACCCAGCTGGAATTGATCGAGCGCATCGGCGAGCCGAACTACCTGCTCACCAAGCTGGAAGACTGATTCAGCGCGTGGCCGTGACGCGGATGCTGGCCTGGTAACCGGCCAGCGCCAACCGTGCACGCGCGTATTCGGCAATCAGCAGCGCCACGGCCACGGCCGGGCGCTCCAGCGTACCGGCGCGGGCATCGTGTTCAATCCGACGTGCCGCCACCGACAACGCCATCGCCCCTACGTTCGCACTGGCCGACTTCAGGCTGTGCGCCAGCGCGCGCAGTTTTTCCAGGTCGCCGGCCACCGAGGCGTCCTGCAGCTGCCGGATCAACGGCGGGGTGTCTTCCAGGAACACGGCGATGATGGTGGCCGTCTCCGCACCGATCACCTCCTGCAGCTCATCCAGCACGCCGCTGTCGAGCACCCCGGGTGTGGCGTCGTCACTGCTGTCGTCCGCGACCAGCGGCGGCATGGGCGGCGGTGACCGGGTGGGGGCGGGTGGCAGCACCGGTGTCCTGCGGGCCTCCGCGGCGTTGTCCTCCGCCGCGATCTGCCAGCGCAGCAGACAGGCCTGCAGCGACTCGCGGTTGACCGGCTTGGACAGGTAATCGTCCATGCCCGCCTGCAGGCAGCGCTCACGGTCGCCAGCCATTGCGTTGGCAGTCATCGCCACGATCGGCAGGCGGGTGCGGCCTTCGGCCGCTTCCTGCTCACGCCAGCGGCGGGTGGCGCTGTAGCCATCCAGGACCGGCATCTGGCAGTCCATCAGCACCAGGTCGAAGGCGTGGTCCTGCAACTGCTGCAGGCCCTGCTGGCCATCGGTGGCGGTGGTGACGGTGCAGCCCAGCACCTGCAGCAGGCGCTGGGCGACCAGCAGGTTGACGCTGTTGTCTTCCACCAGCAGCACGCGCAGGCCAAGCTGCGGCGCGTCCAACGGGCCGCTGCAGGGCTCCACGCTGGCCAGCAGGGGGGCCGGGCGCGCACTGGCTACCGCCGGGCGCAGCACCGCATGCAGATCCACGTCACCGGCCTCGCGCGGCAACACGCAGGTGTTCTCGCGCAGCAGCGCGGCCAGCGGGTCGTCGCCCTGCAGCCAGAGCAGGCGCGGGGTGGGCGTGCGGGCATCGTGCAGTACGGCGCGGTGCAGCGCGGTAGCGCCATGGCGCAGCGCGTGGCTGTCGGCGATCACCCAGACCAGGTCCGGTTCGATGCCCGGGCGCACCGGCGCGCGCAGAATGTCCAGCGCGGCAGAGGCGCTGTCCACCGTGTGCAGGCGGATGTCGTGGTGCTGCAGCACGCGTTGCAGACGCTGCACCAGCAGCGGATCTTCGCTGACCAGCAGAGCGCGGGTGGTCAGCGGCGCGGCCGGCAGGTCGCCGACAACCTTCAGCAGCGGAATCTCGAACCAGAACGTGGCGCCGTGGCGCGGGGTCGAACTCACCCCGATGTTGCCGTGCATCAGGTCGATGATGCGTTTGCAGATGGCCAGGCCCAGGCCGGTGCCGCCGTAAATGCGGGTAGTGGACGCGTCAGCCTGGCTGAAGGACTGGAACAACCGCGCCTGCAGGGTGCCGTCGATACCGATGCCGGTGTCGATCACTTCGAAGCGCAGCTGATGCTGGCTGGCGGTCTCGCCCTGGCGGGTGACCCGCAGGCGGATCTGGCCGCGCTCGGTGAACTTGATGGCGTTCACCATCAGGTTGCCCAGCACCTGGCGCAGCCGCACCGGGTCGCCGCGCACCGACAGGCGCACGGCCGGGTCCAGCTCCAGCGACACCGCCAGGCCCTTGGCTTCGGCGCTGCGCTGCATGAGCTGGACGATGCCTTCCAGCAGCTCGCGCAGGTTGAACGTGGTGATCTCCAGGTCCAGGCCTTTGGCCTCCAGCCGGGAGTAATCCAGGATGTCATCGACGATGCGCAGCAGCTGCTGCGAGCTGACCGTGGCGGTCTGCAGCATCTGCCGCTGGTCGGTACCCAGCTGGCCGCGCGCGATCAGGTCCAGCATCGGCAGGATGCCGTTGAGCGGAGTGCGTATCTCGTGGCTCATGGTGGCCAGGAACTCGCCCTTGGCCAGCGCGGCGGCTTCGGCCGCCTGCTTGGCCTGGAGCAGCTCCTGCTCGAGCATGTCCTGCTGTTGCATCGCGCGCTGCAGGTGGTCGCGCTCACTGGCCAGCGCCTCCTGGCGGCGCTGGCCCGATGCCAGCTGCGCCTGCATGTCGCGCCAGCGGCCCACGCAGACCAGCGCGCTGACCACGGCCACGGCGGCCGAGCCGACGGCAATGATGGGCCACGGGCCATGGGCGCCGGCCGCAGCCATGCCGCTGGCCGTAGCCGCCAGTGCGGCTGCGATCGCAGCCAGCCACAGTGCGGAGGGTACCCGTCCTTGGGTCGCCATGGTCAGAGCACCGCGGTGTGGAAGTCGAAGTTGAGCTCGCTCCCGGCCGACTGCACCATGTTGCCCTGGATGAAATCGACCCCGCCCATCCACATCGCCGCGGCGGCCTGGGGGTCTTCGATCTGCTGGCCGATGATCAGCGCCCCGGCGCGGTGCGCGGCATCGATGGCGCCGCGCAGTTCATCGCGGGTCTGCTGGTTGGCATGGCTGCTGGAGAAGCGCGCGGCCATGCGCACGAAGGCCAGCGGCAGCTGGCCGAGCAGGGCATTGGCTTCGCCGCTGGGCTCGAACTGGCTCAGGCAGAAGCGTACGCCGGCCGCGCTCATGCGCGCGCAGAACTGCTGCAGGGTGACAGTGTGGATCAGCGCGTCGGGCAGGCGCACGTCGATGACCAGCGCGCTGCCCGGCAACTGGCGTTGCTGCAGGGTTTCCAGCAGCCAGTCGGCAAAGGCATCGCGGGCCAGCGTGCGCAGCGATTGCGACACGAACAGGCTCAGCGGCTGGGTGGCGTGCCGGTACAGGTCGAGCAGGCCCAGCGCATGGTCCAGCACCTGCTGGTCCAGGTCGGCGATGCGCCCGGCCGCTTCCGCGGCGGGAATCACCTGGCCGGCGTTGAGCACGCTGCCATCGGCCTGGCGCAGGCGCAGCAGCACCTGGTACTGCGCGGTGTTGCCGCCGGCGACGGCGACGATGGGCTGGTAGGCCGGTTCAAGCTGTCCTTCCAGAATCGCCAGGTGTTCCTGCGCGGCGACGTCCTCGCGGCGCACGTGCGCGGCCACGCCGGAGGGCAGCAGCCGCGCCTGAAGCGTGGTGCGTTCCACTGCTTCCAATGCGGTGCCGGCATCGCCGAAGCCGCCGGAAAGCCGGGCATGCCCGACCACGCCCCGAAGGTGCACCGATTCCTCGTCGCGGATGACGAAGGAACGCGCGGACAGTTCATCGCGCAGCTGGTGCGCCGTCGCGTCCAGCGACTCCTCGTCCAGCCCGCGGGCTAGGACCAGGAAGCTGTTGTCGTTCAGGCGCGCCAGCAGGTGCGGGTGCGCGTTGTCGGCAAGGCGCTGCGCGGCCTGCACCATCAGCCGCTCGAACGCCGCATAGCCATAGCGTTCGCGAAGGCCCAGTGCGCTGGCCACCTCGATGAAGAACAGGCCGCCACGGTCGCCGTGCGACAACGCCGCGCCCAGCTGCTGCATCACGTGGTGGCGGGTGGGCAGGCCGGTCTCGGGGTTGTTCATCGCCGGCGCGCCCTGCGCGCCGGGCTGCAGGGCCGCCTGCGCGCGAGCGCGGCGGATCCGGTTGGACACCGCGGCAATCAGGTGGCGCGGGCGGATCGGTTTGCTCAGGAAATCGTCGGCGCCGCTGTCGAGCACTTCGAACTGGCGCTCCGGGTCCGGGTCGCCGCTGAGAAACACGATCGGCAGCAGCTGCTGGCCAGGCTGCTGGCGGATCAGTGCGGTCAGGCGCATGCCATCCAGACCCGGCAGGTGCAGGTCCATCAGGATCAGGTCCGGGCGCTGTTCGTTGATCACCTGCTGTACGCCTTCGGCCTCGCTGTGCACGATGGCTTCCATGCCGGCGCCATGCAGTACGCTCTGTGCGAACAGGGCCTGGGAGCGGTCGTCCTCGACGATCAGCACGCGATAGGGTGCCTCGCTGCCCAGCAGCGGCGGACTGGCATCGTCGTGCTGCCACTGCGACGGCGGCAGCACCGGCGGCGCAGACACCGCAGCGGCGGCTGCGGCGTTGAGCGGCACCACGTTGCTTGGCGTGGGCGCCGCGGCGGGCACGTCGGCACCAGCCCAGCGCTGCCAATGATCAGCGGGCGGGGTTTCGGCGCGGGTGACGCGGGTGGATGCAACAGCGTTGTCTTGGACGGCCATCAGTACTCCCAGTCTGCGGCGCGATTATGCGGCATCGCGGTCGGCCAGTGCCCCGGGCTTGCCCGCCGGTTGCCGCAGCAGCCAGCGCATGCCCTTCCACAGGGTGCGCCAGACCAGCCAGACCACCAGCGCGCCGACCAGACTGCAGGCCACCACCACGATCAATGCCATCCACGGGTGCGCCAGCGCCAACGCCAGGCCGCCGACTACCACGGTGTCTTCCGCCGCCGACGCCACCCAGTTGCTGGCCGGCTCCGGCGAGGTGTTGAGCAGGGCGCGGGTGCCTGATTTCAGACCATGGCTGGCCAGCGCCACGCCGGCACCGGCGGCCAGCGCCGTGGTGCTGAGTTCGCCAGTGGGCGAGAGCGTGGCGGCGGCCAGGAAGGCGCCGGCCGGTACCCGCGCCAGGGTCTGCACCAGGTCCCAGGCCGAGTCGACCCCGGGAATCTTGTCGGCGACGAATTCCGTTATGGCCAGTGCAGCCGAGGTGCCCAGCACCCACCACGATTCAGTGGCCTGCAGTGCCGGCGGCAGCTCGACCCAGCCCAGCAGCCCGGCCAGGCCCACCCCGAACACCGTCAGGTACACGCGGATGCCGGCCAGCCAGGCCAGCAGGATGCCGATCACGAACAGGTGGGCCTCGGTCATGGCAGGCGCTCCGGCGAAAGTGTGCACAGGCCCACACTATCGGGGATGACGACCCTGAACGCTACTGTCCCGGAGGGGGAAAGGGGCGAAAAATGTGCCACCCCTGACTTACACTAACGAGTCGCTCTTCCCGACAGGGGTCGTGTCGGTATCGCCCAAGTTGCGGTGCCGCCGTATTCGCCATGAACAACCCGACACCTTCCCGTATCCAGATCCGCCGCCCCGGTTCCCCGGTGGCGCCTGATCGCCGCCGGCTGCTGATCCTGGCCGGCATCTGGCTGGCCAGCCTGGTCCTGGCTGCGCTGCTGGGCCGTTGGACCGCCGGTCCCGGTGGCGACGCCGGCCGCCAGCTGGACGCCGCCGAAGCGCGCGTGGAAACCCTGCAGAAGCAGGTGGTGGAACTGCAGCAGACCCAGGCCACGCTGCAGGCGTCGGATCGGATCAGCCGCGCGGCCAACAACGAGGTGCAGGCCTCGCTGGGCGAACGCGATGAGGAAATCGCCGGACTCCGCGCCGACGTGGCCTTCTACGAGCGCCTGGTCGGATCCACCAGCCAGCGCAAAGGCCTGAACACCCATTCCATTGAATTCTCGCCGGAAGCGGGGGGCACCTGGCAGTACGCCGTGGTACTGACCCAGAACCTCAACCGTGGCGCGATCAGCCAGGGCCAGATGCGCTTTACGGTTGAAGGCGTCAAGGACGGCAAGCTGACCTCGGTCAGCTGGGACGAGCTGCACCAGCGCACCAAGGTGCCGGGCCAGGATTACTCCTTCCGGTACTTCCAGCAGCTCACCGGCAGCATCATGTTGCCCAAGGACTTCACCCCGCAACGTGTGCGGGTCACGCTGGGAACCGGCGCAGGGGGCGCCACCCAGGTATTCGACTGGAAGCAGTCCGGGGCACCGGCTGCAGCAACGGCAAAAGAAGGGGAGTAAGCCCATGTTTGGCAGCAACAAATCCAACCGCGACGGTCATCTGGTCGTGGACGCGCTGATCGGCGCGCAGGTGGTGATCCGGGGAGACGTGGAATTCAGCGGTGGCCTGTACGTGGAAGGCACCATCCTGGGCAAGGTGATCGCCCAGGACGGCGCCACCAATGCCACCCTCACGCTGGCCGAGCAGGGCAGCATCGAAGGTGAGATCCGCGCCCACGTGGTGGTGGTCAGTGGTCGCCTGGATGGCGACGTGCACGCCAGCGAACGGGTCGAGCTGACTCCCACCGCCCGCGTCACCGGCAATGTTCACTACCAGGTGGTGGAGATGAACGCAGGCGCCCAGCTGACCGGCCGCCTCATCCACGGCGGCGCCCAGATGGCGCTGCCGCCGCCGGCTGACGACAGCGCCGAACGGAAGGATGGCAAGGACGGCAGTGCCCGCAAGAAGCTGGCCGAAGCCATGGCCTGAACGGCCGGTGCTTGAAAGCGTGCCCATGCACCCCCATGCTGGGGGCATGAGCACGCTAGTTTCCCTTCCCGGCGCCCCCACCCCTGCCGCCGCGCCGAATTACCAGACGCTGGATCGCCCGCTGAACTTCACCGAAGCCGCTGCGGCCAAGGTCAAGGAACTGATCCAGGACGAGCCCGGCGATGGGCTGGCCCTGCGTGTCTACATCCAGGGCGGTGGCTGTTCCGGCTTCCAGTATGGCTTCGAGTTCGACGAGAACCGTGCCGAGGATGACCTGGCCGTAGACACCAACGGCGTGACCCTGCTGGTCGACCCGCTCAGCCTGCAGTACCTGATGGGTGCCGAAGTGGATTACACCGAAAGCCTGACCGGCGCGCAGTTCGTGATCCGCAATCCGAACGCCAAAACCACCTGCGGCTGCGGCAGCAGTTTCAGCATGTGACCGGTTGGGCGATGCCGCACGGCACCGCTTGCTGTTCGGGTTGAATAGCGGCAGGCTTCAGGGATGTCCAACGTCTCCTTGCCGCTTGCCGGTTTTGCTTTCACCACCGAACCCCTTGAACGCGCCGACAGCCTGCGCGACGACGCCGATGCGTTGTTGCGGATGTGGCCGCAGGCCCACGTGCTTGTGCTGGACCCCGATGGCCGCGCGCTGGCCGGCGACGACGGCCAGCCGCTTGCGCTGACCGGCGCCCAGGTCGGGGGTGGCCCCGGCACGGCCATATTTCTCGGCCTACGCGGCGAGCAGGCGTGGTTCTCGGTCGAATCCGCCGCGGTGGATGCCACGGCTCCCCAGCGCGTGGACCTGCGCGAATCGGCCACCACCTGGTCGGCCGCCGATGCCAGCGCCTTCTGCTACGCCCGCGGCATGTCGTACTGGCAGTCGCGCACCCGCTTCTGCGGGGTGTGCGGCGGTGCCGTGGCCTTCACCCGTGGTGGCTTCGTCGGCCGCTGCGCCAAGTGCAACACCGAGCACTACCCGCGCGTGGACCCGGCGGTGATCGTGGCGGTGGAAAACAATGGCCGCCTGCTGCTCGGACGGCAGGCCAACTGGGCCCCGCGCCGGTACTCGGTGCTGGCCGGGTTCGTCGAGCCGGGCGAATCGCTGGAGCAGACCGTGGTCCGTGAGGTCTTCGAGGAAAGCCGGGTGCGGGTGCGTACCTGCAGCTACCTGGGTACCCAGCCGTGGCCATTCCCGGGCGCGCTGATGCTGGGCTTCAGCGCAACGGCTGAAGATGACGTGCCGACCGTAGACGGCGAGCTGGAAGATGCACGCTGGTTCAGCGCCGAGGAAGTGGGCGCGGCACTGGCACGCGACATCGAGGACGACGGGGCGAGCATCCGGCTGTCGCCGCCGATCTCGATCTCACGCAGTCTGATCGAGCACTGGTACCGCAGCCAAGTAAGCTGACCGGCACCACGTTGCCGCTGCCTGAACGCGGGGCGGCATACATTACCTGTGGCCCGGGGAATTGCCGGGCCCCAAGGCATAGTAGCGCCCAGAAACCGAACGGAGGCCGCCATGTTCACCACCCTGGTCGCAGTACTGGTCGCCTTGGCTCTGGGCCATGTCGCGCCTGCCGCGGCCGTGGCGCTGCGCCGTTTCGGCTGGTACCGGCGTTGGCTGCAGTGGCTGGACGCCCACGCCGCCGAAACCGGCTTCTGGCGTGGGCGCCACGGCTGGCTGTTGGCAGTGGTTCCGTTCGTGCTGTGTCTGGCCCTGCTGCAATGGGCGTTGCATGACCGCCTGTTCGGCCTGCCGTCGCTGCTGCTGGGCATCGCCACGCTGGTGGTGTGCTGGGGCCCGCGCGATCTGGACCGTGACGTGGAAGCGGTGATCGATGCCGATGATGCGCATGCCCGCCATGCCGCCATCGGCCAGCTGCAGTCGGCCGGTGGCAGCCTGCACGAGGACGTGCCGTCGCTGGTGGAAGTTACCGTGCTCAACGCGCTGCGGCGCTGGTTCGCGGTGCTGTTCTGGTTCCTCCTGCTGGGCCCGGTGGGCGCGCTGGCGTACCGCCTGCTGGTGCTGCTGGCGGTGGGGCCGCTGCGCTCGCTGGCCGACGTCGAGACAACCGCCGGCGCGCGCCAGGTCGTGTCGTGGCTGGAATGGCCGGTCGCGCAGCTGATGTCGCTGTCGATGGCGCTGGTGGGCAACTTCGATACCGCCTTCAAGGCCTGGCGCGAGGCGCACGGTAATCGCTGGTCCGCCTCCAGGAACTTTTTGGGCGCCGTGGCGCGGGCCAGCGTCAGTGCCGAACTTCGTGAAGACGCGCACGATTACAGCGATGCGGGCATGGTGCCGGTGTGGCGCCGCCTGCCGGAACTGCGCGACGCGATGAGCCTGGTCTGGCGGATGCTGTTGTTGTGGATGGCAGCGCTTGCGTTGCTGGTCATCGCCGGTTGGGTGACCTAGGGCGCCAGCAGCGCGAACGGCATCCATGGCAGGTTGCGCAGCACCGCATAGCCGACCAGCAGCACCAGCCAGAAGGTGGGATTGGCCAGCACCCGCATCAGCGGGTCCAATGCGCGCATGCGCACGCCTGCGTTGTTGAGCAGCATCAACAGCAGGAACGGCAGCGAGATAACCAGCAACGGATTCATCGCCATCGCGCCGGACCAGTCGAAGTGGACCAGCGAATACAGGCAGCGGGTGCTGCCACAGCCGGGACAGTACAACCCGGTCAACGCATACAGCGGGCAACCCGGCAGCGGGCTGTTGCCGGCATACGGGCTGACATGGCGCAGCACCACGGTCGCGCCCACGGCCAGCCCGGCCGTGACGGCCAGCGGCGTCCAACGCGACAGGGTGGAACGGGAAGGCATCGTCATGACGGCAGAACGGCCCGAGCCGGGCACCCTTCGCGGGCGCCGGACCGGGCCGTCCAGGGGGCGATCAGTAGTTGCCGCCGCCCATCGCGCCGCCAACGCCCATCACCACGACCAGGATGATGTAGAGCACGATGGCCACGACGCCGATGATGGCCGACCACATCGCCCACTTCTTGGCCTTGTCCGACGACTCGCGCGCACCGGCGATGTCACCGACGGCCAGCTTGCCGTTGACCTGCGCGGCATACACGATCGACACGATGCCGGCCGGCAGGCAGCAGAACAGGGTGGTCAGGATGGCCCAGACCAGATTGTTGGGGACTTGCGGGGCAGTGGTGTTCATCGGTGAAGCTCCATTTTTTTGGGTGGGTTGAACGAAGGGTGTTTCACAGGTCGGAAAGAGCGCCCAGCGCGGCCATGCCGCCAAACAGGCCAAACCACACCAGCAGCAGCACCGGCAGGGCCAGCGCCGATGCCAGGGCCCATCCGCCGGCCTTGCGCGATGCGTCATACGCACCGGCCAGGTCGCCGGCCGCGCGGCGGCCATCGACCTGGGCCGCATACACGATCGACACCACGCCCAACGGCAGGCAGCAGAACAGCGTTGTCAGGATGGCCCAGACCAGATGGTTGGGAACGACAACGCCCGGTGGGGTGGGTGGCGGCAGATGATTCACGTACGACTCCATTCCATTGGCTGTCTCCCGGCGTCTCCCAACGCCAGGGGACATCCCCTATGGGCGGTAATCTACCCGATGTTTCCTGCGATGTATGCGTTTACATGAGCGCCGCAATGGATTTCTTTGCGGAATACCCTGACCCGCCGCTTTCAGCCTTGGTCGCCGCGCAGCGCTCGCACCTGTGCTTCCAGCCCCTCGGCGGTCGCCGTGGCGCCGTCGACCGGCGGTCCGGCGATCACCTCTACGTGGGCGCGCAGGCGTCGTGGCACCCGCATACGCCCCAGGCGCGTATCGCGGCGGCTCCACATGCTGGCCCACATGCCGCGCAGTGCCATCGGCACCACCGGCACCGGTCGGCGCTCGAGGATCTTCTCCACGCCGGATTTGAAGGCCGCCATTTCGCCATCGCGGGTCAGCGCACCTTCGGGGAAAATGCAGACCAGCTCACCTTCGGCCAGCGCCTTGTCCACTTCATCGAACGCGGCCTGCATCAGCGCCGGGTTCTCGCGCGCGCCGGCAATCGGAATCGCCTTGGCGGTACGGAAGATCCAGCGCATCACCGGGATGTTGAAGATCCTGTAGTACATGACGAAGCGCACCGGACGCGGGATCGTTGCCGACAGGATCAGCGCGTCCATGTAGCTGACGTGGTTGCAGACGATCAGCGCCGCGCCCTCGTCAGGCACGTTGGCTTCAATGCCATGCGGGCGCAGCCGGTACAGGAAGCGCACCATCACCCAGCTGAGGAACCGCATCAGGAATTCGGGCACGATGGTGAAGATGTAGATCGCCACCACCGCATTGGCGATCGCCAGCGCCAGGAACAGCTGCGGGATCGTCCAGTGCAGGAATTTCTGCGTGGCCAGCGCGATCATCGCCGCGGCGACGATGAAGCCGGAATTCTGGATGTTGAGCGCGGCGAACACGCGCGACATTTCCGATTTCGGCGTGCGGCTCTGGATCAGCGCGAACAACGGCACCACGAAGAAGCCGGTGAACAGGCCGATGCCCACCAGGTCAACGATGATGCGCATGCTGCCCGGCGCGGCCACGAAGGCGGCTACGCCCAGGCCGGCCGTGGTGGCGGTGCCGGCACGGGCGAAGTACAGGTCCAGCATGAAGGCGGTCATGCCGAAGGCGCCCAGCGGCACCAGGCCGATTTCGACGGTGCGCCCGGACAGCTTTTCGCACAGCAGCGAGCCTACCCCGGTACCAACCGAGAACAGCGCCAGCGCGAAGATGTACAGGGTCGGTTCGCCGCCCAGGTTGACCACCGCGTAGGTGGGCAGCTGCGAGGTGAGCATGGTGCCGACGAACCAGAACCACGAGACGCCCAGGATGGCGTTGGCCACCGCCTTCTGCTTCTTGGCCAGGCGCAGCACCGCCAGCGATTCGGGAATGGGGTTCCAGTTGATCTTCAGGTCGGGCGCGCCGGCATCGACCTTGGGGATCATGCGCGCGGTGATGTTGCCGGCAATGGCCAGCGCGATCACCGCCGTTGCCGCCACGATCGGGCCGAAACTGCCGGCCAGGGTGAAGATGATCCCGCCGCTGATCATCCCGGTCAGGATCGACATCGAGGTGCCCATCTCGACCAGGCCGTTGCCACCGGTGAGCTCTTCGGGCTTGAGCACCGAGGGCAGCACCGAATACTTGACCGGGCCGAACAGGGTGGACTGCAGCCCGGTGCAGAACAGGGCGATGAGCAGGATCGGCATGCTCTGGGTCAGGAAGCCGACCGCAGCCAGGGTCATGATCGCGATCTCCATCGTGGTGGTGATCACGATCAGGCGCGACTTCTCCAGCTTCTCGGCGATCTGCCCGGCCAGGGCGGAGAACAGGAAGTAGGGCAGGATGAAGATGGCCGGTGCCAGCGTGGTGTACAGCGACTGCTCGGCCTGGCTCACGCCGAGGTAGAACAGCAGGCCGATGATGGCCTGGCGGTACACGTTGTCGTTGAACGCCCCCAGCGACTGCACGATGAAGAAGGGCAGGAAGCGGCGCTGGCGGAGCAGGGCGAACTGACTGTGGCCGGACATGGAATCTCCTTGCGAACCGGCGCAGCCTATCACGCAGTCCCGGTACCTATTTCGTTCGCGGCCGCGCGCAGCTTGGGCAGGAGGCGCAGCATCAGGCCGATCTGGGTGCGGATAAGCTGCAGCTTGGGCGGCATCTCATCGCTGACCTGCTCCAGCTGTTCGGCCAGGGCGCGGTCGTCCTCGTTGGCCGCCTCGTCCACCGGTTCGCGCCGTTCCAGCGCACCGGCGATCTGCTGCATGGCGTGCTGCACGCGTTCGCCGCTGGAGCGGGCCAAAGGGTCCTGCGCGTAGCTGTCCACCTGCGCGCGATGGGCGCCGAGCGCGGAAAGATGGCCGAGCAGGGTGTTGGACAGCGCCAGGAAGCGGAAGCCGGCATCCAGGTTGCCGCGCACGTGGCCCGGCTCGCGCAGCATGTTGGACAGCGCGGTGGACAAGGCCGCATCGGCGTTGTGCATATCGCGGCGGGCGATACGGTAGGCCAGGTCGTCCTGCATGCCGCTGCCGTACTGGCCCAGCACCGCCTGCAGGTAGCCGGCGCAGCGTTCAAGCACGCGCGCCATTACCAGGTCGAGGCGGCGGCCCTGCCAGTCGGGCAGGATCAGGAACGCGGCAGCGGCGGCAATCGCGCAGCCCAGCAGGGTATCGACCAGGCGTGGCCAGATCAGCAGGAACCCATCGCCGATGAGGTTGAAGCAGGTCAACGCCATCACGGTGATCGCCGCCGAGGCGACCAGGTAGCGGTCGCTGCGGGTGAAGAAGAACAGCAGTGCGGAAAGCAGGGCGATCAGCAGTTCGATGCGCAGGTCCTGGAACAGCTGCATCAGCGCCCACGTAAGCACCAGCCCGATCAGGGTGCCGGCGATCCGCTGGGCCAGCCGCTGGCGGGTGGCGCCGAAGTTGGGGCGGCACACGAACACGATGGTGAGCAGCACCCAGGAGCCGTTCTGGGCGTTGAACAGGCGGATGGCGGCAAAGCCCACGATCAGCGCAAGCGCCATGCGCAGGCCGTGGCGGAACAACAGCGAGCCGGGTGTGAGCTGCTGGCGGATGCGCACGCCCATTTCGCGCAGGGTATGGGGGTTGGTGTCGCGCAGGCGGGTATCGACGTTGTCCAGGGTGGATTCGGACTGGGCGGCTTCGGACAGGCGGCGTTCGATGCTCTGCAGGTTGTGGCCGAGCAGTTCCAGCGAGGAGAGCAGGCGCTGCCACTGGGGATTGTGCTGGGCGCGCAGCCAGGTGAGGGAGTCGGTGAGGTCGGCGGTGGCCTGGCGGGTGCGGTCGCCGTACTGGAACGGCCGGCGCATGCGGATGGCGGTGCCCAGGTTGGCACAGGCTTCTCCCTGCAGGGCGAGCAGGCGCTGGCAGCGGTAGAGCACGTCGCTGTGGAAGAAGGCGTCGGTGAGCGCGCCATAAGGGTAATGCGAGGAGCTGGCGCGTTCGTGGAAGTCCTGGGCCATGTAATACAGGCGCAGATACAGGCCGGACTGCACGCCGGGCCGGCCGGAGCGGCCGAACCGGGCCAAGATGGCGGTCTTGGCGATGTTGAGCGCTTCAACGACGCGGCGGTTCTGTTCGGCCAGGGCCAGCTGGCGCTTCTGCACGTCGGCATCGCGCACGGGCTCGAACAGGTCGGCCTTGAGCTGGAGGTAGCGGCCCAGTTCGAGGTAGAGGCGGGCGAGGCGTTCGCGAACGGGGCGGTTGGCGAACAGCGCGGTCCACAGAATGGACAGCAGGCCATACCAGAGGGCGCCGGCCAGCAGGTGGCTGACGGCGGTGATGGCCTGGGCGCGGTCGTCGGCGCCGTGCTGTTCGAGGCCGATCATGGTGTAGATGGCCAGGGTGACGGTGGCCTGGGCGATGGAGGCGTAGCGCTCGCCAAGGGCGCCGAGCAGGGTCAGGCCGAAGGTGGACAGGGCGAGGGCGGCAATGAACAGCCATGGCCAGGCGAACAGTTCGACCACCGCGGCCGCCGCCACCACGAAGCACAGCAGGGAGAGCGCGACGGATTTGGTGCGGCCCCACCAGTTGTCGTCGGTTTCGGCAATGGCGCTGGCGATGATGCCGAGGAACACGCCGGGCAGGGCGGGCAGCTGGTCCAGGTGCCAGCACACGCCCATGGCCACGGACAATGCAATGAACACCCGCAGCCCGTAGCTGGCCTTCTCATGCGCCCACAGGCGACTCAGGCGGGATTCTCGGGCGGACATGCGGACTCGCAGGGCGGTGACGCCTCATTATTGCGTCATCGCAGTGAAGCCGACATAGCCGGTTGGTAGGTACCGACCATACCGCGGCAGCGCACGGCCGTTGGTCGTGCGCTGCGTCAGGCGCGTGCAGCGCGCTTGATCATCACCTTTTCGCGCCGGCGCGCACGCCAGCCGCGCCAGTGCTGCTGCAGGCACGAGAAGATCACATACAGCGCCGGCGTGCTCAGCAGGGTCAGGCTCTGCGAGAACAGCAGGCCGCCGATCATCGCGATGCCCAGCGGGCGGCGCAGCTCCGAGCCCTCGCCCAAACCGATGGCCAGCGGTACCGCCGCCAGGATCGCTACCATGGTGGTCATCATGATCGGGCGGAAGCGCACGATGCTGGCCTCGCGCACGGCTTCGAGCGGGCTCTTGCCATGCTCACGCTGGGCCACCACGGCGAAGTCGATCATCATGATCGCGTTCTTCTTGACGATGCCGATCAGCAGCACCAGCGCGATCATCGAGATCACCGACAACTCGGTGTTGGTGACAAACAACGCCAGCAGCGCGCCCACGCCGGCCGCCGGCAGCGTGGACAGGATCGTCACCGGGTGCACCAGACTTTCGTACAGCATGCCCAGCACCAGGTACACGGTGATGATGGCCGCAAGAACCAGGATCAGCATCGAATTGGGGTTGAGCTGCACGTTGAAGCCGCCGCCGTCGCTGATGCGGATGTCGCCGGGCAGGCGCAGCCCGTCCACCGTGGCCTTGATGATCGCCTCGCCTTCGCCGGTGCTCACGCCGGGGGCCAGGTTGTAGCTCAGGTCCATCGTGGTGTATTGGTTCTGGTGGGTGATCTGCGGCGGCGCCAACCCGGGAACCTGGCGCGCCACGGCGGTGATCGGAATCATCTCGCCGTTGCCGGCCCGCACGTGGATCTCATCCAGCGCGCGCGGGGTCGCAGTCTGCTCCGGCAGTGCGTTGACCACCACGCTGTACTGGTTGATGTCCGAATAGATGGTCGAGATCTGGCGCTGGCCGAATGCACCGTACAGCGCACCATCAATCGCACCCACCGACACGCCAAGGCGCGCGGCCTTGGCCCGATCGATCTCGATGTTCTGGCGCAGGCCGGCGGTATCCACGTCGGTGCCGACGTCGCGCAGCATCGGGTTCTTCTTCAGTGCCGCCTGCACCTTGGGCAGCCATTCCTGAAGCTGGGCCAGGTCGTTGCCCTGCAGCGACACGCGATACTGCGCACCCTGGCTGTTGCCTCCGCCGCCGTCGCTGGGAAGATCCTGGATCGCGCGCAGGCGCAGTTCCAGGTCCGGGTAACGGTCGGCCTTGGCACTCAAACGGGCCAACGCCTGCGCCGTGGTTTCGCGGCGGCCTTCCTTGCGCGTCTTCAGCTCGATGTTGAACTGCGCGCTCGATCCCTGGCGGCCGCTGCCCAGGCGCACGCCCACGGTCTTCACCGCCGGGTCGGCCATCAGCATGTCGGTGATGCGCCGTTGGCGGTTGACCATGTCCTCGAACGAGACCGTGGCGCTGGAATTGGCGCGGCCCCAGATCAGGCCGGTGTCCTGCGGCGGGAACGAGCCCTTCTTGACCGCGCCGGCCAGCATCACCGTGGCCACGATCAGCAGGATCGGGGTCAGCGACAGCAGCAGCGCATGCCGCAGCGAGAAATCCAGGCACACGGTATACAGGCGCAGCATGCGGTCGTGGGTGGCATCCAGGAAGCGGCCGATCCGCGAAGGCTTGTCCGGTTCGGTGTGCGCGCTCAGGAAGCGGCTGCACAGCGCCGGGGTGAGCGTGAGCGAGACGATCATCGAAACCACGATGGCCGCCACCAGGGTCACGGTGAACTCGCGGAAGAACGCACCCACCATGCCGCTGGCAAACAGCAGCGGAATGAACACCGCCACCAGCGAGGCGGTGATGGAAACGATGGTGAAGCCGATCTCGCGCGCGCCGGTCAACGCTGCCTGCATGCGCGGCATGCCTTCGTCGAGATGACGCATGATGTTCTCGATCACCACGATCGCATCGTCCACCACGAAGCCGATCGCGATCACCAGCGCCAGCAGGCTCAGGTTGTTTAGGGTGAAGCCGAACACGTACATCACCAGCGCGGCACCGGCCAGTGACAGCGGCACGGTGATCGCCGCGATCAGGGTCGGCGCCAGCCGGCGCAGGAACAGCGCCATGGTCAGGACCACCATGGCCAGGCTGATCAGCAGGGTGATCTGCACTTCATGCAGCGACGAGCGGATGGTCGGGGTGCGGTCGAAGTACGGGGTGAGCGTGGTGCCCGGCTGCAGGTAGTCGCGCAGCATCGGGATCTGCGCCTTGACCCGGTCCACCGTCTCCACGATGTTGGCCCCGGCGCGGGTGAACACGTACATCACCACCGCCGGTTTGTGGTCGAACCACGCGGCCTGGTAGGCATCCTGCTGGCCGTCGTAGACATTGGCCACGTCCTTCAGGCGAATCACCCGGCCATCGTCCTGGGTCTTGATCACCAGGTTGGCGAAGTCGGCCGCGCGCGCCACCGAATCGTTGGCGATGATCGCCGTGGTGGTGTTGCCATCGCTCAGGAACCCGGTGGGGGAGGTCACGTTGGCTGCACGCACCGCATTGCGCAGGTCGTCCGGGGTGAGGTTCAGCGCGTTGAGCAGGCGCAGGTTGACGTCCACCCGCACCGCTGGGGTGGAAGCGCCGGCAATATCCACCGACGACACCCCGCTGATCTGGCGGATGCGCTGGGCCAGCAGCGAATCGGCCACGTTGTACAGCTCATCGGCCGACTGCGTCTGCGACGTCAGCGCGATGGCGATCACCGGATCGTCGTTCGGGTTGGCCTTCTGGAACATCGGCGAGCCCAGCCCGGAGGGCAGGTCGGCCTGGGCCGAGTTGATGGCGGTCTGCACGTCCAGCGCGGCTGAATCGATGTCGACCCCGCTCTGGAAGATCATGAAGACCAGCGAACTGCCTTCGGAACTGGACGAGCGCATCTGGTCCACCCCGGGCAGCTGGCCCAGGTGGCGCTCCAGCGGCGCGGTGACCGTGGACGCCATGGTGGTGGCGTCCGCGCCAGACTGGCTGGCGTGCACGAAGATCACCGGAATCTGGATGTTCGGCAGCGCCGACACTCCGAGCTTCAGGTAGCACATCAACCCGACCACGAACAGGCCGATGGCCAGCAGCGCGGTACCGATCGGGCGGCGGATGAACGGACCGGAGATGTTCACGCGCGGTCCTGTGCGGTGGCGTTGCGCAGGGCGCGCTGTTCACGGCGCTCGCGCAGCCATTCGGAGTAGCGCTCCATGTACAGGTAGATCACCGGCGTGGTGTACAGCGTGACCAGCTGCGAGATCAGCAGGCCGCCTACGATGGCGATACCGAGCGGGCGGCGCAGCTCCGAACCGATGCCGGTGCCCAGTGCCAACGGCAACGCGCCCAGCATGGCCGCGGCGGTGGTCATCATGATCGGGCGGAAGCGCAGCAGGCAGGCGCGGCGGATCGCTTCGTGCGCGTTGGCACCGGCGCGGCGCGCCTCGATGGCGAAGTCCACCATCATGATGCCGTTTTTCTTGACGATGCCGATCAGCAGCACGATGCCGACGATGCCATCCACCGACAGGCTCAGCCCGCACACCATCAGCGCCAGCAGCGCACCGACGCCGGCCGGAGGCAGGGTGGAGATGATCGTGATGGGATGGATGTAGCTCTCGTACAACACGCCCAGCACGATGTAGATCACCACCAGCGAAGCCAGCAGCAGCCACACCACGTCAGTCTGGCTGCCGGTGAACTCGGCCGCCTTGCCGATGAACTGCGCGTGCACCTGCGACGGCATGTCCAGGCTGGCACGGGTTTCTTCAATCGCCTTGACCGCATCGGACAGCGAATAGCCCGGAGCAATGTTGAACGACACCGTCACCGCCGGCAGCTGCTGCTGGTGGCTCACCACCAGCGGAGTGCTGGTGACCTTGCCTTCGGCCAGCGCGGCCAGCGGGATGATGTTGCCCGCACCCACCGGAATGCCCGTGTTCTGCGCGCCGATGCCGGTGGCAGTGGACGAGTTGGACGAGGTGACCTGGCCGAAGTTGGTGGCATTGCTGCCGGTCAGCGCGCCGGCGCCGTTGGACGCCACCGCCAGCTGGTTCATCAACGCAGTGCTGGTGCGGAACTCAGGCGCTACTTCCAGTACCACGCGGTACTGGTTGAGCTCGGTGAAGATGGTGGAGATCTGGCGCTGGCCGAAGGCGTCGTACAGGGTGTCGTCGATGGTCTGCATCGGCACGCCCAGCACGCTGGCCTTGTCGCGGTCGATGTTCAGCTCCAGCGCGCGGCCTTGGTTGGACAGGTTGTTGTCCACGTCTGCCAGTTCCGGGCGCTGGCGCAGCGCCTCGGTCAGGCGGGTGGCCTGCAGCGCAACCTGCGCGCTGTCCACGTCCGACAGCGAGTACTGGTACTCGGTGGCCGCCACGCGGGTATCCAGGGTCACGTCCTGCACCGGCTTGAGGTAGAGCGCCACCCCAGGAATGTCGGCCACGGCCTGCTGCAGGCGCGGCAGGATCTCTTCCAGGCCGTCACGGTCGCCGCGCTCTTTGAGCACGATCGACAGCTGGCCCTGGTTGAGTGTGGGGTTCATGCTGCCCGCGCCGATGAAGGCCGCCACGCCGGTTACAGCCGGGTCCTTGCGCAGCGCCTCCGCCACCGCCTTGGTGCGTTGTTCCATCTGCGGGAAGGCGATGTTCTGGTCGGCCTGGACCACGCCGGTGATCAGCCCGGTGTCCTGTTCGGGCAGCAGGCCCTTGGGAATCACGATGTACAGCACCACGGTCAGTACCAGCGCGCCGGCGGCCACCGCCAGGGTCATGCGCTGGTGGCCCAGCACCCAGTCCAGGCTGCGCTCGTACAGGCCTACGGTGCGGCTCCACACGGTCTGCTTGCCAGCCGCGTGTGCACGCTCATGCGCGTCCTCGCCTTCGGGCAGCGCGTCGGGCTTGAGCAGGTAAGCGCACATCATCGGGGTGAGCGTCAGCGAAATCAGCATCGACAACACCACCGCGATGCTCAGCACCCATGCGAACTCATGGAACAGCCGGCCGGTCACCCCGGGCATCAGCAGCAGCGGCAGGAACACCGCCACCAGCGACACGGTCAGCGACAGCACGGTGAAGCCGATCTGGCGTGCGCCGATCTCGGCCGCTTCGGGGCCGCTCTTGCCCTGTTCGATGTAGCGCACGATGTTCTCGATCATCACGATCGCATCGTCGACCACGAAGCCGGTGGCCACCACCAGCGCCATCAGCGAGAGGTTGTCCAGCGACATGCCGGCAAAGGCCATCACCCCGAAGGTGCCCGCCAGCGACAGCGGCACCGCCACCGAGGGAATGATCGTGGCCCAGAGGCGGCGCAGGAACACGAAGATCACCGCCACCACCAGGCCGATGGTGAGGATGAGCGTGAACTGCACTTCATGCACCGAGGCGCGGATGGTTTCGGTGCGGTCCGAGAACACCTCCAGGTGCACGTCGGCCGGAAGCACGTTCTGCAACTGCGGCATCAGCGCGCGGATGCGCTCCACCGTCTGCACGATATTGGCGCCGGGCTGGCGGCGGATTTCCAGCAGCACCGCCGGCTTGCCATCGGCCCATGCGGCAAGCTGGTCGTTCTCCACGCCATCGACCACCTCGGCCACGTCCGACAGTCGTACCGGCGCGCCGTTCTTGTAGCTGATGATGGTCTCGCGGTATTCGGCCGCGCTGGTCAGCTGGTCGTTGGTGCCGATGCTGTAGGACTGGGTCTTGCCGTTGAGCGAGCCCTTGGGTGCGTTGACGTTGGCCTGGGTCAGCGCGCTGCGCAGGTCTTCCAGGGTCAGGCCCATGTTGGACAGCTGCGCCGGATTGACCTGGATGCGCACGGCCGGGCGCACATTGCCGGCAATCGAGACCAGGCCCACGCCCTGCACCTGCGACAGGCGCTGGGCCAGGATCGAGTCGGCGTAGTTGTTCACATCGCGCAGCGGGCGCGTGTCGGAGGTGAGCTTGAGGGTGATGATCGCCGCGTCGGCCGGGTTCACCCGGTTGTAGACCGGCTGGTAAGGCAGCGACGAGGGCAGGGTGGCCTGTCGGATGGCGGCCTGCACGTCCTGGGCGGCGATATCGATGTCCCGGTCCATCGAGAACTGCAGGATGATCGTGGACAGGCCCGCCGACGAATCGGAGGTCATCAGCTCCAGCCCGGAGATCTGGCCGAACTGGCGCTCCAGCGGCGTGGTCACCAGCGAGGCCATGGTGGTGGCGTTCGCACCCGGATACTGGGTGGTGACCACAAGGCTGGGTGCATCGATTTCCGGAAGCGCCGACACCGGCAGCTGGCGGTAGCCGAGGATGCCGAGCAGCAGCAGGCCCGCCATCAACAGCGAAGTGGCGATGGGGCGGCGGATGAAGATCGTCGAAAAGCCCACGGGCGGATCCTTGCTGTTACGTCAGACGGCGATGCGGGAAGCGAACGCCGGCCACCCGGCCGGCGTTACCTGTGCGACGCGCGCGGTCAGCGCGGGCCGCCGCCACGGCGGCCACCGGGGCCGCCCTGTTTCTGCGCGGCGGCTTTGAGCTCGGCCTCGGTCGGTGCGGCCGGGGTTTCACCCGGCTTCAGTGCCGTGACCTTGCTGCCGGGCTTGAGCCGGAACTGGCCTTCGCTGACAACGCGCTCGCCGCCTTTCAGGCCTTCGGTGATCTGGATGTTGCTGTCGCCCACTTCCACGCCGCTCTTCACGGTCTGCATGGCCACCGTGTTGTCCGGCTTGACGATGTACACGTACTCGCCATCGGGGCCTCGCATCACCGCCTGGGTCGGGATGACCACGCCACCGGCGATGGTGCGCAGCTGCATGCGCACGTTGACGAACTGGCCCGGCCACAGGCTGTTGTCTTTATTGTCGAACAGGGCGCGCGCGCGGAAGGTGCCGCTGTCGCTGCTGATCTGGTTGTCCACCACGTCCAGCGTGCCGCCGTCGGTGAGCACGTGCGAATCGTTGCGGTCCAGCGCGGCAATCGTCACCGGGCCGGCCTGCTGGGCTTGGCGCACGTCCGGCAGCTGGCGTTCGGGCAGGTTGAACACCACGTGGATCGGGTGGATCTGGGTCAGGGTGACCAGCGCGGTACCGGCGCTGACCACGTTGCCGGCGTCCACGGCACGGATGCCGGCAATGCCGGAAATGGGCGCGGTCACGCGGGTGTACTGCAGCTGCACCTGGGCCGCGCGCATGCTGGCTTCATTGGCCGCCACCGCGCTTTCGTACTGGGCCACCTGGTTGCGCTGGGTGTCCAGGTCGGTCTTGGCGACGTACTGGCGGTATTCGGGCGAATTGGAGCGCTGGTAGTTCGAGCGCGCCGTGGCCAGCTGGGCCTGGTTCTGCTTCTTGGCCGCCGCGGCTTCGTCAAAGCTGGCCTGAAGCGTGCGCGGATCGATCTGCGCCAGCAGGTCGCCCTGCTTCACTTCCTGGCCTTCCTTGAAGTTCAGGCTGATCAGCTGGCCGCCCACCTGCGGGCTTACGGTCACGGTGTTCATCGCGCTCACCGTGCCGAGCGCGCTGGCGTAGACCGGCACGTCCTGGCGGGCCGCGTCGATCACCGTCACCGGAACCGGGCCGGTATCGCGTTCGCCGTCCTTGCCGGCCCCGGCCTGCGCCCCTGGCCTGGCATCCTTGCCCTTGCCACCGTTGAGCAGGTGCATGCCGACCAGGCCCACCACCAGCACTGCGATCACCAGCAGCACGATCTTCCAGAAACGCGACATTCAAAACTCCTGAGGCTGGCGAAGGGCGGGGCCCGGTTGGCAGTGGCAAAGCATACCCGCCACCCGTGACCTTTCATGCATGACAAATGGGACGGGCGGTCAGACCCGCAGCGGCCTTCAAGGTTCAACAGGTAACCCCGGCGGCCCGACCGCGCCTGAAGGGGGAGCGCCGAATGCGGGTCGGCTGCCTTCCCGGACAACGTTCGGCCGCGCCGAAAGTTACAGCGAAAACCAGCTTGATGCCCTACATTCAGGTTCAACCCCATGGAACCCCCGCCGGAGACCCGAATGCCCCGTCTTTCGCTGCTGCTGTCCGCCCTGCTGCTCGCCTCGCCCGCGCTGGCCGCCACCGCCCCGGCAGAACGCCCGGAAGTCACCGCCGCCGCCGCTCGTCTGCAAGCCCAGGTGGTGCAGTGGCGCCGCGATTTCCACCAGCACCCGGAGCTGTCCAACCGCGAAGAGCGCACCTCGGCCAAGGTGGCCGACCAGCTGCGTGCGATGGGCCTGAAGCCCAGGACCGGCATCGCCCATCACGGCGTGGTGGCGATCATCAAGGGCGGCAAGCCCGGCCCGCGCATTGCCCTGCGCGCGGACATGGACGCGCTGCCGGTCACCGAACAGACCGGCCTGCCGTTTGCCTCGAAGGCCACCAGCACCTATCGCGGCGAACCGGTGGGCGTGATGCACGCCTGCGGCCATGACGCCCACACCGCCACCCTGCTCGGCGTGGCCGACGCGCTGGTGAAGATGCGCGAGAGCCTGCCCGGTGAAGTGATGCTGATCTTCCAGCCTTCCGAAGAAGGCGCGCCGCCGCCGGAAGAGGGCGGTGCCGCGTTGATGCTCAAGGAAGGGCTGTTCGCCGACTTCAAGCCGGATGCCGTGTTCGGCCTGCACGTGTTCTCCAGCGTCCAGGCCGGGCAGATCGCGGTGCGTGGCGGCCCGCTGATGGCCGCCTCGGACCGCTTCGGGATCAAGGTAATCGGCCGCCAGACGCATGGTTCGGCACCGTGGAACGGGGTCGACCCGATCGTGGCCACCGCTGACCTGGTCGGTACCGCGCAGACCATCGTCAGCCGCCGCTCCAACATCTCCAGGCAACCGGCGGTGGTGTCCTTCGGCGCGATCAAGGGCGGCATCCGCTACAACATCATTCCCGACGAAGTAGAGATGGTGGGCACCATCCGCACCTTCGACGAAGGCATGCGCCAGCAGATCTTCGCCGACCTGCGCAACGTGGCCGAGCACACCGCAGCCGCGCACGGCGCCAAGGCGCAGACCGAGATTTTCGAGGCGGAAGGAAACCCGGCCACGGTCAACGATCCGTCGTTGACCGCGCGCATGCTGCCCAGCCTGCAGGCCGTGGTCGGCGAAGCCAATGTCTACGAGCCGCCGCTGCAGATGGGTGCCGAGGACTTCTCGCTGTATGCCCAGCAGGTGCCGGGCATGTTCTTCTTCGTCGGCTCCACCAGCGAAGGCATCGACCCGGCCACCGCCCCGGCCAACCATTCGCCGAAGTTCCTGCTGGACGAGAAGGCGCTGGACGTGGGCCTGCGCGCCTTGCTGCAGGTGAGCCTGGATTTCCTCAACGCGCCGAAGGCGGGTTGAGGTCGCACGACTACTGGCGCCGCACGACCAACGGTCGTGCGCTACTGGCGCACGTCCCGAACGGTCCGCGCTGGGTGCGCGATCCCCGCGCTGGCCCGCCATGGGTTGATGTCCAACCCACCGCGACGCGTATAGCGGGCCTCCACTTCCAGCCACTCCGGCTGGCAGCGCAGGGTGAGCTCGTTGAAGATGCGCTCCACGCACTGCTCGTGGAATTCGGCATGTTCGCGGTAGCTCACCAGGTAGCGCAGCAGGCCTTCGCGGTCGATCCGCGGGCCGCGGTAGCGCACGCTCACGCTGGCCCAGTCCGGTTGCCCGGTGACCGGGCAGTTGGACTTGAGCAGCGCCGAACTCAGCGTTTCGGTCACTACCTGGCCAGCATTGGCCGAGAGGTACTCGGGCGCCGGCGGACCGTAGCGCTCGATCGCCACATCGAGCCCATCCAGTGATTCGCCTTCCGCGGCGTCCACCAGCGGGGGCACCCCGAACACCACCGTCACCACTGCTCCGGCGCAGGCCGAGAGATCACCGGCAATCCGATGGCGCGCCTGCTCGTCGTCGTCGAAGCGGGTGCTGTTGAGCGAGTTGAGGTAAAGCTTGAACGATTTGGATTCGATCAGGTTCGGCGAGGTGCACGGCACGCTGATGGTGGCCACCGCCACGCGCGGCTTGCCACGCCGGTCCAGCCAGCTCAGCTCGTAGGCCTGCCAGCGGTCATGGCCGATGAAGGGGAGGTGGGCCTCGTCCACGCCGATTTCCTCGCGCGCGGCGCGGCGCGGGATCGGAAAGAGCAGGGACGGGTCGTACTGGGAAGGGTAAGCAACCTCGCGACCGAGGCTGGAGTCCTGGGGAGTATTCATGCGGCCATTTTAGCGTGGCCGGCCCCCGCCAGCCGCCCTGTTCAGAAAACCTCCCGAACCCTTCACACCTGCGCCATGCCCCATTAACAAGGCCTGTGACACCTTGCGATCCAAGGCTGTTCCATTCAAGGGAGCGTGTGGATGAGTACCGACAAGAAGGCTGATTTCTCCGGCGTCACCTCCAGCGTGGATACCTCCGCGCAGAAGGTGGAAAAGGCCGATTTCTCCGGCGTGACCTCCTCGGTGGACACCACTGCCGAAAAGGTGGGCGGCGGCACCTACACCGTCCAGAAGGGCGACACCCTTTCCAAAATCGCCAAGAACGAGCTGGGCGACGCGAACGCCTGGCAGAAGATCTTCGAGCTCAACAAAGACGTGCTGAAAGATCCGGACAAGATCTTCCCGGACCAGGTACTCAAGTTGCCGCCGAAGAGCTGAGCCGTTCGCCTCGCAATCCGACTTTATTCCCAGGGAGGAATTCCATGAAGAAGACATCCATCAGCACCACCGTACTCGCCGCCGCGCTGGCCACCGTGGCCCTGGTCGGCTGCAAGAAGAAGGAAGACACCGCCGACAACAACGCCCAGCCGGCCACGCCGGTTGCCACCACCCCGGCCGAGCCGGCCGCGCCGCAGCCGATGACTGCGGCCGCACCCGTCACGGTGACCGCCATCACGGTGGGCACTACCGCTGCGGCGGACAAGACGGTTGCACCGGTGGCACTGATCACGCCGCGGGACGCAATCATCGTCTCGTTCCGCACCGATGGCACTGCCAACAACGTGAACACCACCGCCAAGTTGACCTATCAGGATGGTCAGGTGGCCGGTGAGCAGAGCCAGGTCCTGAACACCACGGGTGCCGAAACCACCAACGTCACCTTCAAGAATGCCAATGGCTGGCCGGCAGGCAAATACCGCGCGGAAGTCATGGTAGATGGCAAGGCGGCTGGAACGCCGCAGGAGTTTGAGGTCAAGTAAGTCCTGCCGACTCTCTCCCGGCTAGGGCTCACGATGGACGCAGCCGCGAGGCTGCGTCTTTTTTGTTTGTGCCACACAGCGTTCCAATACCGCCGCGTATGGCATGGCTTTGCTCCCCGGGGCTGAAACCGCGACAATGCGGGGGTTACCCGGAGAGCACTGTCCCCCATGTCGAACACGCCCAAGATTCTGTACACGCTTACCGATGAAGCCCCGTTCCTGGCCACCCAGTCGCTGCTGCCGATCGTCGAGGCCTACACCGCCACTGCCGGCATCGCGGTCGAAACCCGCGACATTTCGCTGTCCGGCCGCATCCTGGCGCTGTTCCCGGATTTCCTGAAGGACGACCAGAAGGAAGCCGACCACCTGGCCGAGCTGGGCCAGCTGGCGACCACCCCGGACGCCAACATCATCAAGCTGCCCAACATCAGCGCCTCGGTGCCGCAGCTGAAGGCGGCCATCAAGGAACTGCAGGATCAGGGTTATGCCCTGCCGAACTACCCGGACGTGCCTACCGACGAGGTCTCGCGCGACATCAAGGCGCGCTATGACAAGGTCAAGGGCAGCGCGGTGAACCCGGTGCTGCGCGAAGGCAACTCCGACCGCCGCGCGCCGCTGTCGGTCAAGAATTACGCCCGCAAGCACCCGCACCGCATGGGCAAGTGGTCGAAGGACTCCAAGTCGCATGTCGCGCACATGGACGGCGGCGATTTCTACGGCAGCGAAAAGTCGGCCACCCTGGCTACCGCCGGGACCCTGAAGATCGAACTGCAGCAGGCCGACGGCACCACCGTGGTGCTGAAGGAAAAGACC
Organism: Stenotrophomonas sp. 22385; assembly: GCF_052045085.1. NCBI lineage: Bacteria > Pseudomonadati > Pseudomonadota > Gammaproteobacteria > Lysobacterales > Lysobacteraceae > Stenotrophomonas > Stenotrophomonas sp. 22385. The sequence goes on from NZ_JBQEOG010000001.1 coordinate 329,725, forward strand.
GCCGTCAAGGCCGGTGAGATCGTCGATGCCGCCGTGATGAGCCGCAACGCGCTGGCCGCGTTCGTACAGGCGCAGATCGCCGATGCCAAGGCCAAGGGCGTGCTGTTCTCGCTGCACCTCAAGGCCACCATGATGAAGGTCTCCGACCCGATCATGTTCGGCGTGGTCGTTGAAGAGTTCTACAAGGACGTGCTGGCCAAGCACGCCGACGTGCTCAAGCAGGCCGGCTTCGATCCCAACAACGGCATCGGCGACCTGTACGCGCGCCTGCCGCAGCTGCCCGAAGCCATCCAGGAAGCGATCAAGGCCGACCTGGCTGCCGAGTACGGCAAGCGCCCGGGCCTGGCCATGGTCAATTCCGACAAGGGCATCACCAACCTGCACGTGCCCAGCGACGTCATCGTCGATGCCTCGATGCCGGCGATGATCCGCGACTCCGGTGGCATGTGGAATGCCGACGGCAAGCTGCAGGACACCAAGGCCGTCATTCCTGACCGTTGCTACGCGGGCGTGTACCAAGCCGTAATCGACGACTGCATTGCCCACGGCGCCTTCGACCCGGCCACCATGGGCTCGGTGCCGAACGTCGGCCTGATGGCGCAGAAGGCCGAAGAATACGGCTCGCACGACAAGACCTTCCAGATTCCGGCCGACGGCACCGTGCGCGTCACCGACGATGCCGGCAACGTGGTGTTCGAACACGCCGTGCAGACCGGCGACATCTGGCGCATGTGCCAGACCAAGGACGCCCCGATCCAAGACTGGGTCAAGCTGGCCGTGAACCGCGCCCGCCTGAGCAGCACCCCGGCCGTGTTCTGGCTGGATGCTTCCCGCGCACACGATGCGCAGGTGATCGCCAAGGTCGAGACCTACCTCAAGGACCACGACACCAACGGCCTGGACATCCGCATCCTGGCCCCGGTGGAGGCGACCGCGTTCTCGCTGGAGCGCATCCGCAAGGGTGAAGACACCATTTCGGTGACCGGCAACGTGCTGCGTGATTACCTCACCGACCTGTTCCCGATCATGGAACTGGGCACCAGCGCCAAGATGCTCTCCATCGTGCCGCTGATGGCCGGTGGTGGCCTGTTCGAAACCGGTGCCGGTGGTTCGGCTCCCAAGCACGTGCAGCAGTTCGTGGAAGAAGACTACCTGCGCTGGGATTCGCTGGGTGAATTCCTGGCCCTGGCGGCCTCGCTGGAGCACCTGGGCAACCGCTACGGCAATGCCGGTGCGACGGTGCTGGCCAAGACCCTGGACCAGGCCAACGGCCAGTTCCTGGACAACGACAAGTCGCCCTCGCGCAAGCTCGGTGGCATCGACAATCGCGGCAGCCACTTCTACATCGCGCTGTACTGGGCCCAGGCCCTGGCTGCACAGGATGACGATGCTGCGCTGAAGGCCCGCTTCGCCCCGCTGGCGAAGGCACTGGCCGACAACGAGCAGGCCATCGTTGGCGAGCTGATCGCCGCGCAGGGCAAGCCGGTCGACATCGGCGGCTACTACCGCCCGGACGTGGCCAAGGCCAGCAAGGCCATGCGCCCGAGCAGCACGTTCAACCAGGCATTGGCCGCACTGTAAGGCTCGATTCCGCCCTCGTGGCGATCGAAAGTTAAAACCCGCGCTTCGGCGCGGGTTTTTTTTGCGCATCACTCGCGGCTGCTGATCGTGGAATCCGGGAGGCGTAAGGCTTCCTCTCTGCTGCGAGGAGCGGAATAGCTGACTCATACAGAGGAGCATTCTGACCTTCAAGGCGGGAACGCTCTGATGTTCAAGGGCAGACGCAAGGCATAACGTCTTACCACCACGTAACCGATGAGAGTTCTCGGGAACTGTTGGTGAAACTCAACAGCCTGGGAACGGTCGGTCGGGGCAATGGTCGATTACCGCGTTGAATCGATCGCCTAACGGCGACACCGGCCGACGCGACACGGGTCGGTCAGATTTTGAATGGAGGTCCTACAGATGGCGAAGCTACTTCATGGAATCGCATTGGCAATGCTGCTGGGCGGCTGTGGCAATAGGGATGGGCCTGAAGCGCCATCAAGTGACCGCGGCCAGCCACCGTCCGGCGCATCAACGGATGCCAAGCGAAACCCAGGCGCAATGATGCACACCATGCCCGTCGACCCCGAGACTCGCTACGGGATTGTGAAAACACCTCTGAGCGGCCGCGCGTTCAATGTACGGGACTTCGGCTCGGCACCCGAGGGTAATGCGGCTTCTGTAATCCGCGGATTGGAGCCGCTGGCGCGCGCGGGAAACGGCAAGGCGTCCTACGAAATCTATCTGAAAATCTCGCAATGCATGCCCCTCATGGGACCGAGCGGCGGAGCGCCATCTTCGTTGGATGCGAAAAGTGAAGCGGAGTGTCGAGATATCCCGGTGGAGTATCTGGCAGCAAGGTCGGACTGGCTTCGATTGGGTGCCGAGCAAGGCCATCTAGGCGCACAGCTCGTGTTCGTGGCCGATCCGGAACAGGTACTTGGTGGTACCCAGGAAATTTTCAAAAATCCTCATGCGGTTGTCGACTACAAGCGGCAAGCGATGGAATACCTGGGATCTGCTGCCGATCGCGGAAGCATTGATGCACTGATGCAGCTCGGCAACGGCTACCAGGTCGGGGTGATGACCGAGCAAGACAACACCACCAGCTATGCCTACTACCTGGCGGCAGAGCGCGCTGCTCCAGGCGCGGTATCAAGCAATCGACTGCAGTGGCTTCGGGATAGATTGAATGCTGCGCAGATCGGGGAATCAAACACAAAGGCAAAGGAGATTTACGATGAATGTTGCGCTAGTCACTAACACCAAACGATCAAGACCCATGAAGATTGTAGCAGCCATGGCCTTGCTGACCGCCACAGCAGTGGGCTGCTCGATGTTGTATGCGTTCAATAGAGGGCCAATCGTCTGCGACAACAATTGCGAAGTGCGTTCGCCAATCATAGATTCCGCAACGCAGGAGTTCCTGGAGAGGAATCTCGCACCCATCGACGGTTGGGTTCCCATGTGGATGCATGCGACGGGTACAAGCTACATGATCTGCAACGCGACCTATTGCGCGACCTACGTACAAAATTTCAATGGTCACTACGTAACTGAAAAGAGGGTGCCTATCGATCCATCGCCGGGCGGAATTGGTAGCGGCAACGGGAATCCGGGTGGTGGCTCAGGTGGCGGTGGTGGTGGGTCGGGCGGCGGTGGTGGTGGTGGCGGTGGATCCGGAACAGTTACGGTTGGTGAACCCGATCAGGTCAGGCCCCCCACTCACGAAAATTAGCGGTTGGTGCTCCTTCCCGCACCTCAGGCGCCTATATGGTCGTTGTGGTGTGCGGCAGGAGGCCGTGCTTAGGCACGGGCTTTCCTGATTTGGCTGTATTTACGTGAGACGCCTCGGGGTCTACTGGCACGCTGTCGGCCGGCGTGAAAGATAAAACGGCATGAAACTTGCCTGTAGCAGCGCCCCCGCGTTGCAATATTTTTGGCCAGATGTCCACACTCAAAGTGTGCAATCCATCACCCATGGTGGCCAGACCCATGGCATAGGCTAGCGACGATATCTCAGCAATGGCTGTGATCTCTCACAACCCAGGGGGAAGGCGATGGCCAGGGTGCTGGTGGTCGGATCGGATGTCCAGGGAGAACGGGCGTTGCTGCAGCGGCTGCGCGTGGCCGCGTCATTGCCGCCCGAGACCGTGCGCAGCTGTCGCGATCTTGATGAGTGCGACCTGCTGGTGATCAAGGACACCCCTGCGTTGCGCAATGCCGCCTTGCGCATGGTGCGCGAACGACCGCGCATCCAGTTCTGGATCGAAGACCAGGACGGCCACCTGCGCCAAGGGCAGGGCGACAACCGTGGCGTGCTGGACGACAACGCCATCGAACATGCGTTGCGGCGCATGCCGGACGAACCCACCAGCATCGACGAACCATGCACCGCGCGCGGCGCCAAGGCCATCACCCGCGCGCTGCGCGAAAGCCTGCCCGCTCGCCAGGGCCATGCGCTGCTGGCATTGGACGGCGAGCCGCGCGTGCTGTTGGATATCGTGCACGACCAGATGGTGGTGCCGGCCGGTGTGGATGCCGCAGACCTGGCGCAGCACCTCTCCGATACCTTCGAATCACTGTCGCTGCATGGCATCTCCGCCCGGCGCTACCAGCAGCTGTCCGGCGCGCTGCCGCGCCAGCCGCTGCGCCCGCTGCTCTGGCAATGGGGGCTGCGCCCAGCGCACTGGCACGACCTCGATGCACGCCTGCAGCGCCACGCAAGAGTAAAGCTCCTGCGCTGGCCGGACTTCCGCGTGCTGGGGCACCAGCACGACAGCTTCCGGCTGTGTTCGCTGCTGCTCAAGCGTGCGTGCAGGGTGGACGAATGCGCGCAGCTGCTCGACGTGCCGGCCGACGCCGTGCGCAGCTTCGTGCATCCTGCCTACCTGTGCGGGTATGCCGCCCTGGAAGACACCGCCGCCCCCGCACCGCTGCCGCGCCGCGACAGCGACGGCGGCACCCTGCTGGCCCGGATGTGGCGCAGCGTGCGCCAGCGCGGCGGGGGTTGAGCGTGCGCGAACACAAGATCGTGGTGCTGGGTGGGATGGGGTGCGGAAAATCAACCCTGGTACGTGCCATCGCCGCCGGCGCGGTGGTGGATACCGATGTGCACAACACCGACCGCCAAGGCGCCGACAAGGCCTCGACCACGGTGGCCATGGACTACGCCGACATCGACCTGCCCAACGGCGACCGCCTGCGCCTGTACGGCACCCCCGGCCAGCAGCGCTTCGACTTCATCTGGCCGATCCTGCTGCAGGGCGCCAGCGGCGTGGTACTGCTGCTCGATGCCACCCGTCACACGGTAGTGGAAGAACTGCAGGGCTATCTGGGTGTGCTGCGTGAGCATGCCGCGCAGGTGCCGGCGGTGATTGGCGTCTCGCGCGTGGATCTTGCTCCGGAGTTCGACCTCGATTCCTGCGCCACGGTCGCGGGCTGGAACGACCGCCTGCTGCCGGTGATGCCCATCGACGCGCGCGAACGCGAACAAGGACTTTTCCTGATGGACGTGCTGATGAGCGAGATGGAAACCCGCGACCTGGTGCTGGCCCATGGCTGACGGACAGGATGTGCGCCGGCTGGATCCGGCCGTGCGCGAGCGCGTCGTGCAACACCTTCAAGCGTTCGCCGACAGCCTCAATGGCGTGCGCAGCGCGGTGCTGGCCAGCGTGGACGGCTTCGCGCTGGTGCCCGCTGCCGGCAGTCACGGAAACGGCGAACGCCTGGCCGCGATGACCAGCGCGATGCTCGCGCTGGCCGCCGCCGTGGGCCGCGAGCTGTCGCTGGGCGAGCTGGAAGTGCTGATGCTGGAAGCGGGTGAGGGCAAGGTGCTGATGCTGGCGCTGCCGTGCACGCCCGCGCCACTGCTGCTGATGACCGCCTGCGACACGCGCTGCGTGACCGGCAAGGTGCTTTGGAGTGCAAAGGAATGTGGCCGCAACATCATGGCCGAACTCAGCGGATCACGAGCCGATCCGTAGGGGAACCTGGGGCTCGACAACCAAAGGGGTGCAATATGGCAGGTGTGAGCGAAACCTTGAGCGCGCTGATGACCATCGACGGCGCGCAGGCGGTGGCACTGGTGGACTATGAAAGCGGCATGCTGCTGGGCGAAGCCGGCTCGGGCATGGACATGGAAGTGGCGGCAGCGGGCAACACCGAAGTGATCCGCGCGAAGATGAAGACCGCCGCGTCGTTGAACCTCAACGACACCATCGAGGACATCCTGATCTCGCTGGGCAAGGCGTACCACATCATGCGCCCGGTCGCGAAGCAGAAGGGCCTGTTCCTGTACCTGGTGCTCGACCGCAACAAGTCCAACCTGGCGCTGGCACGCCGCCGGGTGCAGGACGTTGAGGCGTCATTGGCGCTGTAATCCGGAAGGATGCCGTAGGCCGCGCGGCAAGTGGCCGGTGTCGCTCTACGCTTTCACAAGTGTAGAGCGACGCAGGCGCTGCGCTCCCGCGAACCCTGCTCAGTTTGATAGTTCTACTGACCACATGTGGTTGGGACGATCTTGATGGAGCATCAAGGCGAACTCCGAATCTCTGTATATGTAGAGCGGCGCCGCGCCAGGCAAGGTTCGTGAAGGCGACGATGGAAGCGATATCTTGGCGCTGGCATCTCCGGCGGGAAGTCTCCAGAACACATCGTTCGCCTTCGCGATGACGATGTGCACACGATCCCTACTGTCATTGACCTGATAGTAGGTAATTCCGTCGCGGTCGAAAGCGTACAGGCGCCAGGCGGGATGCAGACTCTGATTCTTCGCCTCCGGGAGCGATTGACCTAGCCCAAGCCTTGCCTGTTCGGATCCGTGGTTCTCGTGCTGAGCAAGGGCCGTGGGTGCGGGCATGACAATTAACGAAGCGAAGAAGCAGATTGCTTTCGAGAGGGAGTTCACGGGATTCTCACTGCTTTAGACCAGTTGGTTGGTGCATGAAAGGCTACTGATCACGCAGGTCCGCGCCATTGAAAGATCTCCGAATCATCAACTCTCGCGGCCGAAGGACGTCGCGACTCGCGTCCCCGGTACAGAACTTGGAGGAAGCGCGGTGGCGACGTGTGCGCCGCGCTCGATGGAAGTGGGTGGATAGCGGCGCCTGACCGATCTAGGAACGGGACGAAAGTATTGTTGGTCGATCAATCGACTTGAACGCCTCCCCACGTTGGTGCGAGTACGAAGCGAAAGCGATTGCGAACTTGATCATGTCGACGGTCATTGTTTGTATGTGATGGCCATCAAAATCGTGTGGACGCACAGTGCTGATTTGTCGAAATCGAGCCGTATAGCCGTTTGCACCAGCTCGATTGTATGGCTAACGTTCCGCCGCCAAGTGCCTGCGTCAATTCGAAGCAGGATTGGAAGGAGGAGTGAAGCGTGCGATTGGATTGGTGGAGACAGGGTGTCCGACTTGATTTCAGAATTCACCCACAAGGGATTGCACTTTCGGCAGTGTATGCAGTGGCGTGCTGGGCGACCCGGCAGCTATCTCTGGATCAGTTCTATCTTCCCGCAGGCGTTCGCGTCGCAGCGTTGCTTGTCTGTCCACCCAGGTTATGGGTCTATCTGATTCTTGGTGAGTACGCCTACTTCGCCCAAATGCGCTACCCGCTCATCGAGAAGTACGGGCTCGCCTGGGTAATTGCAGGTTCGGCCTGCCTGATGCCTGTGGTCGCGCTTGTTATGAAGCTTCATGCTCGCCTGCTGCGCGATAGGGCTGACGTTTGGATGCTGTCAGTGGCTGCTGTTTCCGCCTTATCGGCTACAACCATAAATGTTGTTTTCTCATACGTGCTTTGGCCGGTTCCGCTGCCAGTCCCCTTCCTGACCAGCCTAGTCCGCTACTCTATTGGAGACTATCTCGGAATACTGACGCTTGCGCCGTTGGCGCTACTTTGGATACACAGAAAAGGGCGGGAGTTGAATCGGGCGCTGATCTGGCCCAGCGCCCTATTACTCGCATTGCTGTTAGCTATGGGTCTACTGGTTGCAGCGTTGCCGTCCTCGCTGGCGGGTGCAAAGACCACGTTGCAGCTGGTCATGGCTCTTCCTGTTATTGCGTTGACATGCATGCACGGATGGCGGGGCGCGCCGTCGGAGTACCCCTTATCAATCTCGTAATCGGGCTGACCACGCCGGCGTCCACGCGCTACTCCTTCGATTACGATACCTTTGTCACACAGCAGATCATGGCCGTAGCAGGAACTGCGCTTCTTGCTCTGGGTTCCAGTATTACCCAGTACTATCATCGCTACCGCATTGGAAGCCGGGACAGAGAGCTGGCTATCAAGCATGTCAGATCATCTCACTTGGCAAGCGAAATGGACCTTCGCGAAAGGGCATTGAGCATGCGCAATCTGGGTGAGGGGTTGGACCATACTCTCAGTCAGATTGCCGATGTGTTGGAGACCAGTGGTCATCCCGGGCTTGCAAAGAGTCTGTTGCGCATATCGGTGTCGAACTCGCGTCAGTTCCGGGGAGAGACCAGCATGGTCTATCCAACCTCGTTGGAACATGTAGGTCTCTATCTGGCATTGCAGATTGGTGGAATCAACGAGGCTTGGAACCAGACCAACAGGATGTCGAGCCCCCGACTGGTCGGTGATCCCTGCCAGTTGAGCATGGGTCTGCAGCTGGCCGCGTACCGCACGATGGTGGAAGCTGCCTCGCTGTTGCTCAAGCACGAGGCGGGCCAGATCCAGATCCGGGCCCGTTGCGGGCGTATGCGAGGCTATCGCGGCATTGTTGCCAGCGTCGGGCTCATCGATTCCGAGGCCCGCCTCTCCGAATCGACCATGCGACTGGCGATCGAGCGGCTGACCGGGCGTACCCTGGCCTATGGCGGTACCGTGCAGTGCCGTCGCAACCGTGTGCGCATCCTCTTGGTGGAGGCGTCCGCAGGTTCAGTCGGAAAGGCTGGCGTGCAGGCTGCGGCCTGAGCATGACGGGCGGCGACATTGCGCGCCGCCGGGCTTGCCGGCCATGGGCCGGCACTACTATCGTGGGGTAGGTTCTTCCGGTTGCCCTGCATGCCTGTTGCCCAATCCCCTGATGACGATGCGTTGGCCGCGCGGCTGGCGGCGCGGATCCGCGATGGTTTCGAGGATTACCACGCGCGCTTTGCCGGGGTGACCCGCCGCGCGCGGGTGCGCTTTGAGACCCGCGACTGGAACGGGGCGCGGCAGGATGCGGTGGAGCGTATCGGACTCTATGACCGCTGCGTCGCCGAAACCGTGGATGTGCTGCGGCGGGCGGCGCGTGAGGCCGTCGGTGAGCGCACCCTATGGCTGCATATCCGAAGTGCCTATGCGGGCCTGGTTTCCGGGTTGATCGACGCCGAGCTGTACAAAACCTTCTACAACACGCTGGCCCGCCGCCTGTTCGCCACGGAAGGCGTGGATGCGGCGGTGGAGTTCATGGCGATGGATGTGGAGCCGTCCGATGCCATCACCCACCCGGTCGCGCGGCATACCTACGCGCTGTCGGCGACGCGGCCGGCCGAGGCCTTCATGCGGGTGCTGGGGGACTACCGCTTCGACGTTCCTTACGCACACCAGTTGCGCTGTGCGGCGGCCATTGCCGTGCGCCTCCAGGATGATCTGCAGCATTGGGGGACACAACCCGTACGCAGCATCGAGCTGCTCGATACCGTGTTCTACCGCGAGCGTCGTGCCTACCTGGTGGGGCGCGTGTTCGGCGAACACCGCTTCTCCCCCTGCGTGATCGCGCTGGTCAACGACGGCAACGGCCTGCGCGCCGAAGCCGTGCTGACCCGGCGCCGCGACGTGGCGCACCTGTTCGGCGTGTCGCGCAGCTACTTCCAGGCCGACCTGGCCACGGTCGGCGATGCGGTGGTGTTCCTGCGCAGCCTGCTGCCGGCCAAGCCCATCGATGAGATCTACACCGTGCTGGGCCGCGCCAAGCAAGGCAAGACCGAGCGGTACCGTACCTTCTTCCGCCATTTCCAGGAGCATCCCGACGAACAGCTGGTGCATGCCGATGGCACCCCCGGCATGGTCATGGCGGTATTCACGCTGCCCAGTTACCCGCTGGTGTTCAAGCTGATCCGCGACCGCTTCGCCTGGCCCAAGACCATGACCCGGCACCAGGTGGAGGAAAAGTACGCGCTGGTGTTCAACCTGGATCGCGTCGGGCGCCTGCTGGATGCGCAACCCTACCGCCATCTCCGCTTTCCCAGGGCCCGGTTCTCGCCGGCGCTGCGCGAAGAGCTGCTCACCCAGTGCGCAGCCAGCGTACGTGAAGACGGCGATTCGCTGGTGATCGCGCTGTGCTACGTGCAGCGCCGGTTCCGCCCGCTCAATCTTTACCTGCGTGAACAGACCGCCGAAGCGCGCCTTGCCGCCGCGCTGGATTACGCGCAGGCGATCACCGACATGGCCCGCAACAACATCTTCCCGGGCGACATGCTGCCGAAGAACTTCGGCGTGTCGCGGCACGGGCGTGCGGTGTTCTACGACTACGACGAGCTGTGCCTGGTGAGTGACTGCGTGTTCCGCGCGTGGCCCACGCCGCGCAATGCCGACGAAGCGATGGCGGACGAACCGTGGTTCCACGTGGGCCCACGCGATGTATTCCCCGAGCGCTTCGCGCCCTTCATGGGATTGCCCGCGGACGAGCTTGCCGCCGTGCGTGAGCACCATGCGCACCTGTTCGATCCGCACTGGTGGCAGGGACTGCAGGCGCGTTTCGCGGCCGGCGATTATCCCGATACGTCACCCTACGCAGCCCATCATCGCCTGGCATGATTTTCCCCTGACACATCACTGGGCTATTCTCGGGGTTCATCCACAAGGAGCAGGTGAGATGCGTTATCCCCATTTTCTGGCGTTGGCCCTCGCATTGGGCGGCACCGGGCTGGTCGCAACAAGCGACACCGCTGCACAGACCGCGCGTGCGGTGCGTGAGACCGCCGAAGCCAGCATGACGCTGACCGGCAAGATCGATATCGGTACCGACGGGCACGTCACCGGCTTCCAGCTGGACCATGCCGACAAGCTGCCTGCCGATCTGGCCGCGTTCGTGCAGCGCCAGGTGCAGGCATGGCAGTTCCAGCCGGCTCTGGAGAGCGGCAGGGCGGTCGCAACGCAGACCCCGGTGACCCTGCGCCTGCTCTCCCGGCCCAGCGCGGAAGGCGCGGGCGACACCGTGCGCGTGGCTGGAGCGAGTTTCACCCGATACGACCCGGAAGACACCAGCCGCGTGACCTCAAGCGAGGTACGTGCGCCGACCTATCCCAAGAACCTGGCCGCCTTGCGCGCCAAGGGCGAAGTGCTGCTGCTGGTGAAGGTAGGCCGCGACGGTACCGTGGACGATGTATTCGCCGAACAGGTGAACCTGCGCGTGGTGGCCAAGGAAAACCAGATGCGGCAGGTCCGCAACGAATTCGCCCGTGCATCGGTTTCCACCGCTCGCAGCTGGACCTTCCGCCCGCCGACCACCGGCAAGTTCAAGGATGCCGAGTCTTGGAACGTGCGTATTCCGGTGCGCTACATGATGGGCGAACGCACGCCCTATGGCACGTGGGAAGCCTACATCCCCGGTCCGCGCGAGCGTGCACCCTGGCGCACCTCCGAAGCCGGCGCGGATGCCGCACCGGATCTGCTGACCGCAGGCGGAATCTATATGGCCGACCTGGATGAGGGCCCGCGCCTGCTGACGCCGCTGGGCGGTTGAGCCGTTGAACGACCGGGTCGACGCGACGCGTCGATCCGGTGCCGGGTTCAGGCGTTGCCGGGGCCGTCCGGCGCCGGATACACCACGGTGCGATTGCGGCCCTGTTCCTTGGCCATGTACAGCGCCTTGTCGGCCAGCCGCAGCGCCTGCTGCGGGTCTTCGTGGTAGGACGGGTAGTGGGCCACGCCCAGCGATACCGTCACCGTGCCGACCTGTTCGAACACTTCCGCTTCCACCTGCAGCCGCAGGCGCTCGGCGATGCCCGCACTGGCCGTTACGTCGATGCCGGGCAGCAGGATCAGGAACTCCTCGCCGCCATTGCGGCACAGCAGGTCGGTATCGCGCGAATCGTCGCGCATCAGCTGGGCGATGCGCAGGATCACCGCATCGCCCACCGCATGGCCGAAGCGGTCGTTGATGGTCTTGAAGCGGTCGATGTCCAGCGCGATGATCCCGAACGGCTGCCCGCGTGCCTGCCAGTCTTCCAGCCCTTCCTGCAGCCCACGGCGGTTCTGCAGGCTGGTGAGCGGGTCGGTCATGCTGGCGCGGTTGAGCTTGCCGATGCGGTCCTGCAGCAGGTTGAAGCTGTACAGCAGCGCCTGCTTGAGGTGCGCGGCCTCGTAGTACCACGCCTTGATGCCGTTCACGTGGCGGATGGCGATGCCGGTATCGCGGTTCTGTACGTTGCGCGCCATCTGCCACAGCGGCAGCGAAATGCGCCGGGCGAACCACCAGGTGACCAGCAGCGACAGCACGCCCAGCGGAATGGCATTCCAGATCACCGCCTTCATCAAGCGCGCCAGCGGCGCCAGCGTCGCCTCGGTCGGGCGCTGGGCCACCACGCCCCAGCCGACGCTGGGCACCGGCGCGTAGCCGGCCAGCATCAGCACACCGTGGCTGTTGCGCACTTCCTGTGCGCCCGAGTGGCCCTGGCTGACCGCCTTTACCGCGGGGTTCTCCAGCGCGAACTGGCCCACCCGGCCGGGTTCGATGTGGTACAGGATGCGGCCATTGCGGTCGACCACGTACAGATACGAGCCGTCGCGGTAATAGTGCTTGCCCAGCAGGCTCTGCAGGATGCTGCGCTGGCGCAGGTAGATGGTGCCGCTCACATAGCCCTTGTACTGGCCCTGCGCGTCGAAGATCGGGTGCGAGATGGCGATCAGCAGGCGGCCGGTAGCCGACTGGTAGGGATCGCTGATGTACGGCTCGCGACGCTTGAGCGCCTCGCTGTTGCCCTGGCTGTTGAGCACCACCCCCTGCAGGGCAAGGCTCAACGGCGAGGTGGCCAGCACCGTACCGGCCGGGTCCACGATCAGCACCGAGTTGAAGCTGTTGGTCTGCAGCTGCAGGCGGGCCGCTTCGGCTTCCAGCTCGGCGCGGGTGTGCGCCCGCTGGCCCAGGCCGGTGGCGGCATAGGCCAGCTGCTGCTGGGCTGACAGCACGAAGTTCTCGGTGCTCTCGGCCAGCTTGCTGGCGTAGACCCGGTTGGATTCGAGGGTGGTGCCGATCAGTTGGTCGCGTTGCACGCGGTAGCTGGCATGCAGGGTATTGGCCAGGGCGACCAGCGCGCTGAGCAGGGCAAGCGCCAGGATCAGCTTGCCCAGGTTGAGGCGGGACGACAGCAGGGGCATGGACGAAACAACCGGCAAGGTGCTGCGCCAACCGGTCCTACCGATGAGGCTGCAACGAAGAAGCGGTCAGAGGCGGACTGCATGGCGCCGGGCCGGTGCACCTCACGGCGCGCTGGATGCGGCCACCCTACCCCCGGGCGGACGATGGATCTCGGCGCGGATTATCACGGATTCACAGGCGATGTGGGTAAAACACTGTGGGCCGTCGCAGCGGCCGATGCCCGCTCAGCGTTCCAGCCGCTTGCGCAGCACGCTGCGCACGTTGGCCGCCATCGCCCCGTCCAACGGGCCAAGCACCCCGCGCGCGGCCTCCGGGATATGCGCGGTGGCATCGCCGCCGGCGCCGAACACGTAGTGGTCGAACAGTGCCTGCCAGCTGCGGCGCTGGGCCGGCGGCAGCCCGCGCAGCGCCAGCAATGACAGCATCAGCGCGTTCATGGGCGGGTCCATCCAGGCCGGTACCGGGCGCCACCAGTAATTCACCAGCACGTTGAAATCATCCAGCCCTTCCATGTGGTGCCACCACAGGGAGGGAATGAACACCGCATCGCCGGGGCCCAGCTCGGCCACCTGCGCGCTGGCCATGGCCCGGGCAAAGCGCGGGAAACGGTCCAGGTCCGGTTCGGCGAAGTCGACCAGACTCACCGCCTGGCCGGCCGGGGTGAAGTCCAGCGGACCGATGTACAGGTTGCCGATCTGATCCGGTGGAAACAGGGTGACGCGGCGGCGGCCGGCGGCCACGCAGGCCAGGTTGTCCGGCACGTCGTGGTGGGCGGCGATGCGCGAACGGTTGCCGATCCAGATGCTGGCCAGCGGTTCGTCCACGCCCAGCGCCAGCGGGTTGTCCTGGCGGAAGCCGGGCAGGAAGCTGTCCAGCGTGGTCGAGGCCACGTAGATGGTGGGCGGATCGGACGCGCTGCGGTACTTGAGCAGCGTATCGAGTGCTACTTTCAGCGCGACCTGCTCGCGGCGGAAGTTGAAGCCGCTCATGTCCGCGTTGTAGAAGATGCGGCCCTTCGCTTCGGGCGGCGCGGTCGTGGCGGTAACGGGCAGGGTGCCGTGGTCGTACTGCTTGAGGTGGGCAACCGCGGCCTCGGCCGAGTCGCGTGCGGCGCTGACCATCGGCCAGTCCGCCACCAGCCCGCGGATCACCTTGGGCGTGGTCCAGCCAGGGAGTACCTCGGCCAGCCGGTAGCGGTCGAGGTCGCGCACTTCGTCGATCGGGCCGGGGGGTGCGGGCATGGCGGGGTCGCTTGCGGGCGGTGGCGGTGTGGCGAGTGTAGACCCGCCACACCGCGGCTGCTCAGAACTTGTAGCGGACCCCGAACATGTAGCGCGGACCGGTCTGGGTGGCGTAGCGCAGCATGTTGGTATGCCGTGCGTAGGTGCGCATGGTCTCGTCCGTGAGGTTGATCGCCTCCAGGCTCAGCGACAGCTGTTCGCTGACCGCGTAGCTGATGTTGAGGTCGAGCTGGCCGTAATCATCGGTGTAGTTCGGGTTGGGCCCTTGGCCGCCGATGCCGTTGAGGAACTTCTCGCGCCAGTTGTAGGCCGCACGGATCTGCCAGTTGTGCTTGTCGTAGAACGCCACCAGGTTGGCCGAATCGCTCAGCCCCACCATCGGGTACTGGTCGCCCAGGCTCAGGTTGTCGAAGGTCAGCCCGGATTTCACCTTGGTGTAGTTCGCCGCCAGGCCGAAGCCGGATTGGCCGAACAGGTGCTGCACCGCCACTTCCCAGCCATCAAGATGATCCGAACGCTGGTTGGACGGCAGGGTGATGTCGAACCCGGCGATCGGGTCGCCAGGCTGGCCGACGATGGTGCCGGTGAGCTGGCCGGCCGAGTTGGTGCCGGTGGCGGTCACGCCGGGCTGGCCGTTGAAGTTGGTGAAGATGTAGTCGCGGATGCAGGGCATGTCGCTCACCCCGCAGCCGGCGGCCAGCGCCGCGTTCCAGTACGCGCCGCCCACGGGCGTGTGCAGGTTGCCGGTGTTCTCGCGCACGATGGTGTCGCTGATGAAGTTCTTGATGTTCTTGCGGAAGAAGCCCACCGAGGCGTAGCTGGATTCGCCGTAGTACCACTCCAGCGACAGGTCGAAGTTGTCCGACAGCAGCGGCTCCAGTGCCGGGTTGCCACGCGACCCGCTGCCGCCCTGGGTGCGCACAATGTCAGCCAGGGTCTGCCCGCTCTGGATCTGGGTCCAGCCGGGGCGGCCCAGGCTGCGGCTGTAGCTGCCGCGCAGCGCCAGGGAATCGCTGATATCCAGCTTCAGGTCCAGGTTGGGCAGCACGTAATCGTACTTGCCGCTGTCGCTGATGAAGCCGCTTTCGGTGGCGTAGTCGATGTTGAGTTCGTTGGCCGAGCTCCAGCTGATGCCGTTGGGCACGCGCACCATCGCGGTGGAATCCACGTCGGTCTGCTCATAGCGCACGCCGACCGCCACGTTCAGCGGCATCGACCAGTCGAAGGTGGTGCGGTACTGCAGGAACGCGCTCTTGGACTTCTCGTTGGTGCGGATGTCTTCGGAGTATTCGGTGGGCGCGTAATAGCAGGTCGGGCAGGCCGGGTCGGACGCGGTGCCGACCTGCGCGGCGCGGTTGATCAGCCTGTCGAAGTCGAACACCAGGAACTGGCCGGTCAGGCGCGGATCGTTGTGCCCCGAGAACGCATCGAAGTACCTGGCCATGTCATCGGCGTACCAGATGCTGTCATCGTAGTCAGCCGGGGTGCCCAGGCCGCCCCACGTATTGCGCTGCATGATCGCCGAGGCCGAACGGTTCTTGACGTCGGTGTAGCCCACGCCGAAGTCCAACGCGGAGTAGTCGGCGAACTTGAAGGTACCGCGGCCCTGGTACTGTTCCACCTCGGACTTGTTGTAGCTGTTCTGGAACACCGAGCCGGTGACCAGCGCATCGGCCGCCTGCACCCCGCCTGGCGGCAGCGCGATGTTGATGATCGGCAGGTCGCCGCTGTAATCCACGGTGGTCTTGCCGCGCACGAACGCGGCCACGCCGAGCACGCCGGCCGAGCCGTACGGGCTGTCCGGCTGCGATTCGGCGGTGGAGTTGTGGGCGTCGAAGGACAGGGTCAACGCATCGCTGACGTCCCATTCCACGTTGAAGCCCAGCGAGTCCATCTCGTTCTTGGTGGCCAGCTGCGCGCCACCCATCGACACGTCCGAATTGACCATGTCTTCGCTGTAGATGATCGGCGCGGCGACCGGGCCGTTGGTCCAGATGCTGTCGCCCGGGCCGTAGTTGAACCACACCGACAGCTCGCTGCGCTGCTGCTGCACCTTGTTCTCCACGTAGGTGTAGTCCAGCGTGGTGGTCACGTTGTCGACCGGCTTCCACTGCAGGGTGGCCTGGCCATTGGTGCGCTGGCGCTGCACGCCATTGACGTTGTAGGCGGTGTTCTGCGGGCGGCCGTACACATCATCCGGACCGGGACGGTTCTGGATGCGGTCGGCATAGCCCTGGCCCGGCTGCGGCAGCACGCGCCAGTCGGTGGTGTTGTCGCCTTTGAAGGTGGCCCAGCCTTCTGCCACGGTGGCCTGG
The DNA here is from genome assembly GCF_052045085.1 of Stenotrophomonas sp. 22385. Taxonomy (NCBI): domain Bacteria; kingdom Pseudomonadati; phylum Pseudomonadota; class Gammaproteobacteria; order Lysobacterales; family Lysobacteraceae; genus Stenotrophomonas; species Stenotrophomonas sp. 22385. The sequence goes on from NZ_JBQEOG010000001.1 coordinate 346,164, forward strand.
TTGAAGCCCGAGTCACGCTCCTGGTAGCTGCCGCTCAGCATCACACCGAAACGACCGTCGGCATACGTGTCGCTGAAGATGCCCGACAGCTCGCCGGTGAAGTCCGATCCCTTCAGGGTGCGCGGCAGGTTGTCGTTGGAGGTGTCATTGACCGCCTTCAGCCCCACGCTGACCACCGGCGCCGATTCGAGCGGGCGCAGGGTCTTGACGTTGATCGTGGCGCCGATGCCACCGGTCGGATTGTCTGCGCGGGTGGTCTTGAACACCTCCACGGCCGAGATCGATTCCGAAGCGATGTTGGCGAAATCGAACGAGCGTGAGCTGTTCAGACCGCCGCCACCGTTGCCCAGGTTGGACGCTGGCATCTGGCGGCCGTTGAGCAGCACCAGGTTGAAGTCGGGGCCGATGCCACGCACGGTTACCTTGGAGCCTTCGCCGCTGGAGGTGCGGTCGATCGACACACCGCTGATGCGCTGCAGCGATTCGGCCAGGTTGGTATCGGGGAACTTGCCGATGTCCTCGGCCACGATGCCGTCCACAACGCCCTGGCTGTCGCGCTTGAGGTTCATGGATGAGGTGAGGCTGCCACGTATGCCGGTGACCTGCACCGTATCGAGCGTGGCTGGATCCAGCCCGTTCGATGACGAGGCGGCGCCATCCCGGGTGGTGTCCTGGGCCCACGCCGGCCCGGCCAACACGGCGAGCAGCGCGGAAGTGAGCATTGCCTTGCGGGGTACGGCCTTGTACGTCTTCATTGCAGCTCCCTCCCCAGGGAAATCGGTAATGGCAGTCCTACGGCACGATTCAACAACGATGTGGGCGGATTGGGCCGACGCCTGACAGCGTTGTCAACAAAGTGCCATGAAGAGCATCCTCTCCTCTGTCGCCCACGGTGTCGTTGCATGCCCAATGACAGCTCGCTGCATAGCCCTCAAACGTTGCAACGCGGGCGTTTCAGCCCGGTTTTGCAGGGACGTGACGCGCCCGATTCAGTGGGGCATGTTCGTTGTGCAGTGCAGAACGAAACTGCGCGAATCCCCGTTTCGGGTCGACGCCGGGTGCTGTCGTGTTGTCTGACCGATTGTCTGACAGCGCTGGACAACCGGGTCACGAGCGGGTTCCATGTCTGGCCGCCGCTTGGCTGGCAATCCCCATCAGAAGGACAGGCAATGGACACTTCCACCGTGGTTCGCGGGCAACCCGTACAGAGCACTCGCACGGCGCTGGCCGTGGTGACGGCGATCTTCTTCATGTGGGGTTTCATCACCTGCCTCAATGACATCCTGATTCCGCACCTCAAGGCCGCCTTCGCGCTGACCTGGGTACAGGCGATGCTCATCCAGTTCACCTTCTTCGGCGCGTACTTCCTGATGTCGCTGCCGGCGGGGCGGCTGGTAGCCGCCGTAGGCTACAAGCGCGGCATCGTGGCCGGGCTGGCGATTGCCGGGGTGGGCGCGCTGTTGTTCTGGCCGGCCGCCGCGCTGCATGTGTACGGGCTGTTCCTTGGCGCGCTGTTCGTGCTGGCCACGGGTATTACGGTGCTGCAGGTCGCTGCCAACCCGTATGTGGCGCTGCTGGGGCCGGAGCAGACCAGCTCCAGCCGACTCACGCTGGCCCAGTCGATGAACGCGCTGGGCACCACCATCGCGCCGCTGTTCGGCGGCCTGCTCATCCTCGCGGCCGAACCGCGCAGCGCCGAGCAGCTGGCGCTGCTTCCGCAGGCCGAGGCGTTGGCCTACCGCGCCGCTGAAGCACAATCGGTGCAGGTCCCGTACTTCGGCCTGGCCATCGCGCTGTTCGTGCTGGCTGCGGCGATCTGGATGTTCCGCCTGCCCAGCATTGCGGGGGTTGAAGACATCAAGGCGCAGGGTACGCTCGGCGCGGCGCTGCGCCACAGGCACCTGGCGTTCGGTGTGCTGGCGATCTTCTTCTACGTGGGCGCGGAAGTCTCGATCGGCAGCGTGCTGGTCAACTTCCTGTCCATGCCCGGCATCGGTGAGGGACTGACCGAGCAGGAGGCCACGCGCTATGTGTCGCTGTACTGGGGCGGCGCGCTGGTGGGACGGCTGGTCGGCACCTTCCTGCTGGCGCGCTTTGATCCGCGTCGCCTGCTCGGGCTTTTTGCGCTGGTGGTGATGGGGCTGCTGGGGGTGACCATGCTCGGTGCCGGCGAGCTGGCCAAGTGGAGCGTGGTCAGCGTGGGTCTGTTCAATTCGATCATGTTCCCGACCATCTTCGCGCTGGCCATCGGCGGCCTGGGCCCGCTCACCGGGCAGGGGTCGAGCCTGCTGGTAATGGCGATCGTGGGCGGCGCGGTGGTTCCGCTTGCCGTGGGCTGGTTGGCCGACCACTACGGGCTGCAGGCATCGTTCCTGCTGCCGATGCTGTGCTACCTGTTCATCGTCTTCTATGCATGGCGCGGCTCGCGCCGCTACACCTGACCGCTTACCGTCGCCGCGGTGCTTGGGTGGATTCACGCACCAGCACCGCATGGTCCACGGTGACCATGCGGCCGGCCTTTGGCGAGCGGATGCGTTCGATCAGCTGCTCGGTGGCCAGCCGGCCCATCGTGTCGGTGGGCTGGCGCACGGTGGTCAGGGCCGGGTAGATGTGCCCGGCAATGGGCGTGTCATCGAAGCCGCACACGGAAAGGTCGCGCGGCACGCGCAGGCCGCGCTGGCCAGCCACCCGGAACACCGCGGCCGCCATGTCGTCGTTGGCCGCGAAGATCGCGGTAGGCGGATCGGGCAGGTCCAGCAGCGTGTTGGCCGCCTCGATGCCCGATTCGAACGAGAACTGGCCACTGGCCACCAGCGCCGGGTCGTACTCGATGCCCGCGTCGCGAAGGGCCTGGCGGTAGCCGGACAGGCGCCACTGGCACGCGCCGTGCGCGCGCGGGCCCTTGATGTGGGCGATGCGACGGTGGCCCTGTGCGACCAGATGGCCGATCAGTTCCACCACTGCGGTGGTTTCGTCCATCCGTACGCCGATGCGCCCTTCGGGATGACGCGGTGCGATGCTGGAAAACGGAATATCGTTGTCTTCCAGGTACGCCAGCACCACCGCATCATCGGTGAGCGGCGGGATCAGCACCACGCCATCGGGCCTCGAATTTTCGAACAGTGCGGCGAGGTCGGGCAGGGTGCGCCGGCCGATCCCGACCGGCCCCAGGATCAGGTTGTAGTGATGGGCATGACAGGCCTCAAGCATGCCGTTCTGGATTTCCATCAGGTAGTTGCGCGAGGGATTGTTGTAGACCAGCGCCAGTGCATACGAGCGCTGCCCGGCCAGGCTGCGCGCCGACAGGTTCGGTTTGTATCCCAGCCTCGAGACCGCAGCGAGCACGCGGTCGCGCGTTTCCACCCGCACGTTCGGCTCGTTGTTGAGCACGCGCGACACGGTTTTGATCGAAACGCCGGCGACCGCGGCAACATCCTCGATACGACTACGCATGGTGCGATGGATCCTCCTGGAGAGCCGGGCCGGCCGCTGCCGATGGTAATGCGCCTGTGTCGTTTCGGGATTACCGAAGCAGGCGGATGGTGCCACGTTGCGGGGTATTCGTGCACGGCTTGGACATCCATGCGGCGCTGCAACAGCTACTGCGGATCCGCGCCGCGCTCGGGCCGCGCCAGCCCAACAACGACGGGGAGGCCAGGACAAGCCGTTTGCCGAACGGTTGACAGCGCCCCGCCGGGCTTATATGACAGCGCTGTCACCGGAGGCGTCGAATCGGCGCGCGCCCGGTCCATCACCCGCACATTCTCTTGGAGGTAGATGCACGTGAGCAGCGCCCGGAAGACTCTTCTTACTGCCTGTGTCTTGACGGCATTGGCCGCCCAGGCGCACGCAGCGCCCGCTGCCGGGCACCTGCAGGACTGGCCGCAGGTGACCAGCGCGATCGGCTCCGACCCGGCCATCGAAAGCCGCGTGCGCAGCATCCTTGCGCAGATGACCCTGGCCCAGAAGGTCGGGCAGATGACCCAGCCGGAGATCAAGCAGATCACCCCGGAGCAGGTGCGTACCTACTACATCGGCTCGGTGCTCAATGGCGGCGGCTCGTGGCCGGGCATGGACAAGCACGCGAGTGTGGCCGATTGGGTGAAGCTGGCCGACGCCTATCACGCCGCTTCGCTGGCCACTGACGCGCGCACCCCGGTGCCGGTGATCTGGGGTACCGATGCCGTGCACGGCCACAGCAATGTGTTTGGCGCCACGCTGTTTCCGCACAACATCGGCCTGGGCGCCACCCGCGATGCCGCGCTGATCGAGCGCATCGGTGCCGCCACCGGCAGCGCCACCCGTGCCACCGGCATTGGCTGGGTGTTCGCGCCGACGCTGGCAGTCGCGCATGACCCGCGCTGGGGACGTACCTACGAAAGCTTTTCCTCGGACCCGTCGATCGTTCGCGAGTACGCCACCGCCTACGTCAAGGGCGCGCAGGGCCGCTTCACCAGCGCCGGCAACGTGGTGGCCACGGCCAAACACTATATCGGCGATGGGGCCACCGACAACGGGCGCGATCAGGGCGAGGCCACGGTGGACAAGGCCACCATGATCAACGTGCACGGCCAGGGCTACTTCGGTGCGCTGGGCGCAGGCGTGCAGACAGTGATGGCCTCGTTCAACAGCTGGAACGACCGCGCCGGCGGCGTGGACTACGGCAAGATGCACGGCAGCCAGGCGCTGCTCACCGGCGCGCTGAAGGAAAAGATGGGCTTTGACGGCTTCGTCGTCTCCGACTGGAACGGCATCGCCCAGGTGCCCGGCTGCCGCAACGACAGCTGCGCCCAGGCGATCAACGCCGGCATAGACATGGTGATGGTGCCCGACGACTGGAAGGCGTTCATCGCCAACACCATCGCCCAGGTGGAAAGCGGCGAGATTCCGATGACACGCATTGACGATGCGGTCACCCGCATCCTGCGGGTAAAGCTGCGTGCGGGCCTGTTCGAGCACAAGCCGTCCGACAGCCGCTTCGCGGGTGACGCCGATGCCGTGCAGCACCGCGAACTGGCGCGCGAAGCCGTGCGCGAATCGCTGGTGCTGCTGAAGAACCAGAACACGGTGCTCCCGCTCAAGCGCGATGCGCGCGTGCTGGTAGTGGGCAAGAGTGCCGACAGCCTGTCCGACCAGGCCGGTGGCTGGTCGCTGACCTGGCAGGGCACCGAGAACACCAATGCCGATTTCCCCAATGCCGATTCGGTGCTGGGTGCGCTGCGTGCCGAACTGGGCACGCAGCAGGTGACCTACAGCGCCGATGCCAAGGGCATCGATGCCTCGGCATTCGACGTGGTGGTCGCGGTGATCGGTGAAACGCCATACGCCGAAACCAACGGCGACATCCTCGCTTCGGACACGCTCACCCACAGCCGTGCGCAGCCGCAGGACCTGGCCGTGCTCAAGGCCGCCGCCGCCACCGGCAAGCCACTGGTCACCGTGTACTTCTCCGGTCGCCCGATGTACACCAACGACCTGCTCAACCTGTCGCAGGCGTTCGTTGCCGCGTGGCTGCCCGGAACCGAAGGCAAGGGCATCACCGACGTGCTGGTGGCTGGCAAGGACGGCAGGCCCGCGCATGACTTCCACGGCCGGCTCAGCTTCCCATGGCCCGGCGTGCCGTGCCCGGCACCGATCGACCGCCCGGACCCGAAGCGCCCGGACCTGTTCAAATTCGGCTATGGCCTGAGCTACGCAAAGCCGGCGCAGGTCGCGCGCCTGCCCGAAGCCAACCCGGACCATTGCGGCGTAGTGACGACGCTGCCGATCTTCAACCGCGTGGATACCGCGCCGTTCTCCCTGCACATCGCGGCCGGCGGCGCCACCCAGCCGCTCGGCAATGATCTCAACGCGCGCCTGCGCTGGCCCACCGCCACGCCGGTCGCCGACGTGCGCACGGTGCAGATCAACACCCAGCAGGACGCCCGCGAAGTCACCTGGCTGGCCCCGGCGCAGCTGATCGCGCGCAGCACCTCGCGGCGCAACCTGGGCGCTCTGGCGCGCAGCGACGGCGCGTTGCAGTTCGACGTGATGGTGCAGCATCAGCCCGTTTCGCCGGTCACGGTGACCATGCAGTGCGGCACCGGCTGCGAGGGCGGCGTGGATATCGCCCCGGCGCTGGCAACACTCACCGCGGGGCAGAAGCGAACCGTGACCATTCCGTTGGCCTGCTTCGCCAGCAAGGGCGTCGACCTGGGCGCGGTGGACGCCCCGTTCGTGGTCAGCGCGGACAAGCCGTTCGCGGCGGCGTTCACCCAGATACGGGTGGCGACGAAGGCCGACAAGGCCGAGGGTGTGGTGGCGTGCAGGTGATGTGCGGCGCCGGCGAGCCGCCGGCGCCACCCGCTTGGCGTTTTAGGAACAGATTCAAAGGAAGGCTGCCGCGTGCTGCGTAGTGTGCGGGTCATACGCACGCGGGGAGCCGGCTATGACACTTGTTCACGTCCTGGGTGGGGCATCGCTGTTGATCCTGGTGGCGGTGTCCACGGTGATCAGAGCCGGGATCGGGTTGGATTGGGGAGGTCCGGAACCAGCGGCTCCGGACGCTGCGGAGGACACTGCCGTGGACGCGGTGGAGGCTGTGGCGGAGCCGGTAGCGGGGTTGGTTGCGCCGCAGTTCGGGCCGTTGATGGATAGGATGCAACCTTGAGGTGTACCGAGCAACGGCCGGTACCTACCGGTCTGCATGAAAAAGGCCCCGCAGTGCGGGGCCTTTTTCTGTTTCGATCTCGGCGCCGGTCAGCGCTTCATCGAACCGAAGAACTCGTCGTTGGACTTGGTGTTCTTCATCTTGTCCAGCAGGAACTCCATCGCGGCGATTTCGTCCATCGGGTGCAGCAGCTTGCGCAGGATCCAGATCTTCTGCAGCAGCTCCGGCTCGATCAACAGGTCTTCGCGGCGGGTGCCCGAACGATTGATGTCGATGGCCGGGTAAACACGCTTTTCGGCGATGCGACGGTTCAGGTGCACTTCGCTGTTGCCGGTGCCCTTGAACTCTTCGTAGATCACTTCGTCCATCTTGCTGCCGGTGTCGACCAGCGCGGTGGCGATGATGGTCAGGCTGCCGCCTTCTTCAACGTTGCGCGCGGCGCCGAAGAAGCGCTTCGGGCGGTGCAGGGCGTTGGCGTCCACACCACCGGTAAGCACCTTGCCGGAGCTGGGCACCACATTGTTGTAGGCACGTGCCAGGCGGGTGATCGAGTCGAGCAGGATCACCACGTCCTTCTTGTGTTCCACCAGGCGCTTGGCGCGCTCGATCACCATTTCGGCAACCTGCACGTGGCGTGCGGCCGGTTCGTCGAAGGTGGAGCTGATGACTTCGCCGCGAACGGTGCGCTGCATTTCGGTCACTTCTTCCGGGCGCTCGTCGATGAGCAGCACGATCATGTGCACGTCCGGATGATTGGTGGTGATCGCCGTCGCCACCTGCTGCATCAGCATGGTCTTGCCAGCCTTCGGCGGGGAGACGATCAGCGCACGCTGGCCCTTACCCTGCGGTGCCATCAGATCCATGATGCGGCCGGTGATGTCTTCGGACGAACCGTTGCCACGTTCCAGGGTAAAGCGCTTGCGCGGGAACAGCGGGGTAAGGTTCTCGAACAGCACCTTGTTCTTGGACGCTTCCAGCGGCTCACCATTGATGGTGTCGACGATCGACAGCGCGAAGTAGCGCTCGCCGTCCTTCGGGAAGCGGATGCGGCCGGACAGGTGATCGCCGGTGCGCAGGTTGAAGCGGCGGATCTGGCTCGGCGAAATGTAGGTATCGTCCGGGCCAGCCAGGTAGCTGGCTTCAGCCGCGCGCAGGAAACCGAAGCCGTCCGGCAGGATTTCCAGCACGCCGTCGGCGGCAACGCCGTCGCCATGGCGGGTGAGCACCTTGAGCAGGGCGAAGATCACGTCCTGCTTGCGGGCGCGGGCCACCCCTTCGGAGATCTGCAGCTGCTCGGCGATTTCCAGCAGCTTCTGGGCCGGCATGCGCTTGAGGTCGCTCAGCGAGTAGACCGGGAAGCCCTCGGGCACGTTGGCCTGCTGGCTGCGCACGAACGGCTGCTGCTCGCCATTGTCCTGCGGCATGCCGTCATCGCGGTAGCCACCACCGCCGCCACCACCACCACCGCGATTGCGGTCGCGGTCACGGCGATTGCGGAAACGATCGCGGCGGTTGCCCTGGCCCTGGCCCTGGTTCTGGCCTTGGTTCTGACCCTGGCCCTGGCCCTGGCCCTGCTGGTACGGGTTCTGGCCGCCCTGCGGGTTGTTGTTGTTGTTGCGTTGGCCGCCGTCGCCGGCGTCCTGGCCACCGCCCTGCGTGGAAGGGGCGTCGCCGCCGGATGCAGCCGGTGCCTGCGGTGCCTGCTGCGGTGCTGCGGGTGCAGCCGGCGCCGGCGCGGCGGGCGCGGCAGCCAGGGGCAGTGCGTTCTGTTCGGGAGAAGACCCGGTGTCGGCGCTGCTGGCAGCGGCCTTGGCGACGCGCGGCTTGCGCACGCGCTTCTCGGCGGGCGCGTCGGCGCTCCCGGGTTCGGACGTAGTGATATCGGACAAGTGCTGAATTCCTCGCTGGAAGGTGCGAGCGCCCGGCAGGGGCGGCGAACGTTGTTGGGAAGGGATTCTGGAAAGAGACGTCGTCCAGAAGATGCGGCGCGCGAATGCGGCCGGATGTGCCGACACTAACACCGGCTCGCGGCGATGCGCAAGCCGGGTGGGGCAGGGTCATTCATGCGGGCGTGGGCCCGCGCGGCAGCCGGAGGGTGGCCGGCTGCCGGGTGGCTCAGGCCAACGCCTTGTCCAGCAGGCCAGCCAGCTGGGCCTTGCCGACGGCACCGATCTGCTCGCCGACCTTCTCACCGCCCTTGAACACCACCAGGTACGGGATCGAGCGCACGTGGTACTTGGCCGCAAGCGCACGGTTGTTGTCCACGTTGACCTTCACGATTCTGGCGCGGCCGTTGTAGGCGTCGGCCAGTTCGTCCAGCGCCGGGGCGATCATCTTGCAGGGACCACACCATTCGGCCCAGAAATCGACCAGGACCGGTTCCTTGGAATTCAGTACGGTGCTATCGAAGTCGGCATCGCCGACATGTACAACCTTGTCGCTCATCTTGGTCTCTCGTTTTGGAGTGCACCCGGCAGGGCCGGAGGGGTTGAACCTGGACAGGGCTGGGGGCCTGGTCCGCGTCTGCTGCCTCGTGGCCGCATGTGCGGCCAGCGGTGCGTCCGATGGATGCCTGGACGCTCACGGCCGGCAGTGTACCCCTATCGTCGCGGGGCGACAGGCACCGGTTGGAAAGAATCGTCCTGTGACCGTCATCGCGCTTTGCCGGGGTGGGCCGGAACGATATGCGGGTGGGGCTTTGGCGGTTCCAGCCCCTTGGATCCGAGCGTTCAACTGGGGGTGGGGGCCGTGAAAGCCAGCCACGCAGGGCGTGGCTCTACGGTCGGGGGGGGGGGGGGGGGGGGGGGGGGGGGGGGGGGCCCCCCCCCCCCCCCCCCCCCCCCCCC